>JAZRWQ010000027.1:0-15635 GCA_045599805.1 Eubacteriales bacterium | reverse complement strand
GAAGCCAAAAGCAACAGTTCTTTATTACCTCATCAAAGCTTTTGGGTGTTGATTATTATTACCTCATCAAAGCTTATACCCTCTTCCGTCATTTCCTTCGGAAATGCCACCTTCCCCGAAACGGGGAAGGCTTTTCAGAGGAAGAAAAAAGCACCCTTTCGGGTGCTTTTTAAATAGCAAGAAAAGACAGAGAACCGTCCCCTGTCTTGGAAGTTAAGAGTTTAGAGTTAAGAGTTAAGGTGTCGCTCCGCGACGAATTAAAAAAGTTTTCAGTTTTCGGTTTGAATTGGTATAGACCAAAAGTAAAATTGGGGGATAGGAAAAATAGATGCAGAAATGGGCTTTTTCACCCGAAGTTGTATGTTGATACTACGAGAGGTGAAAAAGCACATTAGAAAAAACATAAAATAAAAAGGAATCCGACATTGTCGGATTCCTTCTGCTTTATATTGCTTTAACAAAAGTTATATTGCTATTCGATGCATAAAAGCCTGCGACCTACTCTTTTTTTGTTTTTTCGGTCTGCGCTATTTTTACATCCCTTTAATTGTGAAATAATTTTTTTGTACGATACATCGGTTCGCAGGTAAGATTTATCCCGAGTTTCTTTATCGTGTTTGTGTCAAGCTCGGACAGAATCACGGTCGAGTGCATCTGTGTGCCCTTTAAAAGGGGCAGATAACGCATGGCAAGCTCGGCGGTGGGGTTGGTGGAGGAGCTTATGGAGAGGGCGACGAGCATTTCGTCAACGTGCAGGCGCGGATTGTGGTTGCCTAAGATACCGGTTTTAAGCTTCTGCACCGGCTCGATAATTACCGGCGAGATAAGGGGAACCTCGTCACGAAGATTGCCCAGCGCCTTTATCGCGTTTATAATGCAGGCGCAGGGCGCGCCGAGCAGGGGCGACGTTTTGCCTGTAATAACTCTGCCGTCGTTAAGCTCGATCGCAGCGGCGGCATCGCCGGTATCCTCCGCCTTTTTAATGGCAGAGGCAACGCAGGCTCTGTCGTCGGTTGAGATGCCCAGCTGCTTCATCATAACGTCTATATGGTTTACCTCTTCCATGGAGCCGCAGCCCTTTCGGTTATTGCATACGGCGTCATAGTAGCGGCGGATGATCTCGTCCTTTGCCGCTTTCTGGCACAGGGCATCGTCAATAATGCAGTTGCCTGCCATGTTTACGCCCATATCGGTGGGTGACTTGTAGGGGCTTTTGCCGTAAATCTTTTCGAAAAGTGCGTTTACAACGGGGAATATTTCAACATCTCTGTTATAGTTTACGGTGGTAACGCCGTAAGCGTCGAGATGGAAGGGATCTATCATGTTGACATCGTTAAGGTCGGCTGTTGCCGCCTCATACGCGACGTTTACCGGATGCTTTAAGGGCAGATTCCAGATGGGAAAGGTTTCAAACTTTGCGTATCCTGCCTTGATGCCGCGCTTATGGTCGTGATAAAGCTGAGAAAGGCAGGTTGCCATCTTGCCGCTGCCGGGGCCGGGCGCCGTTATTACGATAAGGGAGCGCGAGGTTTCGATATACTCGTTTTTGCCGTGGCCCTCGCCGCTGTCGATAAGGGGAATGTCATACGGATAGCCGGGAATGAGAAAGCTTTTGTAAACCTTAACGCCGAGCTTTTCAAGGCGGTCCTTAAACTTGTCCGCCGAAACGTTGCCCTCGGCATACTGGGTGAGCACCACCGAGCCGACGTAAAGTCCGATGCCTCTGAAGGCGTCGATAAGACGGAGCACGTCAAGATCATAGGTTATGCCCAAATCTCCGCGCACCTTGTTCTTCTCGATATCGTTGGCATTTATGACGATAACTATTTCCGCCTGGTCCTTAAGCTCCATAAGCATGCGCACCTTGCTGTCCGGCTGAAAACCGGGAAGCACGCGTGAGGCATGGAAATCGTCAAAAAGCTTGCCGCCGAACTCCATATAAAGCTTACCGCCGAATTTTGATATTCTTTCCTTTATATGCTCCGACTGCATTTTCAGATATTTCTCGTTATCGAATCCTATCCTGTCCGTAACAGCACCCCCTATGCGATAACATACTTAAATATTATATCAAAATCACCGGTTTTTCGCAAGCGAAATTATAGCCTTATGCGCTAAAAAATTTATATTCTTACCGTTGTATATTTCAATAAGATGTGGTAGAATAGAATGAAGATTTACCCGACATGAAAATAATTATGGCGAAAGCAGAATTCTAATTGAATTCTAATGGAATTCTACGTCCGCTCTGATAACCGAAAGGGGCATATAAAATGAATGTAAAACCTTTTGAAGAGTACGAATCCAAGGTGCGCTCATATTGCCGCAAGTTCCCCGCCGTTTTTGACAGGGCAAAGGGATCTTATCTGTATGACGAGGACGGTAAGGCGTATATCGACTTTTTCTGCGGCGCAGGCGCAATGAACTACGGACACAATAACGACTATATAAAGGAGAAGGTCATAAGCTATCTCCAAAACGACGGCGTTATGCACGCGCTGGATATGTACACCAAGGCAAAAAGAGAATTTATAGAATACTTTGAGGAAAATATCTTAAAGCCCAGAGATTTGAACTACGTTATACAGTTTCCCGGCCCTACCGGCACAAACGCCGTTGAGGCGGCATTGAAGCTTGCCCGTAAGGTAAAGAAGAGAAACACGGTATTTGCGCTTATGGGCGCTTTCCACGGTATGACGGTAGGCGCACTTGAGCTTACCACCGATGCCGAATCGAGAGCCGGCGCAGGCGTCAGCCTCGGAAACGTCGTTCACGTTCCCGCGCCCTATATGTTCCCCGGCCTTGATACCGTTGAATACATGGAACGTCTTATCACCGACGACCATTCGGGCACGAATCTTCCTGCCGCCATCGTTATCGAAACGGTGCAGGCGGAGGGCGGCATCCACGTTATGGATGTTGACTACCTTAAAAGGGTTCGCGCGCTTTGCGATAAATACGGCATAATCCTTATTGTTGACGATATTCAGGTAGGCTGCGGCAGAACGGGCTATTTCTTCTCGTTCGAGCGTGCCGGCATCAAGCCCGATATGGTTTGCCTTTCCAAGTCGATAGGCGGGTTCGGCACTCCCTTTGCGCTCACCCTCATTTCTCCCGAGCTTGATATCTGGGCTCCCGGCGAGCATAACGGCACCTTCCGCGGCTTCCAGCTCGCGATGGTTGCCGCCAAGGCAGGACTTGAGCAGATGAACGAGCTTAAGGTTGACGTTCAGGCAAGAGAAAAGGCAAGGATAGTTGACGAGGTTCTGGGCGAGGGCCTTAAAAAGATAGACAGCCGCATTGAATACCGCGGCATCGGACTTATCTGGGGCGTTGATTTTGATGCTTTCGGCGACAGCGCATCCAAGCTGGTTATAAAGAAATCCTTTGAAAAGGGACTTGTCTGCGAAAGCGCCGGCAGAGGAAACAGAGTCGTTAAGCTTATGCCGCAGCTCCTTATCTCCGAGGATGAATTAAGAACGGGACTTAACATCTTCCTTGAAGCAACGAAGGAAGCGCTTGAAGAACTTTAAAAACAACAGTAAAGCCACGGTGTTCCGTGGCTTTTTGTTTGAGGCGATTATGGAAAAGACGGTTTATCGCATAAATCGGGACGACAGACGGCTTTTTGTAAAGCTTCTTATTCCCGTGCTTATAGAAAACATAATAAACGCGCTGTTCGGGATAATGGACTCGGCGATGCTGGGCAAGGTCGATAACGCCGCGCAGGCCATCGCCTCGGTGGGGATAGTTTCCTCCACGATAAATCTCTGCGTATGCTTTATATTGTCCTTTACCGTCGGCATGACGGTAAAGATCTCGCAAAGCTACGGCGCCGACAACATGAAAGAATGCCGCCGCATAACGGCGCAGAATCTGCCGGTGGTAACGCTGATGGGGCTTGCCATCGCTGCCGTGGTTTACATAATTGCGCCTTATATCGTGCAATTTCTCGGCGCGAGGAGCGAGCTGGTCGATGACGCGGTAAGCTATCTTCGCATAGTGAGCATAGGCTTCTTTCCGCAGGCCGCCGTTATCGCCGTGACCGCCGCGTACAGGGGCGTGGGACAAACGCGCATACCCATGGTTTACAATCTCTCGGCGGGACTTTTGAACGTTATTCTCAATTACATTCTTATAAACGGTAAATGCGGCTTCCCTGCCCTTCGCGTTGCCGGCGCGGCTTATGCCACCACCGCCGCAAAGGTCATAGTTTTCTTTGCCGCCATTTTGATCTTGTTCCTTGTCCGTTCGCCTATCAGAATAGGCTTTAAGGATTTCTTCCGCGGCAGGGATATGATAATGCCCTCGGTAAAGCTCGGTCTTTCGGCGGGCACCGAGCAGGTTCTTATTCAGGGCGGCGATATTATAACGACCGCGATAGTTGCCGTCGTTACTACGGCATCCTTTGCCGCCTATCAGGTATCGCTCAGCATAGAATCGTCACTTTGGGCGATAAGCGGTGCTTTTTGCGTTGCCGCCACCTCCCTTGCCGGAATGGCTGTGGGGCAGAAAAACATGGAAAAGGTCAAGGCGGTTGTTAAATACGTGTGGTTTGTGGGCTTTTCCGCCGCCATTCTCATCGCCGCCTTCTTTTTCTTCTTCAGCGGCGCTTTAACAAATCTTTACACCAATGACGCGCAGGTGGCTAAGATAGCCGCCGGCATGATGAGCGTTTGCTGCTGCAAGGTGCTCGGCATAATGACGCACCAGATAATCGCGGGTGGTATGCGCGGCACGGGCCATCCGGTTTATCCCCTCATTTCCTCCCTTATAAGTCTCTGGCTTTGCCGTGTGCTCGGCTGCTTTATCGCTTTCCGCGTTTTCCATGCCGATATTCTTTGGGTGTTCATCCTGCTGCTTGCCGACCAATGCCTCAGGGCGGTGCTGAATTTAATATTCTACCGCAGAATTATAAAGTAAGCATTGTTCCACGTAGAACAATAGAAAGTTAAGAGTTAAGAGTTTAGAGTTAAGAGTTAAGGTGTCGGCGGAGCCGACGATTTAAATTCTGTCCGCTATGCGGGCACCGAAACTCCTCACGCCTCACTTGCATCAAAGCTTTTAACGGGCGAACACAGTTCGCCCCTACGAAAAACTCGTTCCACTGTTCCACGTGGAACTTTTTTCTTTTTTACTCTTCCTTTTTGGAATATTCTGTGTTACAATATAGAAACAAAATTATAAAGGATTGATCTTATGGGAAAAATAGTAGCGGTTGCCAACCAGAAGGGCGGCGTTGGCAAAACCACAAGCGTAATAAATATCTGCTCCTGCCTGGCAGAGATGGGCAAAAAGGTGCTGTTGGTTGACCTTGATCCGCAGGGCAACGCCACCGGCGGCTGCGGTATTGCCAAAAAATCGGTATCAAATTCGGTTTACGAGGCGATTGCCGATGCATCCATGGCAAAAAACTGCATTATTAACACCGGAATAAAGAATCTATACGTTATGCCCTCCAGCATGCGTCTTGCAGGCGCGGAGATCGAGCTTGTTGACATGCCTCACCGCGAGGGCTGCCTTAAAGCGGCTTTAAAGACTGTCAGCGGCGCTTTCGATTTTGTATTTATCGACTGCCCGCCTTCCCTTGCCCTGCTCACTCTCAACGCGCTTTGCTGTGCGGATACCGTGCTTATCCCCATTCAGTGCGAGTATTTTGCGCTTGAGGGACTTTCCCAGCTTACGAATACGATAAAGCTTGTTAAGAAAAACTATAATTCTGCCCTTGAGATAGAGGGCGTGCTGCTTACGATGTATGACGGCAGACTGAACCTCAGCATCCAGTCGGCAGAGGAAATAAAGAGATTTTTCAGCGACAAGCTTTATAAAACCGCCATTCCGCGCAACGTGCGCCTGAGCGAGGCTCCCTCCCACGGTCTGCCCGTAAACCTCTACGACAGGTACTGCAAGGGCACAGAGGCGTATATGGAGGTCGCAAAAGAATTTTTAAGACGAAACGGGGTTAGAGTAAGATGAAAAAAACAGGACTCGGCAGAGGACTTGATGCCCTCTTTTTAGATAACGAAGAAACCGTTGACGGCGTAAAATCGGGCGTAAATGAAGTAAATATCGCCGATATTGAGCCGGACAGAAATCAGCCGCGCCGGAAATTTGACGAGGAAAAGTTAAATGAGCTTGCTTCGTCTATCTCGGAACACGGCGTAATTACGCCGCTTATCGTTTCCCCGATAGCCGACGGCAGATATAAAATAATCGCGGGAGAGCGCCGCTGGCGTGCCGCGCGCATTGCCGGCGTTAAAAAGCTTCCCGTTGTTATAAAGGAGCTTTCTCAAAAGGAGATCGCCGAGGTTGCTCTCGTTGAAAACCTGCAGAGAGAGGACCTGAATATTGTCGAGGAGGCAAAGGGCTATAAGCGTCTTATGGAAGAATTCGATATGACGCAGGAGATGATGGCAAAGAGAGTTGGCAAGTCACGTCCCGTAATAGCAAACGCGGTAAGACTTTTAAGCCTGCCGGACGAGGTTGTGGAAATGCTGGAAAACGGCGAAATAACGCCCGGACACGGCAAGGTGCTTTTGTCGGTGGAGGGGAAGGATGCGCTTATTAAGCTTGCAAACGCCTGCCGCGATGAGGGCATATCGGTAAGAGAACTGGAAAGCAGGATAAAGAAATTAAATGCACCTGCGCCGGTAAAAAAGGAAAAGGATATAAATATCGCGGCTCTCGAAAAGAGGATGACCGAAACTCTCGGCAGAAAGGTCAAGGTAAACGGCAGCGCAAACAAGGGCAAGCTGGTTATCGAATACTATTCAACCGAGGATCTGAACAGCCTTTTTGACAGCCTTACCGGAGAATAAAAAAATACGGAGCGAGAGTAATCTCGCTCCATTTTTAGCGAATATACGAGGAATTTAGGAGAAATCATGGCAGAGCAATATAAAATAACAAAGCTCGACAGGCGCTTTTTCTGGAAGATACTTATTCCCGTGCTTGCCGAAAATATAATAAACGCCCTGTTCGGCATAATGGATACGGCGATGCTGGGGCGTGTTGACAACGCCGCGCAGGCTATCGCGGCGGTCGGCGTAACGGGCGCCTGCGTAAACTTTTTCGTTTGCGTTTTCACGGCGTTCTGCGTGGGACTTACGGTAAAGATATCGCAGTCCTACGGCGCGGAGGACTATTCCGGCTGTCACCGCATAACCTCCCAGCTTTTGCCGGTTATGACGTTGATCGGCGTAATTGCATCAACTCTGATGCTTATTGCGGTACCCTACATAATAAAATTTCTGGGCGCGCGCCCGGAGATCGCGCAGGACGCCCAAACCTATCTTCGCATAGTTTGCTACGGATTTTTCCCGCAGACGGTGATGATAATTGCCACCGCCGCTTTCCGCGGCATAGGGCAAACGCGAATTCCGATGCTGTTCAATTTGTCGGCAGGCGCTATAAACGTAATGCTTAACTATGTGTTAATCAACGGAAAACTGGGTTTTCCTGCGCTCCGGGTTGCCGGCGCGGCATGGGCGACCTCCATTTCAAAGGCTGTCGCCTGCATTGCCGTTTTGATATTCCTGTTCTTTGTGGAAACACCCATCCGCCAGCGTATCAAGGACTTTTTCGGCTGCGGCAGAGATATGATAAAGCCCTGTGTAAAGCTTGGAATTTCCTCCGGCCTTGAGCAGGTGATTTTGCAGGGCGGCGCGGTAATTACCACCGCGATTCTGACCGTTATAGAAACCACGCCCTACGCGGCATATCAGGTAAGCGTAAGCATTGAATCGATAATATGGGCGATAAGCGGCGCTTTTGGCGTTGCATCCACCTCTCTTGCCGGCATGGCAATGGGCGAAAATAACCGCCCGAAGGTGCGCGCCATAGTAAACTTTGTATGGAAAGCCGCCCTGATAACGGCGCTTGGCATATGCCTTGTTTACTTCTTTTTGGGCAAACAGGTTGCCCTTCTTTACACCGACGAAACCGACGTTGCAGTGCTTGCCGGAACGCTTCTTAAGATATGCTGTCCCATGATATTCGGCATTTTTACGCATCAGTCGCTGTCGGGCGGTATGCGCGGCATGGGCAAGCCCCTTTATCCGCTTATCGCTTCACTTTTAAGCCTCTGGATATGGCGTGTTCTCGGCTGTTTTGTTGCGGTTCGTCTGCTCGGGCTGAGCATAGAATGGGTTGTTGTAATGATAAACTGCGATCAGCTTATGCGAGGCGGCGTAAACCTGTTCTTCTATAAACGCCTGCAAAGAAAGCATTTTATTTAAGGCTAAGCGTTTTGTTCTATCAGAAGCTTTTTGTCTTCATTTAAATAGTCGAGGTCTATTCCGTTAAGCGTCTTTATCCTCTCCGGCACGGCGCAAAATTCCTTTGCGATATCCCATATCCGCTCCCCTTTCTTTGCAAAGCAAATTGAAAGAGGAGCTCTTTTTATGCCCCTCGGACGGTCGGGCAAGGTGTGCGCTTCGGTTATGATATTCTCGGAAAAGACGCTATACAAATAGAGATAATTTACGGTTTCTATACGCAAAGTAATAGAATTATCGCCCTCGGCAAGCGCTGCGGAGGTCACCCGCATATCCCCTGAAACAGACAGTAATTCGGAGCTTTCATAATTATAAAAGCACTCGAACGGCAGCGTTTTTTCGTAAATGGCGCTTTCGTTATCTGCGTTTTGGTAAATTATTCTTACGGGCGCCGAGCCGGAAATTTTTATTTTATTATCGGCAAAAATCATGCTGTCGGGGTTTAAAGAAGCGCTTATGTCGAGCAGGGCTTTTATCCCGTCGGGGATATTGAGAGGCATGGAAAGCGACGAGGAAAAGCTTATGCTTTCCTTTAGTACCGCTGCCGTGAGAGGCGCTTTATTTATCTCGGTTTCGAAATCGGCGCTGAAACAGTCGGTGCATACCGTCTGCTCGGTTTTGCGGCATACGTTTACGTATGCGTTTAAGGTTATGTCCATCTGGGTTATGCAGCCGCTTTCGGCGTAGGTGTATTCGCGCTCATATCCGCCAATGGATAAAAATGCACGGCAATAGTCGCCCTCTTTTGCCTCCGGCGCATCAATCACCTGCGAAAACGGCAATTTATCGCGCATATCTTTCAGCACGCCGTCGGCGTGTGAGTAAACGCCGCGGATAAGCGCCTCGCCCTTTATAAGCACTCTGCCGTTTACCGCCTTTGTTTCCTTTACTATGGGGCAGATTTCGGCGTAGAGAAGCGCTTCGGGGCTGTCCTTGTGCTCGTATTCGTAGGAGAGCGCGAAGCGTTTTGAGGCGTTTATTATAGGCTCGCCGCAAAAGAAGCTTTTCTTATCGGATATGATGCCGTTATCGGGGCAGTAAGGCAGGGCGGTGCGTGTCACAGCCTGCGTTGATTTGATATTTATAACCGCCTTGAAGGCAGCGCGGCGGCTTCCGGATAGCTTGCAGCTTGAGTAGAGCGACTGCGCGCTCGCAAAGCTGTCCTCGCCTATGTCTTTCAGCAGGGCGGAAAAATCATCCGTCGTCGTATATGAATATATGCGTTCATCGTTTTCCGTTTTATACAAAAGGGTAAAAACCACCTGCCCCTCCGCCAGCATGCCGCCCTCTCTCGGAGAGAGCTTTCCTATCATCGGCTGTGACAAAAGCTTTATCACTCTGAATATTCCCGGGCAAAAATCGGGCAGAGAAACCTCCGTTTCCAAAACGCTCTCGCAATAGGTATTTTTGAATTCTACGCTCTGTATAGTCTTTTCACAGTTCATTGCAGTCACTTCCTTTTAATCTTTGTTAAATTATATTTGCATCCGTTCACGTATATTCATTTTCGCGCATAAGATAAAGTAAGGAGTGTGATCCCATGAAAAACAAAAATGCCAAGGGCGGAGTCGGAATTTTCTTTATGGGGGTGGGCACGGGCGTTATCCTTTCCTCGATAATTCCGGGCGCGGTGGTCATTTTTATTATGGCGGTACTGCTTTTGTGCATGGGATTTTGCCTTATGAGGCGGTAAAGGAGATGTTAGAATGAGAGTGGTTTTACTTACGCCATCGGGCTTTATCAGAAAAATACTTAAAAAGGCGCTGACAAGATACAAAAATGATGCGATGTAAAGCAAAAACAGCAGGGAAATGCGCCGCAAACGCATTTCCCTGCAAAACACAAATGCACGGTTTTTCGCGCTTTGCATTTTCGGAAATATTAGAATTCTATTAGAATTTGATTTTCCCCGAAAAGAGGACAAATAAAGTGCAAATTCCGCTGCGTGAAGATGGAGAATTTAAGGAAAATATAGGAAAACACCCCGTTTTTACTGTAAAACGGGGTGTTTTATGTTGTTAGAATTCTATTAGAATTTATTAGTATGACATAGCATTTATCTTCTTGTAGTACTCGAGGGCGTAGCCGTCGGACATGCTTACGATAAAGTCGATGACCATTCTGAAACGCAGATAAAGGTTGTAAACCTCGTCCGATTTTTTCTCGTTGAAGTAGGCGGTTTTGAAGCGTTCGGGGATGGCGTCGATGTAGTATTTCATCACGGGAGTGATTCCCTTTATCGTATCGAAGTAGATAACGGCGTTGATAAATCTGTCAAGAAGATCGGTCAGAATGTTGTGTGCGGCGAGGTGAATATCGGAAAGCGCGGGGTAAACATTGTTATACATTTCGGCTTTTAATATCCTCACAGTATATTTATGAGGACAGTCCTCAAGCAGCTCTCCGGTGTATTCGCCGTTCATTATAGCCTTTTGATTCTTAACGAAGCTGCCTGCGGTAACGTACATCAGCCAGTTGCGCAAGAAGTTTGTCCACTTGTGGAACTCTATTGTTTTTCCGGTGTCGCTGTCGGAATTTTCTATGCGTGTTTCAAGGTTGTGTATGATCCCCTCGGTGGTAAGGCGGCGCATTTGCTCCTCCTCGGTATCGGCAATATCGCTGTCGGCAAGACGCTTTTTCATATAGCGTACAAGCTGTTCAATAGAGATGGTGCCCTTGGAAACGGCATCCTCGATATCGGAGGTGATATAGGCGATATCGTCCGCCGCCTCTAAAATAACGGCAAGCGGATTGCGCGCGTGCGGCTGGTTTTCGATAATAAGTCCGGTGCTTTCGCGGATATCCTTGTAAATCTCCTCTTCGGACAGAAAACAGCCGTATTTATGTATTCGTCTGTCGGGCGAGCGAAGCTCGGCTTCCGTTGAGATCGCGGGGTATTTAATGAGTGAGGATAAGGTGGCATAGGATACGTTTGCCTCCTGCTCCTCGGAGGGGAAGCGGCATTTCGCAAGCATACGCAGTATCTGCGCGTTGCCCTCAAAGTTTTCAAGGTCGGTGCGCATCTGTCCGGAGAACACTTCCCTTATCGGCTTGCCGAAAAAGGCAAAATCGCCCTTTTCGAAGCTGCGGCGAAAATACGAGCTTATGGCATATTCGCCCTCGTGGCCGAACGGCGGATTGCCCATATCGTGAAGTAACCCCGCGCAGGCGAGCACGGTGGGAACGGTGCGCGCGTGCTCAACCGACATATCCTTAAAGGCATCGCAGCTATTCCACTTGGAATTATAAATCATCATAATTCCGAGTTGTTTTGCAATAGTTGATGATTCGAGCGAGTGTGTGAGACGGGTGCGGACAAAGTCGCCCTTGCTGAGCTGATAAACCTGAGCCTTGTCCTGCAGATGGCGGAAGCTTACGCTTGAAACTATCTCGCGGTAGTCCTGCTCAAGAGGGTCCAAGGGATAGTCCACCCAGCTGGACGGAGTTTTTTCTTTTTCCTGGAGTGTTTTATCGCAAAGGAGCTTATCCCATGTGAAGGTCATTTTGTCATCTCCCTGATTTGTCTTCATCTATTAGAAGAGCGATCGCGTCAACGGCGGTCTTTATGGCGTCTTTGCTGTCATGACATTCGCGTGTGTCGTTATAAAGTCTTGCGCGTTCCTGATTCCATACGGCGGTGAAGACCGCGCCGGCTCGCGCGCGCAGTACCGACGATACTATGCACAGCGCCGCGCCCTCCATTTCGGAGGCAAGGCAGCCTGCACTTATCCATGCGTGCCACTTTGCGTTCAGCTCATCGCAGACCGGCATACGGTTCGGATCGTGCTGTCCGTAAAATGAATCCTTGCTTTGAACAACGCCTGCGTGGCAGACAAAGCCGTGATTTTTCGCCGCTTTTACAAGGGCGCTCGTTACGTTGAAATCGGGCACGGCAGGATATTCCACGGGTACGTATTCTCTTGTTGTGCCCTCCTGACGTATGCAGCCGGTGGCAACAACGATGTCGCCTGCCGCGATATTTTCCTGCATGCCGCCGCAGGTGCCTACCCTTATGAAGGTATCAACACCGGTGCGGTATAATTCCTCAATGCCTATTGCGGTGGAGGGGCCGCCCATGCCGGTTGACATTACAAGCACCTTTTCATTGTTTAGATAGCCCTCCCAGGTGGTGTACTCCCTGTTTTGGCATAAGAATTTCGGATTTTCAAGATATTTTGCAATGATCTCCACTCTGCCCGGATCCCCCGGCAGTATGGCGTATCTCGCGCCGTGGCCTTCATTTAAGCCGATATGATAAGATTTTTCCATGATGCGCCTTTCCGGAACTTGTATTTAATCCATTATATCATTCTTAAAGCAGAATATCCATATATATCTTGAAAAAATATGTAAAATATGTTAATGTATACACGGAGGCGATTACATGTACGAATACATAAAGATAACCGACAAAGTGGGATATATCGACTGTCCCGCAAAGGCAGGCATCATAGCGCTCGGTGACGGCAGCGCCGTAACGATAGATTCGGGCAGCGACAAGGATGCAGGCAAGAAGATTTACAGAATACTGACCGATTTGGGGCTTTCCCTTAAAACGATATACAATACCCATTCCCATGCCGACCATATCGGCGGCAACAAATTTCTGCAGGACAAGACCGGCTGTAAGATTTACGCCAAGGGACTGGAATGTGACTTCGTAAATCATACGATAATGGAGCCTGCCAGCCTTTACGGAGGCAAGCCGCTTATCGGGCTTGAAAATAAGTTTATGCTCGCGCAGCCGAGTGAGGCTTTTCTTTTGACCGACGAGGTATTGCCCGAGGGACTTACGGCAGTTCCCCTGCCCGGCCACAGCCCCGACATGGTGGGATTCAAGACGGAGGACGGCATCTTCTTTATCGGCGACGCCATCTGCTCGGAGGCTACCCTGCAAAAGTACGCAATAAGCTATACATGGGATATAGATAAGCATATAAAAACCCTTGAGGATTTAAAGCAGAGCGACGCCAGGCTTTTCGTGCCGGCGCACGCGCCTGTTTCGGATGATATCACAAAGCTTATCGATATGAACATCGCATCCCTTAAAAAGGTCGGTGAAATACTGCTGTATGCCTGCAAGGAGCCCATAAGCTTTGAAAACCTTATGTCAAAGCTTTTCACCCAATACGGCATCAATATGAATCTTCAGCAGTTTGCCCTTGTCGGCTGCACCGTGCGCTCCTATCTCACCTGGCTTTACGAGCTGGGAAAAATAAACTACTCTTTCGAAAATAACTATATGCTTTGGCAGAGTGTTTAAAAATTAAAGTACCGGATTTTTGGCTGTGTCAAAATCCGGTACTCTTTTTTTGCAAACATAAAAACGGCGTGTTTTGCCGGCCATATTGAATTCTAATGAATTCTATTAAATATAATAGAATTCTAAAATCTAAAAGGGCATATTCTATTAGAATTCCATGTGAAAACTAACCTGATATGCTACGCCGTTTCGGGTAAAAAAAGCATAAAAATACCCCTGTTCGCGCGATAAGTCAAACAGGAGCGGAAAAAGCGGAAAATGCACCCCGTATCCGATAGAATATTCTATAGAATACGGGGTGTTTTTGCGTTAGAAAATATATAGAATTCTATAAAACAGGCGCATAAACTAATAGAATTCTACGGAATTTGTATCAACCGAGCTCCGGCAGAGATACCTTTGTTTTGCCGTAATCGGTAAATTTCATTGTGCCGGAATCGGCAAAGGTGATTTTCGCTAATTTTCCGTCCTTTATTTTAATGGAAACATTGCCGCCGTCGGTCTCTATCACATACGCGCCGCCCTTGTAGGTCGCCTTGTCATACATGCCGGAATAATCCTTCAGCGCGGTGATGTACATAAGCAGAGAATAGATATCGGAAACGCCCCTGTCGGAAAGGTCAACATTATCGCATATCCATTTGCCGCTGCGCAGAACGTAGGAGTACATCGTGCCGTCCCTGTATTCGTAGTAGAGGTTGGACATGCCCTCGGTCACGGCGTAGTTATATTTTATAACGCTGCCGTTTACCCATATTGCCGTAAGCATCTTGCCGTCGTCGGACGAAAAGCGGATGCTTACGTTTTTAAGATTTTCCTCACCGAAGAGGGCTTTCCATGCCGCCTCATCGGAAACGGTGGAGGATGCGCATCCGCAAAGGGAAAGCGCCAATGCCAGAATGAGAATAACTGATATTATTTTTTTCATGATTTTACCTCGATTTTATTTGTAAAATCAGTTTATCACATAAAGCGCCGCTTGTAAAGTATAATAAATTAAGGTCATAATATAGATATTATGCTTTCTTTGCTGTCTTTTTTTATAAAAACTCTTGTAATTCAGCCCAAAAGAGGTATACTGAAAATATCAATATTATTCGGAGGGGAAATATGCACATTAACAAGGTCGGCTACAATTACCGCCACACAGGCAATTTCAATATCTATCGTCCGCAGGGCAGCGGTGATATGGTCATGGTGCTTGTTACCACCCCCACCGTTTTTACCTTAAAGGGGATGGATGTGGATTTTGCTCCCGAAACGCTTATCATCCTGCGCCCCGACACGCCCAACATCTATCACGGCACCGGCGATATCTTCGCCAATCATTGGTTTCATTTTTCGCCGGTGGATGAGAGCTATTTTGAAAAGCTGAATATCCCCCTCGATACGCCGATAACCGGCTTTCCGATGACCGCGCTTGCCGAGATAGTTTTGAAAATGGCAAACGAGCACAGCGCCGATCAGCCTTATTCCGAAGAAATTTTAAACAGCTACACGGATATCTTCTTCCATATCCTTTCGCGGCTGATGTGCTCACGCGCCGCCGCTGCCGCCTCCGAGCTTACCGAGACGCGCAGCGCCATATACAATATGCCCTACAAGAAGTGGGACGTGGACAGCCTTGCCGCCATGGCAGGCTACAGCCGCAGTTATTTCTCCCATAAATATAAGGAGGATTTCGGTACCTCGCCCATGCAGGACGTTGTGGAGAGCAAGATGATTTACGCAAAGTATCTTCTTGAAAGCACCGGCTACCGCATAAACGAGATATCCGAAATGTGCGGTTTCGACCGCCCCGTTTACTTCATATATATTTTCAAGAAGAAAAACGGCTGTACCCCGACCGAGTTCAGAAAAAGCTTAAGATAAAAAAACGGCTCTATGCGGAGTATCCTTTAGAACATTCTGCATAGAGCCGTTTTTTGTTTAATTTAGTATATTTTATTTGTCCGGCGCGGCGGACAGGGAATTATGCGTTTTTATGAATTCGAGGTATTCGGGCATGGACATGGGGCGCGAGAAGTAGAAGCCCTGAATGAAGTCAACGCCGGTGTTTTGGATTATCGAAAGCTCCTCTTCGGTTTCGATTCCCT
>JAZRWQ010000026.1:0-7285 GCA_045599805.1 Eubacteriales bacterium | reverse complement strand
CGCCGAACAGCTCGCGATACTTTTCAAGAGAAAGTATATCGGAGTAGGGGTTTACGCCGGCGGCGTCTATCTTATCAAGACTTACAAGCTCGTTGCCAACCTCGTCGGAGGGATAGGAGAGCATAAGAACAATCTTTTTTGCGCCCTTTGCAATGCCTCTTAAGCAGATCGCAAAACGGTTGCGCGAAAGTATGGGGAAGATAACGCCGATGGTTTCTCCGCCGAGTTTATTTTTAACGTCGGCAGCGATATCGTCAACCGATGCATAGTTGCCCTGGGAGCGTGCGACTACCGATTCGGTAACGGCGATAACGTCCTTATCGCGCATTTCAAAGCCTTCGTTTTCGGCGGCAGCGAGCACGCTGTCTGCAACGATCTTTGCAAGGTCATCGCCCTGTCTTATTATGGGGCAGCGAATGCCTCGTGAAACGGTACCAACGCATCTGGTTTTTTCCATGAAAATCCTTCTTTCTTTATCTGTGGCGGGTTTGCCGCACTGATTCAAAAAAATTACAATAAATTATATCATAAGCGCATGGCGAAATCAATATTTTTTTTAATTTTTATCCGCCCGCAAATTCAGCCTTTTTTTGCTTTTGGAAAGGCTGAAAATACTATGAGTTAAGGTGTTCGCAAGCGGACGAAATGGGAAAAAGAGTTTTCGGTTTTCAGATGTAGGGGAAAACTGTGTTTTCCCGTCAAGAGCTTTGATGAAGTTAAATCGGGCGAACACAGTTCGCCCCTACGATACATCAATCAGATGCGGTTGGAATTGGTATAGTCTTAAAAGCATCGCACCGCACTCCCCGAGGGAAAGGCGAAAATGATATAGCCTTAAAAGCATCGCACCGCACTCCCCGAGGGATAGGAAAAAAAGAATCAGGAATGTCGTTTTGAACCCGAAGCTGTATGTGGATACTGCGAGAGGTTCAAAACGGCATTAGTAAAACGAATAATATAAAAAGAAACTCGGCATTTGCCGAGTTTCTACTTCTTTATTCAGATTTAATCAAAGTATCAAAACCATAATAAAAGCTAAAGCAAATATTTTTACTTTTCTTTCGTTTTACGTCCTGAACTTTTTTTACATCCCCTATACCTGGATGAAGTATTCTATTTCAACGGTAGATGAGTAGCCGCTCGCCGGAGCATTCACCACAACATCATCCAGACTCATCACCTGATACATGGCGTTGCACACCATGGGGTATCTGCTTTTCAATTTCAGCTCATTGTGTATATCCTTTGCAAGCACAACAACGCTCTTTTTCCCCTCGGCGCGCGCCGCTTCCTTTTTCTTTTCTATATAATCTCTTATATCGGCGGTGGAATAGGTTTTAGGCCCGGTAACGTTCTCCTTAACGGCAAGCCCGCCCGCGATTTCCTCGCGCAGCGCCTTGACCTCTTCCTCCAGCGCCTGTATTCTCGACATCATTTCAAGCACAATATTTTCAATATTCATACACGCTCTCCTTTGTATGGTAGAATACTACCACCAAATTCTAACAATGTCAAGCCTTCCCGCCTATTTTTCTATTAGAATTCTAACAACGCAAAAAGCGCCCGTCTTATGACGAGCGCCTTTTTTGTTTTAACACAAATTATTCAGCGTCTATGCCAAACTCTACAGTTTCAACGGTAACGCCTGTTGCAGTAACAGTCGGATAGCTGTAATCAGCAATCTTTCTGAATAAACCAATCTTGCCGGCAAAGGTGCCGCCGGTGATCGTCAGTTCAGGAGTGGGGCCGTAGCCGTCATCACCGCTGTTATCAGCCGGTCCGTTATAACCAAGCAATACAATAGGACAACCACTAAATTTAACAAAATTATCGTCCTTATATTCGGCTTCATATTC
This sequence comes from Eubacteriales bacterium, assembly GCA_045599805.1. Classification (GTDB taxonomy): domain Bacteria; phylum Bacillota; class Clostridia; order Oscillospirales; family UMGS1783; genus JAZRWQ01. The sequence continues at coordinate 5,429 of JAZRWQ010000026.1, read as the reverse complement.
TCCTGTGAAATTGAATTTACCGTCGGAAATATTGATATTGCCTGAACGGATTTCGATTTCTTCATTAAAGGTGCCACCGTTAATGGTGTAGTTCATATATGCCGGAAGATACAGCGCTTTGTTAAACGTACCATCGTTAATAGTCAGAGAACCGTTTCTTGTCGAGCCGTTTGTACCGATTACGCTGTCGAATACACCGCCGTTGATTATCATATTTCCGTTAGGATCATCCATATAAGCGCCATATACAACTGGACCGTAAGCTGGAATAGTCGGCTCAGAAGTCTTATATGCTTTGATGTTAACATCATTCAATATAACATTCGACCCTGTCAATGCATAAACTGCACCATTAGAATCTTTCACCAAAGATGCCTCTATGCTGCCGTTCGAAATGGTTACATTCCCTTTCAATTCAAAGCTCTTATTCGAGCCAGTTCTTGTAACTTTTATCTTGTGGCTGTTAAGATCAAGATTTACGCCATTCAGTACAAAATGAGGATCAGTGTATTCTGTATCGCGGAGCATCTTTATGGTCTTGCCGGTTTCGGCAGCAGTGATTGCAGCCTGAAGCGTATCGTATGCATGGTCGGTGTCATGAATATACGCATCGGAATCTGTTTCTAATACGTATTCGGAGAAGTGGGTGGTGCTGAACTTAAGCTCGCCGGTTTCGGAATTATAAGAAATAAATTCCGGCTGCGCTGCGTCCCCATTGTATTTAACCTGCGGATTTTGCAGTCCCTTTGTAACAAAGGTGGTAATTATAGCTTTCTTGCCATTTTCAAATGCGGTTGTCAGAGCGCCTTCCTTGTCATACAGCTTAAGGTCGATGGTTGCGGCCTCACCGTTTTCGGAGGTCATCTCAAACAGGTTGTTTTCGGTTTCAACTTCAAGCTTATACTCGCCGTCTTCAAGTGCGCCCGCTTCAAATTCAACGGTAGTTTTCTCGTTAGAGTCTTCAGCCGGAACAGCATCTGCGATAAATATAGTCTTTTCGCCTGACTTTGCGGTTGCCATTGCCATAGCCTTTTCAACCTTTGCGGCAGGTTCAAGTGTATTTTCAGCATCCTTGTCATACTGATCATCGAAGCTGTCATATTCAACGGTTGCCTGAGTTGCAACGAGGCTTACGCCGAGGTCGATAGACAGAGGCTGAGGACGGCCGTTGTTCATATTGAAGTCGTTATCGTTGTCGGTAGGCTCCCAGTAGATAGCAACGGTAAAGGTCTTAGTTCCATTGGGATTAAGAACAACATCGTCGCTGTTAAGACTCCACGCATTAAGTAACGTACCGCCGGTGATATCATCACGGCTTGTCGGAGCTTCATCTAATTCCTTAACCTTTAATACTTCGGTAAGATTATGACCGTTGTAAGAGGTAAAGGAAGCAACGTTGATTGCCATTTTGTACTTAAGAGCGAGATTGCCTACGTTCTTAACTGTAAAGGTTTCGTAAGAATAAACGCCGGGTTCCCAAAGAATAGCTTCGCCGTCTTTATCTACGAACAGTTTTGTTTCGTCTTTAACAGTCTGGTCGGAAACTTCAGCATTGGTATGCAAAAGTTCAACATCCAGATTGCCTGCCTGAATGGTGTTTACGCCGCTCTGTACGCTGTCGGTAAACCATGCGTATGTAGTGCCGAGTAACATTGCAACGCAAAGGGTTATCGAAAGAATACTGATGAGCAGTGATTTCTTTGTGCTTTTCATTGTTTTGTCTCCTTTATCAAATTTTTTATTGCAGTACAACATAATCCGTATTGTGTTGTACCGCTATTTCGGTGGAAATATTTTATCATATTAGAAGCATTTTGTAAATAGAAAAAACGAGCTGTTGTAAAAAATTTTTTTTATGAGTCGAAAGGGACACATTTCGGGAAGTTTTTTTACAGTATTTTACAACATAATACGGATTATGTTGCATCTGTTCCCGTTCAGAGAATAGATGCTATTTTTATGCTAAATAATGCAAAGGTATTGCCAATGGGCGGCGGACAATATATAATATAGGAAAAAAGGAGGCATTATGCATGACCGATTACGAAAAGCGACTGGAGATACCCAAAGGGAAAATAGATGCGGTGCTTGACACCGATGCGTATAACGAGATAGACGACCAGTACGCCATTGCGTTCATGGTGCGCTCAAAGGAGAAGATAAACGTTAAGGCGATGTATGCCGCGCCCTTTTTCAACAGCAAGGTGAAAACGCCGGGCGAGGGGATGCAGAAGAGCTTTGACGAGATAATACATATACTTACCCTGTGCGGCGAGGATGAACTTTGCAAAAATGTTTTCCCCGGCTCGGAGAGCTATCTTAAAGATGAAGGCACGCCGGTTGAATCCATCGCGGCGCGCGATCTTGTTGAACGCTCAAAGGGATATGATGCCGCCCGTCCGCTTTACGTTGTTGCCATAGGCGCGATAACCAACGTTGCCTCGGCGCTTATCATGGACCCCACGCTTAAAGACCGCATCGTTGTCGTATGGCTCGGCGGCCACGCGCATTTCTGGGATCACACAAAGGAGTTCAACATGGTGCAGGATATCGCCGCCGCGCGCGTTGTTATGGGGTGCGGCGTGCCCTTTATACAGCTTCCCTGCATGGGCGTTGTAAGCGATTTCCGCATCTCCGGCCCCGAGCTTGAATACTGGCTTGTAAACAAAAATCCGCTTGCCGATTACCTTGCCCGCCACGCCATCGAGGAGGCGGAAAGCTATGCCAAGGGCACGTCATGGACGCGCATTATATGGGACGTAACCGCCGTTGCCTTTCTGCTTAACGACGATGATAAATACATGTATACCGAACTGCGTAAGACGCGCCTGCCCGCCTACACCGGCGTTTACGAAAAAGAGCCCATCGACCGTCCCCAGCGCTATGTCAAAGCCATACGCCGCGATAAGTTAATGACAGACTTAATAAAAAAGCTTATATAAGTGTAGGGATGTAAAAACAGTTCAGGACGTAAAACGAAAGAAAAGTAAAAATATTTGCTTTAGCTTTTATTATGGTTTTGATACTTTGATTAAATCTGAATAAAGAAGTAGAAACTCGACAAATGCCGAGTTTCTTTTTATATTATTCGTTTTACTAATGCCGTTTTGAACCTCTCGCAGTATCCACATACAGCTTCGGGTTCAAAACGACATTCCTGACTCTTTTTTTCCTATCCCTTCGGGGAATGCGGTGCGATGCTTTTAAGGCTATACCAATTTCGCCGCATATGAAAACCGAAAACTTCCCTTCGGGGAATGCGGTGCGGTGCTTTTAAGGCTCTTATTATGGCATCGTCAAGGCATAAACCCTGTGCAGTATATAAATTCCAGTATGAAATTTTATCTCTTGGTGAAGCTGTCAAAGCGTTAAGAAAATATGCCGGTGGCATATTTTTAGCTTTGACCTACGAGGCTTGCCGAGTAGGCCGCAGTTCGGAGGGGGATTTATCCCCCTCTTTTGCATAAAAAATACTGCACAAGGCAAAAGCCCTGTGCAGTATATAAATTCCAGTATGAAATTTTATCTCTTGGAGAACTGCGGAGCGCGACGTGCGGCTTTGAGACCGTACTTCTTTCTTTCCTTCATTCTGGGGTCTCTGGTGAGGAAGCCTGCAGCCTTAAGAGTAGGTCTGTATTCTTCTTCGGTGGTGAGAAGGGCACGGGAGATGCCGTGACGGATTGCGCCTGCCTGGCCGGAAACGCCGCCGCCGGTTACGGTGCAAACAACATCGAACTTGCCGGTGGTGTTAGTAGCCTCTAAAGGCTGACGAACGATGAGCTTTAAGGTATCAAGACCGAAAAAGTCATCAATATCTCTGCCGTTGATGGTGATGGAGCCGGTGCCGGGATAAAGTCTTACTCTTGCGATGGACTTCTTTCTTCTGCCGGTGCCGTAGAAGTATTCTTTCTTGGATTCGTACATTTAAGTTTACCTCCCCTTAGTCCATATTCCAAGCTTCGGGCTTCTGAGCCTCGTGCTTGTGGTTGGCGTCCTTGTAAACGAACAGTCTCTTCAGGCAGGCTCTGCCGATAGAGTTCTTGGGAAGCATGCCCTTAACGGCCTGCATAACGCCGAAGGGAGAATTGTTTTCCATAAGGAGACGATACTTGGTTTCCTTAAGTCCGCCGATGTAGCCGGTGTAATGTCTGTAATACTTGTCTTCAAGCTTGTTGCCGGTAAGAACAACCTTATCGGTATTGATGATGATTACGAAGTCGCCGCAGTCAACGTGGGGAGTGAAGGTTACCTTAACCTTGCCTCTGAGGATGTTTGCAGCTTCAACTGCAAGACGGCCCAGAGATTTGCCCTCAGCGTCGATCACATACCACTTGCGTTCCACGGTCTGTGGATTTGCCATATATGTGCTCATGATTTTCCTCCTGAAAATTTTTGGGTTTTCGCCCGTAATATTGTTAGCTTTTGTATTATACACAAAGGGCGTTACTTTGTCAATAGCAAATTTTCAAATTTTTAATTGGCGTTTAATAATCTCGCTCATGCTCCGTTTTCCTCTCGTTTTCTCCGTTTTGCTCAAAACGCAATTTAAAATTTATTTTTCTTGACTTGTCCTGCGCGCTGTGTTACAATACAAACCGACGGGCAGGAAGCCCGATTTATACAGGTTATTATGTATATCATGAAGGTATGCGCACCCATGAAGGGGACGTATACCCTTTTTTTATTTTTCGGAGGAAAGATGAACAAAGTTTTACGCAAAACCGTTTTTTCGGCGCTCTGCCTTGCGCTGGCGCTCGTAATGCCGTCGGTTACCGGCCATATACCGACGATCGGAAAAATGCTGTGCCCGATGCACCTGCCGGTGCTTCTGTGCGGATTCATATGCGGAATGCCGTACGGAGCCGTAGTCGGACTTATAGCACCGTTTTTAAAGCTCGCGCTCACCGGCACGCCGATTCTTTACCCCACCGCCGTATGCATGGCGGCGGAGCTTTTATCCTACGGATTCTTTGCCGGGCTTTTTTATAAGATATTGCCGAAAAAGACCGGTTATATTTATATTTCACTTATAGGCGCCATGCTTGCCGGACGTATTGTTTGGGGATGCGCGCAGTATCTTGCTACACTTGGCGGCGAGGGCTTCGGTCTTGCCGCATTCTGGACACGCGGATTTGTAAACGCCGCACCGGGGATCATTGTACAGATCTTACTTATACCGCCCCTTGTCATAGCACTTAAAAAATCCGGACTTTTAAAATAAGAGTGAAAGGCAGTTGAACAGAAGTTCGACTGCCTCTGAGTGTCGAAAAACTCGGTCTACCGGCAAAGAAAAAGAAAAAACCTAAAATATAACATTGAACGAAAATTTGCAATAAAAAGGAATGACGGGCGTTTCGCCCGTCATTATTGCCTTTTTCCGTTCTTTTCCTCTACCGTACCTTTGTACGCCTACGAAGAAAAGAACGAAA
>JAZRWQ010000025.1:0-13805 GCA_045599805.1 Eubacteriales bacterium | reverse complement strand
ATGGCAACAAGACCTCTTAAGGAAATAAGAGGCATCTGGGTTACTTCGGGACTTGACTTGAATTCCATTAAACTATCTCTCCGGTATAATTACTTTTTGCTTTTTTTATCAACATAGAACAGCTCCGGCTGATCAACGTAGCCGGAAATTATATAGCCGCAGGACGTGCATATCTCATACACAACGGCGCTCGACTTGAACATCCCGCCATAGGGCAGCATGGCGCCGTTCTTCAATCGGTAGCCGCGGCCTATTACGGTGCATCCGCATTTGGGACATTCGGTAACGGGAATTATATTTCTCACTTTGCATCTTCCTTTTCATAGATATACTTATTTAGAATATACTATCATATTCCAAAGTTTTTTTCAATATCCATTTTGTCTTCCTCTCAAAGCCTTCCCCGTTTCGGGGAAGGGGGACCATGCTCTGCATGGTGGATGAGGTCAAAAAGAGACACGGAGAAAAGATTTCTCCGTGCCTGCATGCGATTTCTTATCTTTGTTTTTTTATCATGTCCTGCTTGAGGTCCCAAAGCTTCTGCGAAAGGTCCACATAGTAGTTATGCGGATTCTCGAATCTAAGCACCTCTTCCCACTGCTCGGAAATCTGCTTTTTGCAGTAGGCGGCGATATCCTTTAATGGCGGTAGGGCATAAACCTGTCTGCCGTTTTCGAAAACGGGCACTAAAAGCGGCTTTGCGATATAGTCATCAACAAGCTTGCGCTTCCATGTAAAGTCGGGATCAAACAAATCAAGCGGACGGGATGCGTCCATAATCTCGTCATGGGTGGTGATATAGTCAGCCATTGCCATGCCGTTTGAGCGCTCATATATACGGTAAACGTGCTTGAAGCCCGGATTGGTTATCTTGGCGGCGTTTTCGCTTATCTTTATCTTGGATATTATTTCGCCCTTTTCGTTTTCAACGGCGCACAGCTTGTATAGGCCGCCGAATACGGGATCTGACTTGGCGGTTATAAGGCGCTCGCCCACACCGAACATATCTATCGGCGCGCCCTGCATGAGAAGCTGGCGGATAAGATATTCGTCAAGAGAATTTGAAACGCATATTTTGCAAAACGGCAGTCCCGCTTCATCCAGCATTGCTCTTGCCTTCTTGGAAAGATAGGTAAGGTCGCCGCTGTCAAGACGTATGCCGCAGCTTGTTATACCCTGCGGAACGAGCACGTTCTTTATCGCCTTTATTGCGTTGGGTATGCCGCTTTTAATTACGTTGTAGGTATCAACGAGCAGTATTGCATTATTGGGGTAAACCTTGCAGTAGGTTTCAAAGGCGGTGTATTCATCATCAAACATCTGCACCCATGAATGTGCCATGGTGCCGGAAGCGGGCACGCCGAACTTTTCATCGGCGATTGTGCAGGCGGTGGAGGAGCATCCGCCGATATAGGCGGCGCGTGCGCCGTACATTGCGGCGGCGGTGCCCTGCGCACGGCGTGAGCCGAATTCACTTACCGCTCTTCCGCCGGCGGCGCGGGCAATGCGCGAGGCCTTGGTGGCGATAAGCGACTGATGGTTTATTGTCAAAAGAATAAAGGTTTCTACAAACTGCGCCTGCGCAGCCGGAGCGCGTACCGTTAATATGGGCTCACCGGGGAATATCACCGTGCCTTCGGGCACAGCCCATATATCGCCGGTGAATTTAAAATCACGCAGCGACTTTAAAAAGTCCTCGTCAAAATGTTTTTTCGTTCGCAGATACTCTATATCCTTTTCGGAAAAGTGCAGGTCGTTTATATAATTCACTACCTGCTCAAGTCCCGCGGCGATGGCAAAACCGGCGCCGTCGGGATTATTGCGGTAAAAAACGTCAAAGTAGCTTATCTTATCCGCCATACCGCATTTGAAATAGCCGTTTGCCATGGTAAGCTCATAAAAGTCACACAGCATTGTATAATTTTCTTCTGTCATTTACATATCCTCCGTTAAGAGTATTTCAACGCCGATCTTCGCTGCCGCATTAAGCGCGTTCTTTGCGGCGGAGCTGTCGCAGTCGGCGCAGGCGTTACTGATTATTTTCACGTGGGCATCGGTGAGCGCGCACCGCGCGATGACGGCGTTTGCAAAGACCGCGCCTGACGTCATAAGTCCGCAGAGCGTTATTTCGTCATAGCCCGTTTCCTTTATATGATTGCCAAGCTCCAGCGAGCCGTAAACCGGCTTTATGAAAACGGTATCGGCGGTGGTGAGGTTGCCTGCTATGTCGCCGTACAGCTGCCAGCCCTCGGTATTCACAAGGCAATGCGGATTTTCGTCCACGGCGCTCTCGGCGCTTAAAGCATAGCTTTCATCATGGCTGTCGAGCGTGAATATGATATCGGCGTCCTCCCTCATCTTTTCTATAAGGGCGCAGATATTTTTCTCGGCGCTCAAATCGGTCAGACGGGAAAACATATCCTTCTGACAGTCGCATACGACCAAAAGCTTTTTCATTGCATCACCGCCTTTTTATGCTATTATAATCTTTTGGAATCAATAAATAAAGGGGCAAAGGCAATTTTTTTGCCTTTTCACACATTTATCAGCATTCTGTCAGCAAATTTTTATAGACATTTTATAATAAAAATGCTATAATGTCATTTACATGGCAAGTAAATAAATTTTTATACTATAGAAAAGGTGAACCTGAAATGAAAAAAACCGTTGCACTTATACTGACGGTATGCCTGCTCGCAGGCGTTTGTCTTACCGGCTGCTCGCCGAAAAACGAATACATTGCCAAGGTAAACGGCGAAGAGGTGCCCATCGGCTGGTATCTTGCCAACGCCGTATACACCGCCGCACAGCTTGAACAGACCTACGGCAAGGAACATTATCTTACCTTCCTTACCGAGAAAAATTCCACCGATCCCGAAAAGACCAATGCACAGGTGCTGGACGATGCGGCAAAGACCGCCTTTGAATCCAACTATGCCTACAAGCTTTTCGTTGACGAGCTTGGCCTTGAGCTTGACTCGATAGGTAAGGATGCTCTTGAAGAGGAATACGGCTTCTACAAGTCCTACTTCTACAACGAGGCTACCTATGAGGATTTCCTTAAGATGTCCGGCGTTACCGAACAGCAGCACAAGGAAATATACATGGCAAGCACCTATTATCCCGATATGCTTTATGACTACTACTTTGACAAGGAGGTCGGCATAGACCCCTTCACCGAAGCGGACGTAAAGGGATTCTTCGACCGGTACACAGAATATGCAATGCAGCATATCCTGTTTACCTACGCTACCACCGATGCCAAAGGCAATGCCCTTGACGATGCCGCAATCGCCGCAAACAAGGCTCAGGCAAAGAAGGAAGCAGAGGACACTCTGGCAAAGATCCAGTCGGGCGAACTGGTATTCACCGACGCAATGAACACCCTGTCGGACGACTCTTCCCTTTCCACCTATCCCAACGGCTACGCATGGGCTGAAGGCGACGGACTTTTACCCGACATCTTCACCACAGCCGCAAAGGAAATGGACTATGGCGACATCAAGATTTACGAATCCGATATGGGCTTCCACATCATGCGCGAAATGAAGCCGGACGATTATTTCTCCGATAACTACAAGATTTACGAAACCGCATACACCCAGTATTATATCGAAGACAAGGTAAACGAATTCAAGATGAATCACGTATTTATCGAGTACAACGAAAAGGCACTTGCAAAATACAAGTTCATCAACATCGGTTCTACCGGAATCCAGCTTTTGTCTCTTACCTGATTCCATAAACACTAAACGGTCGTGATATCACGACCGTTTTTTTGCATATTATCACCCGAAAAGGAATAAAATATTTCCGGAGATGATTTTATGAAAAAGAAAAGCACGCTTATAATAAGCATTGCCGTGCCGCTTGTGATAGGCGGTGCCGCCGCACTTATCACCAACAGCGCCTTCAAGGATTTTCAGAACGCTGCACAGCCGCCGCTCTCACCCCCTGCGTGGCTGTTCCCTGTGGTATGGACAGTACTGTATATACTTATGGGAATATCCTGCTATCTGTATATCAAAAGCGGAGGCGCAAAGGATAAGGGGTTGTATTTTTACGGCGTATCGCTGCTTTTTAACTTTTTGTGGCCGATACTGTTCTTCTCCGGCAAGATGTATCTTACCGCACTCATCGTCCTGGCACTTTTATGGATATGCGTATTTTTAACGATAAACGAATATCTCAAACGAAGCACTCCGGCAGGATATCTGCAATTACCCTATCTTGTCTGGAGCACCTTCGCGTTATATCTCAATCTGTCGATATGGATACTCAACAAATAATGCCGGCTTTATTACCTGTCCGATAGGGCAGGTAATTTTTTATTTGCATTATTATGCAAAATATGATAAAATCCCCTTAACGAAAAGAGGGATGGATCATGGAACTTATAAGCCTTACCTGCAAAAAATGCAACGGCGAAATACAGCTTGACAGGTCGAAGGAATTCGGCTTCTGCACCTACTGCGGCACCAAGGTTATGATACAGGAGGAAGTGCAGAAAATCAAGGTGGAGCATACCGGAAGCGTGAATATAAACACCTCCCGCCGGGAGGAAAACTATATGCGCCTTGCCGGCAATGCGCTGAAAAACGGCAACTATGAGGAAGCATATACATATTATACAAAGACGCTTGAATGCAACTGCGATTTATGGGAAGCCGCCTTCAATAAGGGACTGTGCGCGGCATATCTTTCAACCAAGGATAACTACCGCTTTGACGAGACCTTTACCGGTATAAGAGAAGCGCAGCGCATAGTGGACGGTAAGGCGGAGGCTGCGAATATCTACGAAACGATACAGAAAAACAGCATAGACCTTGCCTACTATTTCTATAACTCCGTTATGGAGAACAGAGTCTCCGAGACATTCGAAAGCGCGCAGGACGCAAGAAACTATTTTTACGTTATTGAACGCTGCACGGCGCTTGTTATCTACGCGCTCGGGCTTTTCGGGAACGATGCTCTGGCAAAGGATGAAAAGCTTGAAAGCTATTACAGGGAAACCGCCGATACGGTTTTGGGGATATGCGCAAAATCGCAGAAAAAGATAACCTATCTTGTGGGCTATAAAAACGAGACCGACCGCAACGGCAACGTTGTATCCCAGCCGGAATACAAAAAGCTTGCGCCTACCTACGAAAAGGAAATGAAGGAATACACCGCAAGGCTTAAGGAAATATACAACGGCCTTCCCTCCACCGTTTCTCAGATTGCAGCCTTTGATAAGAATATAGAAAACTGCCGCGCTCAGATAGACGACTACGAAAAGTCGCTGAAAACATACTTTATCGCCAACCCCGAGGATGAAAAGACCTTTAAACATCCCGGGCTTTTCGGCAAAAAGAAAAAGCTTGAAGCGATAACCGCAAAATTTCCGCCCGAGCTGAAAACAAAAATGGATCTTTCGGAAAAGTGCGAGGATGATCTTAAAAAGCTTATCTCTTCAAGGAAGCGCTTTATTTCAGCCAACACTAAAAGGTAAGCGAATACAGGGGACAAAAAAAGGACTTACGAAAGTAAGTCCTTTTTTCTGTCTAAGACTACCTAAACATAGCGAAATCAAGCTAAAAAACGCAAAAAGTACACCTGTCCATTTATTCAGCAAGACGGGATTTGTCGGGGGCTGAGTAAAGAGACTCATTGCTTTTTTGTGGTTTTTCTTATTGTGGTAAATATCAAGGCAAAAACTGCAACCAAATCAATAATCCCAATTGATCTGGTTAACCAATCAGGCAAATCAATGCCGACAATATTTGAGCCATTCAAAATAACGGTAGCAATTCCGACAACAATCAAACTGATACACCAAACATAGTCAATTCTTCTTTTCATAAAGACCTCATCAAATTCATAATTTGTCGTTATATACTTGTTGAATTATTTTTTGCGGTATTGATTGAAGCGATCAATAATCTTCGTATTGTTCCGCAATCGTAATACAATTTCTTTACGCTTTCACGGTCAATCAACTCAGATTTTACAAATAATTCCAACCAATATTCCGTCTCATAACACTCTTTTAAGGCAATTTGAAGCTTTGACGCAAAATCGGCTTTACTTTGAGCATAATTTGCCTCGTGAATATTTGCGCCAATTGAAGTTGCTGAGCGTTCCAATTGATTAGTGATAGAAAAATGTCCTTTGATAGAGTCACATAACTTCAACACTTCAACAGCAAAATCCATAGATAAATCCCGTAGTTTGGATTCAGCCATAGCACACACCGCCTCTCTGATCAAAACATATCATAAATCATATGCTTTTTCAAGTGAAATATCGACTGACGCCGATGTGAAATAATGGCTTGCGCCATTGGGAAATATTCTCGCTCTGCTCGAATGTGAAATGAAATAAATCCACCCACGCCCGCAGGCATTTCACACGCCGCAGGCGTATTTCACGCGCGAAGCGCATTTCACAAATCCCGCACGGGATTTATTTCGTTGTAAAAACCCTCTTTTGTCCGGTAGACAAAAGAGGGTTTTTACATGGTTGCCGAACTAGGATTTGAACCCAGACAAACAGAGTCAGAGTCTGTCGTGCTACCCTTACACAATTCGGCAATGTTTAAACGCAATAATTATTATACTTAAATAAAAATAATTGTCAATAGTTTTGGCTAAATTTTTTTCCAAAAGATTGTACATACGGAAAAAGTGTGGTAAAATACAGAAAAAAGGAGGCGAATGACTTGAAAAGAGAGAATTACATATCGTGGGACGAATATTTTATGGGCGTGGCGCTTCTTGCCGCACAGCGCAGTAAGGACCCCGGCACGCAGGTTGGCGCCTGCATCGTAAGCCGGCAGAACGTTATTTTATCCACCGGCTACAACGGCTTCCCCTACGGCTGCTCGGACGATGAGTTTCCCTGGGACAGAGAGGGCGCGGCAAACGATACGAAATACCCGTTTGTTGTTCACGCGGAGCTTAACGCGATACTTAACTGCAAGGGCAAATCCCTGGAGGGCAGCAGGATTTACGTTGCGCTGTTCCCCTGCAACGAATGTGCCAAGGCAATAATCCAATCGGGCATAAAGGAAGTTATATACCTTTCGGATAAATACAAGGACACCGACGGCGTTATCGCCTCCAAGCGCATGCTTACCGCCGCAGGCGTAAAGTTTACCCAGCTCAAGCCCGAGAAAGACGGACTTACCGTAAGCTTCAGAGTGGATAAATAATGGATAGATACCTCGGAATAGATCTGGGCGGCACAAAAATCGCCATGGGGCTTTTTGATAAAAACAAAGCCCTTTTGAAAAAAATCAAATTCCCCACATTTAACGCGGATACGCCGGAAAAATTTGCGGATATGCTTGCGGATTCGATAAAGGAATTTACGTCCGACAGCCCTACCGCGATAGGCATTGGCATACCGGGCATCGCAAAGGACGGCATGATTATAAACCTGCCCAACATCCCCATACTTAACGGATATCCGTTATCGGCAAAGCTTAAAGAGATTTTCGGGTGCGGGGTTTACACCGATAACGACGCAAACCTTGCCGCGCTGTCGCAGTATCAGCTTCTTAATATGAACGGCAATATGGTGTATATCACCGTGTCAACGGGCATCGGCGCCGGAATAATAATAAACGGCAAGATTTTCTCCGGCGACAACGGCGCGGCAGGAGAAGCCGGCCACATGCTTACCGGGCGCGGTGGATTTAAATGCAGCTGCGGCAACGAGGGCTGTTTTGAAATATCGGCATCGGGCGGCAACCTTAATCTCCGCATAGGCAAAGCGGTAAGCGAGGGCGAAAAGGGTATACTTTCCGACATTTACCGCGAAAAAGGCACGGCAGACGGCAAAGATGTTTACGAATGTTATCTTAAGGGCGACGCGCTCGCCGCGCGGCTTATAAAAGAAACGGCGGAATATGTCGGCGAGCTTTGCTACAATATATATATCCTTCTTAATATAACCACCTTCTGCATCGGCGGCGGACTCACCGCCTGGGGCGATCCATTTTTCGAGTCGATAGAGCATAATTTCAGCAAGCTCAACAACATGATACCCGGCAAGGTCTCCTTTATTAAGGCGGCAAACTCGGACGATGCCGGCATTCGCGGCGCCGTTTCCATTGCATTTGCAGAATAATAAAAACGGTTTCAAACAAAAGCCATTCGACGATTTCCGCTGACCAAAAAGTTACAAAACGGTTACAAAACGGTTACAAAACGGTTACAAAATCGAATAAAATCAAAAAGTTTTCACACAAGCACTCAAAAAGCGCCGTCAAGGTTATTGACGGCGCTTTCTTTTGTCTGTTACAATATGATCAAGGAGGCGATTCCAAAGGATAGTTCGGATATTTTGGTTAATTAAAAATTTAAGGAGGAATCAAAATGACAAAGAAAACAAAAATTACAGCACTTATCGCAGCGCTCATTTTGCTTTTAAGCCTTTCCCCCGTTAACGCAATCGAGCCCGAACCGGAAGAGATTACACAGATACAGGATATACCCGTTACCTCTTACGGCTTGCCCATTGAAGATATCCCCGAGGTCATATCGGTTGATGAAGCAGAAGAGAGCGGATATACCAAGCGCCTTAGGGATGAAGAAATCTATCCTAACACAATTATTTTTGCAAATGATGATGGTACAAATACCATGCAGATATTTTCAGAAGATATTTGGTATAAAGATGAAAACGGTCAAAAAAGAGATTACGATACCGAATTAACTGAATCGACCGAAAAAGGCATGTCATATGAAACCAACGTAAATAACAGAATAGTTCGAATTGGTGAAAAGGCAAGCGATGGAGTTTTCTATTCCGAAAAAGGCTTTTCAGTTACATTCACCCCATCAGAGGACAAGGTTGTAAGCGCTCCGACAGAGTATGATAATACGGTTTCTTTTGAAAAATCTGAAATCTCGGGCAATGAAGATATACTGAATAATGCGGAGACCGAAGAAGTCCCATCGGATATTGAACCGGATGATAATTTTTTAATTTCAGAAGACAATCAGATAGAAAAATCGGGGAATATTATAGAATCGTTTATAAAAGGATTATTCGAAGAAAAAGCTGTTTTAAACGATGAAAAGAAAACTGATATTGGAACGTATAAAGATACGGTATCTTTTAATAATGTATATAAAGATACAGATTATGAAATAGAGCCCGAATTGCACGGAGTAAAAAATATAATTACTATAAAAAGCAAAGATGCTCCGAGTGTAATCTCATATCGAGTTTCTCTTAACGGACTTAAACCCGGCAAATCACAGGGTGATAATATTCCTTTATATAATGAATCCGGGGAAAAGATAATGCAGCTTAATTATGAGGGGATGTATGATGCTTCCGGTTCCGCACCGGAAAACTGCAATTTAGATATTGCCGAATACAATGATGGCGATTATCTGATATCGTTATATCCTTCTGAAGGATTTATCGGAGAAGGAACCGTATATCCGCTTACGGCAATGGTGGCTGCTACTGCTGTACCTGAACCAATAAATGACAATCCAATTTATGATACATACGTAAGCACGGCAAATCCAAACACAAATTACGGAACATCGGCATCATTATATGTCGGCAAAGCATCAAGCACAAATATCTATTACACTTATGTATCATACCATTTATCATCGTATTTAAGTTTTATAAAGCCAAACTCAATCACGAGTGCATATGTGTATTTCTATCGTTATAATGGCGGCAATTCGGCTACTGTTTACCCGTACATATCAAATGCTTCAGGGTGGAATGCGCAAACTTTAACATATAATCAAGCTAACAGTTTGGGGTCAGGAGGTTTGCCTTCGAGAAATGGAGTTAATTGTCCTGCAAGTTCAAGTGTTTCGTCAAACGGTTATAAATCATTTGCAGCGGGAGAATTCATAGCGGCAAATATCCGGGAACATCTTGACCCGAATTTGTATCGTACATTGGCAGAAACAAGAGGCTTGTATATAGCTACCGGAAATTCCTCAGGCGACTATCAGTTTTTCCATTCTGCAAATGCCTCATCAGATAAACCTAAAGCTATTGTTTATTATTATCCGAATTATTGTGGTGGAGCCCCAAGTTATAGTAGTATTGCCACAACTGATCGAACAAGGAATTGCCTTGGGTTTGCAATTGACAAAAACCAAAATATACAGCCTTCGGATATTGGGTATTCGTCAACAACAATACCGTCAGCATCGACGTTATATTCCACTTTATCGATATACTTACGAGAAAATGGGAAAAACCCTGCAATGACAACGCGAATTGCACCTACACCTATTAACAAAGTTAAAATTGCAATGCGTAGTTCTGCATTAGGAACTAGTGGAGACTGGAGTTATCATTTTTGGATAGAGACCAGTAACGGTGAGTGGGCTCACAAAAAATCCGTTGCATATGATTCAGCCTTACTGACAGATAGAGATAATCCTGATGACGATATTGCAGATGGGTGGTATTTTTCAACTGATTCATATGGTTATATAATACGATACACGGGTGATACGGTATATTTTACAATCACGAGGTGATTTGTGCTATGAAAAAAAACATATTATGTATATTGATAATTGCTTTAAGCTTTTTAATATGTTCTTGCGGGAAAACGCAGGAAAGTGAAATAAGTCTTCCCGAAGAAAGTATATCCGAGGAAAGCCGCGAAGAATCCGTTTCCGAAAGCGAGAGCGACGTTATTCCGAAAAAGGAAAGTAAAACTGCGGAAGTTGATTTAAAAAATGAAATCGACAATATAATAAACAGCAATTCCGTTTTTGTTGACAGTACGCCGGAAAGCGAGCCGGAAAGGAATAATCTGCCGTTTGCCGATTTGGTTGACAACGACACTCCGTTAGCCGAGCTAATGCAGAAGAACGAGTGTGAAGTGGGCAGCGCAATGACCTACTGGCTTATGAGTAAAACCTATAAAAATGCCTACGCAACGGACATGAATTCCTACCACCCGACGGATGAGATAGAAAAGCTTATCGGCGCGAAAATAAAGTTTATAAGAACTGTCGGCGATTTTTACGACAGCGACAGAGAAGAATCCGCGCAAAGGATGTATACCGTTTTCAAAAGCGAAGCAGCCGGATATTTGTATATTTTCTTTAACGGTTATGCTGACGGAAGCACCGACCTGACCGCAACGGCATATATTGACCGCATCTATACCGAGGATGAAATATCGGCGCTCTCCCCGGGAATGACGACAGAGGACGCGGCAAAAATAATTTCCTGTATCGGCATTGCCGATTACTTTACCGAGAGCACGCAAAGGGTGTATGTGCTCCTGTTTACGGTTGGTGATATGTATAATATCGTAATAGATTCGCCCACAAAAACGATTATGGATATCAACCTGCACACCGAAAAGATAATACCGGTGGAAAAGGACAGGGCGGGCATTCCCGAACAGTATATTATGGATTTCACCATCCTGCCGCAGGACTACCCGCCGACAACTTAAGGAGCAAATAATGAATAAATATTTTCAAATGATTATTGCGTTGATTTTGTCATTATTGTTGTGTTTGTTATCGGGGTGTTCTGCTATACAAACGCAGCCGCGCAATAGTGATTTAATATCAGCAGCATCATGCAATACTGCCTTAACAGCCGCGGAAAATTCATCGGATAAAAAAATGGATTTTGCTCCCGTAACAACAGATGATTCAAATGAAGAACGAATGACGGATGATGCCGGAACAGTAAAAAAATTTTATCCCGGAATGACAAATGAGGAAATCACCGACTACAATATTAAGTATTATTCCGAATTTACGGAAAGCAAGGAGCACAAAAGAAATTTTGATTTAAGTAATCTAATCGATAATGACACGGATATTCGCATATTGCTAAAGAAGAACAAGAAAAAAATAACAGAGAAACAGGCGTACTATTATGGAAATCTTTCCGTTTATTCTGAAGATCAGCCGGGAGAATGTGCAGATATATCATATATTGAATTCCAAATGGAACAGCCGCTTTCCTTCGTTCGGGTAAATAAGATATTATGCAATGAGGATTTGAAAACAACCGTATATAAATGCTACACGGTTTTTGAGGTTGAAACGGGTGGATATTTCTATGCCTTCTTTAATTATTATCCGGATATAACCGATAAAACAAACAGCGCATTGTATTCATTCTGTTACGTTCCGAAATATGTGGAAACAAACGATTTTCATACTATCAAAGCGGGTGCATCGGTTGAAGATGTGATAGCAATTACACCTCTTGCAAAACAAATTCTAATGGGGACAAGAGACGGTTATTATCCATTTTACTATTTATTTTGCTTATGTGCAGATGGTATGGTAATTATTCTTCATCAACATTCCCCGGATACTATGCAGGTAGGAAATGTTTCCGAAATTAAAGTAAACAGCAGCTCCGACGCTGCGGCGTGGTGGCAAGCATATTATGACGTTTTGCCCGGTGATTATTTTCCTGTAAACTAAGGAGGCGGAGATGAAAAAAGTAATAGCGTTTATCTGCATATTGACGTTATGCTTTTCCCTTTGCGCCTGCGGCAAGACTGAAATATCCGAAGAAAGTAATCACGAAAGCATATCCGAAGAAAGTAATCACGAAAGCATTTCGGAGGAGAACAATTCGGATATCGAAATCCGTGAGGAGGGTGATTGGAGAACAATTACTAAGGTTAACGGAAACGGTGCGGTTGATGCCGCATTGGAATATATGTCTTCCTTCTCCGACGACAGCGTAATGAGCAGTTATCTCAGAGGTGGGCATTTTGCGCTTTACTCAAAACCGCTTGAGCATACTAAACCCAATATTATCCCTGCCGATACCGATGAAGGGAATATTGATATAGACGGCATTACGACATTGATGCCTGCGGTTAATAACAGTATATCGCTTTATGATTTAATAAGCGAATGTGAAGGCAGAACAGTTTTTGAGCAGTTATATATGTCGCGTGTAAGCTATACATTGAGTGCAATGTATGCTACTACTGTTCCCAATCAGTATGGAGTAACAACTAACTTCCTCAGACAAAATGATGAGGGGACATTATATACCGTAAAAAAATATAATTGCGGAGGATATTTGTACAGCTTTTACGACCATCCGTATTTTAAGGTGCAGCAGTCGGATGATGAAGATAAATATTACCCGATGGGCGGAGTATATGTTGAGAATGTATTGTCCTATTCCGATTTCATTGACATCAAGATAGGTGACAATATTCTTGATGTAGAAGAAATCGACAGCGCGACTGCTTTCTGGCGATTGGTTTTCGGCATAACCTCATCAGATGAAAACTATATGGAAATGGATGGCAAATATGCAAAAGAGGATATTATTACCACTCATCTGCTTACTGATGGTTTATTGACAATAAATTATGAATTAAGGGAAAGTGGGTATGTAGTTTCAAATATTACATATTCTGAAGAATTCATATACGATTCGGATTATCTTTATGAACACTTGGGGGAGCATTATTACAAATCTTTTAAAATCCTGCCGCAGGACTATCCGCCGGCAAACTAAGGAGGAAATTATGAAAAAACTAATATCAATAATATGCATTTTTGTATTGTGCTTATCCCTTTTTGCGGGGTGCGGCAAAACGGAAACATCCGAAAGCGTTTCGGAGGAGAGCATTTCGGAAGAGAGTACATCGGTATCGGAAAGTTCCGAACAATCGGAAGCTTTACCGAAAGATGAGCCAAACTTTAATACGTCGCCTGAAGTTTTTATGAAGCAGTATGATATCAATAAACTGATAAGCGAGATCCCTCCGATTGACGAGGATATGCCTCTTTCCGACTGGTATTTTTATGAATCCGATATTG
>JAZRWQ010000024.1:0-22325 GCA_045599805.1 Eubacteriales bacterium | reverse complement strand
AACGTTATGCCATGTTTTTAAACGAAATAAACTACACCGGTCCTTTAAGCCTTGAAGTTACCCATGTGGAAAAAAACTATGCCGATATAGGCTATGTAGCCTATGTGAACAAGGGCTTTGAAACCCTCTGCAAAGTCTTCGGAGAATAAGATGATAAATACAACTCTCTGCTACATCGAAAAAGACGGCAAGTATCTTATGCTTCACCGCGTAAAGAAGGAAAACGACCTCAATAAGGATAAGTGGATAGGCATAGGCGGCAAATTCGAGGATAAGGAAGGCCCCGAGGACTGTTTGATGAGAGAGGTCAAGGAGGAAACGGGACTTACCCTTGAACATTTTTCCTATCGCGGCATCGTTACTTTCGTATCGGATGAATATCCCACCGAGTATATGCATTTATTTACCGCCGATAAATTTAAAGGCTCTTTAAAGGAATGCGATGAGGGCGTTCTCGAATGGGTGGAAAAATCCTTTGTAAAGGGACTTCCCATCTGGGAAGGGGATAAGATATTTCTCGATTTGATAGATACCGATACGCCCTTCTTTTCATTAAAACTTGTATATTCGGGCGACACTTTGGAAAGTGCCGTTCTTAACGGAGAAAGGATAAAATAACATGAAAATAATGATAGCATCTGACATCCACGGTTCGGAATTTTATTGCTCGCAGCTTATTGAAGCATTCAACAGAGAAAAGCCGGATAAGCTTCTGCTCCTCGGCGATATTCTCTATCACGGCCCCAGAAACGATCTTCCGCAGAACTATGCGCCCAAAACGGTAATCCAGATGCTTAACGAAATCAAGGAAAGCATAATCTGTGTTCGCGGCAACTGCGATACCGAGGTCGATCAGGCAGTGCTTGATTTTCCCATAATGGCAGAATATTGCGTGCTTTATTTTGACGGACATCTTGTTTATGCAACCCACGGTCATCATTTCAACGAAAGCAATCCTCCTAAACTCAATAAGGGCGATATACTGCTCAACGGTCATACTCATGTATCGGGCTGCTGTGTGCATCCCGAGTTTACCTATATGAATCCCGGCTCGGTCTCCATCCCCAAGATGGGTTCACGCCACAGCTATATGATTTATGAGGATGAAAAATTCTACTGGAAAGAGCTTTCCGGCGAGGAATTCAACAGATTTCTTTTAAAGTAAGGTCATAAAAATGCTTAAAACAAATTATCATACCCATACAACGCGTTGTCAACATGCCCACGGCGGCGAGCGCGAATATATCGAAGCCGCCATAGAAAAGGGACTTACCACGATAGGCTTTGCCGATCATTCGCCGCAGTTTTACGATACCGAGTACATTTCAAATATGCGTATGATGCCCAATGAAATAGGCGATTATGTTGATACGCTCCTGAAGCTTCGTTCGGAATATGCCGATAAAATAGAAATTCTCATAGGCCTTGAAACCGAATACTTCCCGAAAAACTTTAACAGACTTATCGATTTCCTTAATGACTATCCGATAGACTATCTTATTTTAGGCCAGCATTTTGCCTATAATGAGGACGATGGCTTTTATCTTGGCAACGCCACCGGCGATCCCGAATGGCTCAGAATATATACCGATCAGGTCATAGCCGGCATCAATACCGGCAAGTTTGCCTATATCGCGCATCCCGATCTTGTGAATTTCCGCGGCAGTAATGATATTTACGATATGTATATGACAAAACTGTGCAGGGAAGCAAAAAAATGCGATGTGCCGCTTGAAATAAACCTTTTAGGTATACTCGGCAACCGCTGCTATCCCAATCGCAGATTTTGGGAGATCGCTAAGAAAACGGGCAATAAGGTCATTATCGGTATTGATGCACATGCTCCCGATATGATGAACTGCGAGGAGCATTACGAAAAGGCATTGCAGCTTGTAAACGAGCTTCAGCTCGACCTTGTGGATACCATAAAGCTTACAATGAGATAATTTTTAACCGGTGCAGCATGATGCTGCACCGGTTTTTGCTTGAGAAAATTTTCGTACGCGAACAAAATCAAATAAAAACAGAACTGTATTTTATGGAATGATAAAAAGCCGGATGATATAATTAAAGAAAAAAAGGAGTGTGTTTATATGTATAAAGTTTCCATTCCCGTTAGAAGCAGAGAAATACTTTCTGATTCCGAAAGAGAATATCTCGTAAACGAATTCAGAAGATGCGGTGCCGAAAGAATATTTTTGACTACGGCATTTTCTCCCAACGAAAATCTTATTGCCAGGCGCCTGAATGCGCTTAAATCCAATATCGCTTTTTTCGATTCCGTCGGCATAGAAACCGCTGTTTGGATAGGCACGTCACTCGGTCATGGCTCTCAGCTTCTTTCCGGCTCGGGCGCAGACAGAGAGGATTGGGATAAATACGTTCCCATGGTAGGCAATCTCAATAAGCAGTTTGTCGGAACTCTTTGTCCGAGCAGTGAACCCTTTGTTACCGATTACAGTAAATTTGTTGCCGATGTAGCCTCGATCGGCGCAAAAATGATAATGTTTGATGATGACTTCCGTCTGCATCACCGTCCCTCAATCGGTGCCGGCTGCTGCTGCGAAATGCACATGGCAGAGTATGCAAAAAGAGTGGGCAGAGAAGTTAAACTTGAAGAAATAGAGGAGCTTATCTATAAGGGCAAGCCCAATAACTATCGCAGAGAATGGTTCAAGCTTCAGAAGGAAAGCCTTGTAGGCCTTGCCGAAAATATCCGCAGGGCTGTTGATAAGGTAAACCCCGATGCCCGTTTGGGACTTTGCATTTCGGGTGATAACTGGGATCAGGGCGGAAATATCGCTCTTGATATTGCAAAGGCATTTGCCGGAAAGAATAAACCATTTATACGCACCAATGCCGCACCCTACTGGGTACCTTTCCATAATACCCGTCTTAATTATCTTATCGAGCTTACCCGTCAGCAGGCGTTCTGGTGCAAAGATGAGGATATAGAGATATTCTCCGAGGGCGATGCTTATCCGCGTCCCAAATATACTACCTCCGCATCTCTAATGGAAATGTTCGATATGGCTCTGCGCGCCGACGGTAATCTGGACGGCATACTTAAATATATGATAGACTATGTAGCGCCTGCCATCGAATCCGGATATGTGGACGCCATGGTGCATCATAAAAACGAATATGAGTGGATTGAAAAGAATCTTGCCCCCTTTGATGCCCTGGGTGTTGATATAATAAATCCTGCCGGCAAATCAATAAATGCCGATTTGCATGAAACCTTGTATGTCCGCTATATAAACGATAACTATTTCCATTCGGCAGGTGCAAGAATGCTTGTCGATTCCAGTATTCCCACCTCCTACGGCACCGATTCCGTTCATATCGCCTGCGGTGAATGTGCCCGTTACGTAACTGAGAAACAGCTTAAAGAGGGACTTGTTACCGATGTCCGCGGCGCTCTTATCCTGCAGGAAATGGGCATTGATACGGGCATTGTAAACGCCTCCGAGCCAATGACCAAGGGAGGCAATGAGATATTTGAGGGCATGTACGGAAAGATCGGCATTATGTCCTTCTCCCGTTTCAGAAGCCTCGAATTGAAGCCTGAATGTATCGTTGATTCCTCCATAGACGGTATGCCCGTCTGCTACCGTTTTGAAAACAAGGACGGCGTAAGATTTACCGTTTATGCTTTTGAGGTAGGCGATAGCGTAAACGGTTACGGCACACTTCGTTCTTATAACCGTCAGAAGCAGCTTATCAGCAATCTTGAATGGACAGGAAAAAAGAAGCTTCCTTGTGTATGCACGGGGAATCCCGATTTGTATATAATTGCAAAACAAACCGAAAAGGGCATGAATATCGGTCTGTTCAATCTTTCCGAGGATTATATATATTCTCCCGAATTAACTCTTGATAAAGAATATTTCTCTGTAAAGGCATTTAACTGTACAGCTACAGCAGATAAAAATAATCTCAAAGTTGCAGAGACCATCCCCCCATATTACTTTGTTGGTATTGAATTAAGTAAATAAAAAAAAGTGGAGATAGGTCGTAAGACTTATCTCCATTTTTATCTGTGCTTTTCGGCATATGCCTTGGGACTTAAGCCGTATTCATTTTTGAAGCAAACGGAAAAGTAATTGAAATTTTCAAAACCGCATTTTTCGCAAACAGCCGGTATGCTTATGTCGGCGGTGTTTACAAGCAGTTCCTTCGCGTGCTCCAGTCTTGTTTTTCTGAGATATGCAGCCACGCCGATTTCATATTTTTGTGAAAACAGCTTGTAAAGTGTTGTTTTGCCTATACCGAAGCTTTGCAGAATATCGTTTATGCTT
This sequence comes from Eubacteriales bacterium, assembly GCA_045599805.1. Lineage (GTDB taxonomy): Bacteria > Bacillota > Clostridia > Oscillospirales > UMGS1783 > JAZRWQ01. Next base: position 18,024 of record JAZRWQ010000024.1, on the reverse strand, counting down.
ATTTTTTCAGCGTAATGCTCCTGTATATAGTTGGCAACCTTCAGCGGAATGTCGTCAGGATTTAACGTATACATATTCTCGGTTAAAATGTACGATGCAAGATACTGTATTATATGTGAGGCCGAGATTATGTATTCGCTGTCCCGGACATTGAGCATGGACAGGGCATTTTTAACCTCTTCTCTTGCAATGCCGTATTTTTCACATTGGCTGAAAATATTGTTCTGCTCGTCATCCTGCTCATTTGCGGTATACATGTGCCCCAGCATTATATAGCCTATCGGATTGCCCGTATTTGCGGTTATCGGCATGACACATTCGGTAAGACCGGCATGGCAGCGATAGATGTAGGGTGAGTTGCTTTTGGCGGCGTGCATGATAGCGTTCCTGTCGCAATTTGTGCATGCGGCGTTGGCGGTCTTCTCTTGTACTATGCGGCAAAACAGCGGACTTTCCGTGGGATATTTGGCAGCCGAATTCATGTTTTCATCAAAAATCGCGATTCTGATTTTTGTTATGGTGTAAAACTCTTTCAAAATGTTTTTTAATTTATTTATGTTTTCATTATTGAACATAATGACCTCTTAAAACTTTGATTTTATCCTGATTATAAACAAAAACAAAGAAAAAGTAAAGGAATTTTCCATGGAAGATAATTTTTCAACAAAACCCTATAAAAAAGCTCGCGGAGCATATCTGATTCAATGTGCCGTTGAATACATGGTAACACTGCTTATTTCGGATGCATTTTTGGCAAAGCTTTTAAAAAGCATAGGATTAAGCGACGGAGATATCGGTGTTATATCCTCTCTTATATCCTTCGCGTTTATGATGCAGCTTGTTTCCATCCCCGTGCTGATGCACATTAAAAGCATTAAAAAATACGTGCTGGCTACCGACACGATAAGCCTGCTTTCCTGTATGCTTACCTTCACGCTTCCGTTTTTGCCGTTTGCCGATCCGGTAAAACAGGTACTTGCATTTGTTTTCGTTGCCTGCGGTACATCTTTCAGATATGTATCATTTAATATCTATTTCAAATGGGCAAATTCCTTTGTCGACCCGATGAAAAGGGGCAGATACACATCCTTTAAAGAGGCGGTATCTTTAGTTGTTGCCATAGTGATGTCCCTCAGTGTGGGCTATCTTTTTGACTATTTTGAAGACGCAGGCAAACTTAATACCGCATTTAAGCTTGTTGCGATTTATATAGCTGTGCTTGCGGCAATAAACTTCATCCTTATTTATCAAATCCCCGATAACAAATCGGAAAGCAAGGGTGTGGATTATAAATCCGTTTTCAATATCACCTTTAAGAATAAGGCTTTTTTAAAGCTTATACTTATGCAGTGCCTTGTCCGTATCGGCACATATATGACCATAGGATTTTTAGGTACGTACAAGACGCAAGAGCTTGGCTACAGCGTTGCATTCACGCAGGTAATCGTAACGATAGCGCAGATTGGACAGCTCGTCGCGGCATTCCCGTTCGGTATTTACTCTGATAAAAAATCCTACGCAAAGGGCTACATTTTAGGCTGCGGTATGGCAATATGCGCCTTCCTTTGTCTTATGTTTACCACACCGCAAACAAGATGGCTCATCATCGTATACACCGTATTTTACGGCGCATCTCTTTCCGGCACAAGCGCTAACGCAACCAATATGCTATATTCCTATATACCGGTCGAATATCTTTCCCAGTCTCAGGCAATTATGTCGGGCATCTGCGGACTGTGCGGTTTCGGAGCATCTTTGATAGGCAGAGTGATACTGAATACCGTTCAGAGCAGGGGAAACATCATTTTCGGTATGACGGTATACGGACAGCAGGTAATGGCTGTTATATCCATAATACTTTTTGCGGCTGCAATGATTTTCGGCGGCAAATGCATCGCAAATCAAAAGGATATGAAACAGTAATAATGGCAAAAAAATATCGGCGGCAGATTATCTGCCGCCGTATTTTTTTATTTATTTACGCCTTTTTCTTATTGTTGATAAGCTTTATGAGAAGCAGTACGCCAACCATGATTACTATCATAATAGGCAGTACTATGAGCCAGTTCTGAACGAATGCGGCAAGGATATAGCCAACGAAGGAAACAGCCGCAACAAGCAGAGCGTAAGGAAGCTGGGTGGATACGTGGTTGATGTGATTCGACTGCGCACCGGTCGATGCCATAATCGTGGTATCGGAAATAGGTGAGCAGTGGTCGCCGCAAACAGCACCTGCGAGGCAGGCGGAAACTGCGATAACAAGCAGCTCGCCTTCGAAGCCGGCCTGGGTAACGATGGGGATAAGGATGCCGAAGGTGCCCCAGGAAGTACCTGTTGCAAAGGAGAGACCAACTGCGATAAGGAAGATGATAGCAGGCAGGAAGAGCTTAAGTGCGCCGGCATTTGCAAGCAGACCTTCAACGTAGCTTGCAGCACCGAGCATACCGGTGATGCCGCACAGAGTCCATGCGAAGGTAAGGATGAGGATTGCCGGAACCATTGCCTTGAAGCCTTCGGGAAGTGCTTCCATGCATTCCTTGAAGGTAAGCAGTTTTCTGCAGATGTAGTAGATAATGATTATAATGAGAGCAAGCATCGAACCCAAAGGCAAACCGAAGGTTGCGTCGCAGTCTGCGAATGCATTGATAAGATCAACACCGCTGAAGAAACCGCCGGTGTAAAGCATGCCGAGTACGCACAGAACGATAAGGATAATGATGGGTATGATAAGGTCGATAACCTTGCCCTTTTCGTTGGGAGCTTCGATCTTTGCGTTTTCATAGGGACGGTCGGGAGTGGTGTAAAGGTCGCCGTTCTTTGCATTGTCTTCGTGCTTCTTCATGGGACCGAAGTCAATATCGCCGATGGCGATGGTTATCATCATAACGATGGTAAGCAGAGAATAGAAGTTGTAGGGGATAGCCTTAACGAAGAGTTCAATTCCGTTGTAGCCTTCAACAACGCCTGCAACGGCAGCAGCCCAGGAAGATACCGGAGCTATCATGCAAACGGGAGCTGCGGTAGCGTCGATTATGTATGCAAGCTTTGCACGGGAAATCTTCTGCTTGTCGGTAATCGGCAGCATAACCGAGCCAACTGTGAGGCAGTTGAAATAGTCGTCAACGAAAATCAGAACGCCAAGAGCAGTCGTTGCAAGCATGGCGCCCGTTCTGCTGTGAATCTTGCGTGCGGCCCAGTTGCCGTATGCGGCAGAGCCGCCGGCCTTGTTCATCATTACAACGATGATGCCGAGGATTACAAGGAATACAAGGATACCAACGTCGCCCGCATCAGCAAGGGAGCCGATAAATCCGTCTCTTACCAGAGTGATATAGGTGTTTTCCAAATTAAAGTTGCCATAGAAAAGTGCGCCGGCAAGAATACCTACGAACAAAGAGCTGTAAACCTCCTTCGTAATAAGCGCGAGAACGATGGCGATCAGCGGGGGCAGTAAAGCCCAGTATGTGCCGTACATATTGCTGGTGTAGCCTTCTTCGTCAATACCGGCGGCATTAACGCCGATAACGAAGATAAGAGCAACGACAGCCAGTACAAGCAGTACCTTGACAAATCTCTTCTTTGTCATTTTTCTTTCCTCCAATAATAAAAATAAAATCGTGAGATGAACCCGGGGATCATCTCACGATAAAACATTTCAAAGTTTATACTCATGATAGCTCTCCACGTTCTGTGACAGTCCATTGCATATTATGCAAAGTCCCAACAATGAGGGGAACAGGCTTTCCCGTTCATTGCTTCGGCATTTATTCCTTTCACCGCATCTGATGCCTGTTTGTGAAACGGCTACTTTTAATAAATGCAACCTCTATCCTTTTTGAGTTCATCTCAAAAATATATAAGTATAATATATTAAATTTTTGTAAAAAGCAATAGCAAATCAAGAAAAAAATTAATATTTTTTCATTTTATCGGATTTATTTGCATTTTTATTCGGCCTTATAAGGCATCCCTTCGAGAAGCCTATAAGATCGGTGCGCCCGGCCTTTATCAGCGCGCGCTTAACCATCTCATAATTTTCCGGTCTGCGGTACTGCAAAAGCGCTCTCTGCATTGCCTTTTCGCTTGATGTTTTCGGAACATATACCGGCGTTAAATCTCTCGGATCTATGCCTGTGTGATACATTACCGTAGACAGTGTGGACGGTGTCGGATAAAAATCCTGAACCTGCTCGGGCGAATGTCCGGTGTCTCTCAGATACTCGGCAAGCTTTATCGCGTCTTTTAAGGTCGAGCCGGGATGTGAAGACATAAGATACGGCACAACGTACTGCTTTACACCAAGCTCTTCATTTATTGCGGCATATTTTTTAATAAATTCCCTGTAAATTTTATGCGGCGGCTTGCCCATGATTTTAAGCACATTATCCGAAACGTGTTCCGGCGCGACCTTAAGCTGACCGCTTACATGGTGCGCGGCAAGCTCGCGCAAAAATCTGTCGTTTTTATCCTGCAGTAAATAGTCGAATCTGATTCCCGAGCGAATGAATACCTTTTTTACGCCAGGTATCTCACGAAGCTTTTTCAAAAGAGATACGTAGTCCGAATGGTCGGCATCAATGTTGGGACATGGAGTGGGAAATAGGCATTGTCTGTTTTGGCAAACGCCCTTTTCAAGCTGCTTACGACAGGCAGGATGCCGGAAATTCGCCGTCGGGCCGCCGACATCGTTTATATACCCTTTAAAGTCCTTGTCTTTTGTAAGCTTTATTACTTCTCTTATTATCGATTCATGACTGCGGCTTTGAATAATACGTCCCTGATGAAAATTTAGCGCACAGAACGCACATCCGCCGAAGCATCCGCGCGAGGAACAAACGGAAAACTTTATTTCCTTTATCGCATCCACACCGCCAAGCGCCTTGTATGAAGGATGCTGATCCCTCATATAGGGCAAATCGTAAATGTCATCCATCTCCTGCGTGCTAAGCGGCATTTGCGGCGGATTTTGTACAACGTAAAGGTTATCTGCATACTTTTCCACAAGGCGTTTTGCCGTAAACGGATCGGTATTCTTATACTGTATGTTAAAGCTTTCGGCGTACTGCGCCTTATTCTCCACAATGTTTTCGTAATCGGGAAGCCGTATAAAATCATACACATTTTCGAGTGAATTTGTTTTATATACACTTCCGTTTATAAAGGTTATATCCTTTATGTTCAAGCCGCTTTCAAGTGCCTGCGCAACCTCGACAATGCTCTTTTCGCCCATGCCGTATAAAAGAAGGTCCGCCTGACTGTCAAGCAGTATCGACCGCTTCATCTTGTCCGACCAGTAGTCGTAATGTCCCAGTCGGCGCAAAGATGCCTCAATACCGCCTATAATAATAGGTACGTCCTTATATGTTTGCCGTATAAGGTTGCAGTAAACTATGCCTGCTCTGTCCGGTCGTTTTCCTGTGTTGCCGCCGGGGGTGAATGCATCGGTGCTTCTGCGCTTTTTCGAGGACGTGTAGTGATTCACCATCGAGTCCATATTTCCGGCGGTAACCAAAAATCCCAGCCTCGGTCTGCCGAAGACGTTAATGCTGTTCTTATCCTTCCAGTCCGGCTGTGATATTATGCCTACCTTATACCCGCGGCAGTCAAGCACGCGGCTTATTATGGCGTGCCCGAATGACGGATGGTCAACGTAAGCATCGCCCGTAATATAGGCAAAATCAACTCCGTCCCATCCTAAGCTTTTCATGTCTTTTTTGTTTATCGGCAAAAATCCGTCAGTCATAATCTGCTCCTGAATGCTTTGTGCTTACAGTATACAACATTTTTTCAGAAAATCAAATACCTTGAAAATACTTTTTATATATGATAGAATATACAAAATATTTATTTGGAGATCCACTATGAAAAAAATAACAGCGTTAATTATTGTTTTAATACTTGCGCTTGCGCTATGTGTCGGTGCCGAGGACGCTCCCGAAATCAAAAGGGTAGTGCTTACCAACTGCGATACCGGCAGATACGTCTATACTGAACAGTATAACCAGTTTGTCTGCCACGAGTATTCCGACGGCACCGTAAGCTTTACGAATGAGCGTTCCAGTGCCTACCTTAACTTTACAGGCAACGGTATGGAATACGACTACAATGAAATTAAATACACTCTGAAAGACGTCGGCTATTCGCGTTATCAGATAGTAACCCTCGATGGATTATTGGTAGTTGACAGCGATGAAGGTGAAACCGATGCGGCAACAATAACACTTGTAGGGGATGACGAAAAGGCTATGTGCACCGCATGGTATATCACCGAAACCCCCGAAGATGTAGTAAAAATCCTTCCTCTGGGCGATTCTTTGACCTGGGGCGAAAATCCGGATAAAGACGGGTTGAATGAAAGCTATCGCCGCGCCCTGTCAGGTTTTCTCATAGACTATTTCGACAAGGTGGTATTTACCGGCAATCAGCCTTACGGAGACGCAGAATGCGGTGACAAAATGCTTATGCGTCATAGCGGTTATCGCTACGGTGTTATCGAAAATGCCTATACACATAATCCTCGGAATCAGCAAGATCTTTCCGAAATAACTCCGTCGATAATGGAAAAATATACGCCGAATATCGTCATAATGCTGCTCGGCACACGCGACTGCATACTGTCAAAAAGCTATTCGTCAAGCATATGTGAAAGACATATGGCGGAGCTTATTGACCGATATGAAAAATATGCCCGTAGTGTCGAAAGTAAACTTCCGAAAAACGGCACGCTTATTTGCTGCACTATTCCGCCTTCTCTCAAGATGTCAGCCATGGTAGATGATTTCAATAAGCTTATCACTGAACGTGTTCTCGCATTAAAAGAAGAGGGTTTAAAAATAGAACTTTGCGACATTTACGGTAAAATGGAGGGCGGCGAAGATATTTACATTTGCTCCGATAAAATGAGCATAAATGATGACGGAAACGAGATAATGGCGGAATGTATCTGCCGTACCGTTGCATCTCTTTACGGCAGAAACGGCGTGAAAGGTGAGGGACAGGAGATCGAATTCGAAGAGGAATCGGTTTCCGAAGAAGAATCCGTACCCGAATCAAAACCCGAAAGCAAGCCGGAAAGCAAGCCCGAGCCCACAGAGGAAAAGAAAGAAGTAAGTCCCGTCGTCTTCCTTATCGGCGGTGTCGGCGTACTGATGCTTGCCATTGTTGCCGTGCTTATAATTTTACGATTTAAAAACAAAGAATAAAGCAGGATATCCTGCTTTATTTTTTTTGTGCAAGTATATTAAGCAAGTCTTAGCAAAGAATAACATTACCAAAAAATATCAAGGAAGGTAATGTATATGAAGGCAACTGGAATTGTCAGAAGAATAGATGATTTGGGAAGAATTGTTATCCCGAAGGAAATACGCCGTACAATGCACATAAAGGAAGGTGATCCTCTTGAAATCTTTATTTCAAGAGAAGGGGAGGTTATCTTCAAAAAATATTCCGCTATGGAAAATATAAACGGTATTATGCAGATATTTGCCGATTCGCTCAGTAAATTCACCGGCGGCGCGGCGGCGGTGTGCGACGGCGACAGCATAGTTGCGGTAAGCGGATTATCCAAAAAAGAATACATCGAGCGCCGTGTTTCGGAAGAGATTACCGAGCTTATGCAGCATCGAAAAGATTATCTGCGCCGTAACGGCAGCGATGCCAAAGTACCTCTTATGGATGAGCGAGAGGATGCTTTGTGCGAAATAGTCTGCCCCATAATATCTGAAAGTGAATGTGTCGGCGCGGTAATATCTCTCGTGCCGGCAAACGGCGAACTGCCCGATGAGGAAGAGCTTAAAGTCTGCCGTACACTTTCGTCTATCATCGGCAAACAAATGGAATAAAAAATGTCTGTGGATCAATCTGATCCACAGGCATTTTTATTACAGCAATTCCTGATCGTAAACCGCTCTTACGCCGCCGATGAATTTGGGCCTTGTACGTGCCGCATTCACAATCGCCTGACCGATTCTGTTATTTTCAAGTCTTACGGGTACGGCAACCTTTTTAAGGTGCATACCTATAAGAGTAAGTCCTATATCAAGTCCGGCATCGGCCTTTATCTCTTCAACGGCAACGGGATTTTTAAAGTGAGCATAAGCCTGCGTTGCAAACGAACCGCCTGCTTTGGGCTGCGGTACAACGTTTACTATGTCGGCATTGCCTACAGCTTCCTTTTCTATTATTATCGCTCTGTTAAGATGCTCGCAGCATTGCGCGGCGATGTAAATGCCATGGCTTTCCGTGTAATCGTAAATGGCTTCAAACAGCATCTTTGCCGTTTCGGGACTTGAGTTCGTGCCTATCTTCGAGCCTATGACCTCGCTTGTAGAACAGCCGATAACAACGATATCGCCCTCTTTAAGATGTGCTTTCTGTGCAAGCTCTTCTATTGCGGCCTTTGTCTGATTGTAAATCTCGTCCATTGTCATCGCTCCTTTGTAATGAACGTAATCATTCTGTGGTAAGGTCTCTCGTCATAAGACGTGAAAGAACGTCTTTTGCGCTTTTGCCTTCATAAACTATCGAATAAACGCCGTTTACTATCGGCATTTCAACGTTGTATTTCTTTGCGAGCGAATAAACCGATTTTGTGGTCTTGTAGCTCTCAACCGTTTTGCCGACCTTCTGTATGGCGCCCTCTGTCGTCATTCCCTGACCGATATAAAGCCCGGCTTCGTGGTTGCGCGAGTGGGAAGAGCCGCAGGTAACTATAAGGTCGCCTATGCCGGCAAGTCCGTAAAACGTTGCTTCCTTGCCGCCCATTTCAACGCCCAGGCGTTTCATCTCGGCAATCCCTCTTGTCATAAGCGCCGCCTTTGAATTGTCGCCCAGCCCCATACCGTCGATAATACCGGCGGCAAGCGCCATAACGTTTTTGACCGCGCCGCCTATTTCAACTCCGGCAACGTCATCGGTTGCATACAGACGTAAAGTCGGACGGGAAAACAAATCGCGGATGTAAATAGCATCTTTTATATCGCTCGCCGCGGTAACGCAGAGCGTCGGAATATCAAGCGCAACCTCCTCGGCGTGCGATGGGCCGGAAAGTACAACTATTTTATTTTCGGGAACGTTTTCTGCTATTACCTGTGAAAGTCTTTCGCAGGTGTTCTCGTCAAAGCCCTTTGAAAGGCTTACGATGTATTTGCCTTTTATGATTCCCGAAAGCTTCTGCGAAACGCTTCTTACTGCGCCGGATGGTACTGCCATAACAATTATGTCGGACCTTGCGGCATCTTCGATATTGCCGCTTATTTCAACCGAATCCGGCAAATATATTCCGGGAAGCAGATTTGCATTGCATCTTTTTTCTTTTAAAAGGTTTATTTCATTTTCGAAAGCCGACCATATAGTGACGTTATGACCGTTTTTTGCCTGCGTGACCGACATGGATATAGCCCAGCCGCCTGCGCCTAAAACGAATATATCAGCCATTTTTCTTCCTCCATTTTATTATTTTGGATTCAGTGCCCATACATAACCGTTTTATGTTATCCCTGTGTGTGAATACTATTATTCCGCCCATTACCGCGCCCGAAAAGGATACCCATAAGGCATCGGCGGCATGGTAACGGTAGATGAAAAATGAAAAAATGAATGACAAAACGGGGGAGCATACCGCCATCGTAAGGGAAGCCAGCGACATATACCCCGTAATTAAAAGCACGGCAAGGAAAAATACAAGACCGACAAGCGACATTTTCCAGTCAATGGCAAACATCATCCCTGCAATGGTGGCAACGCCCTTGCCGCCCTTGAATCTGAACAGGGCAGGGTATATGTGTCCTATCGCCGCAAACAGTCCCGCAAGATATGCGGCAGGCAGATTGTATCCGCCGAATATCACAAATTTACCCAGCATTACCGCGCCGATCCCTTTTGCTATATCAAAGATAAGCACAAGCGTGCCCAGCCATGGGCCGAAGTTTCTGTAGGTGTTTGTCGAGCCGGCGTTGCCGCTGCCGTAGTTTCGTATATCTTTATTTAAAAAAAGTCGTGAAAATATTATGGAAAAGTTTAGGTTTCCTATGGCGTATGCGATGAGGGCAGTCAATAAATAACCGATAAAACCGCTCATTTTGCGTCCTTTTCATTCCTTTCTCTTATTATAAGACGTATGGGTGTTCCGATAAGTCCGAAGTTTTCGCGAATGCAATTTTCAATATATCTCTTGTAGGAGAAATGGAAAAGCTCGGCATTGTTGACAAATATAATGAATGTGGGCGGACGGTTGGATGCCTGCGTGATGTAGTACAGCTTAAGTCTCTTGCCCTTATCCGTGGGCGGCTGCACCTTGGCGACTGCATCGGCAAGCATGGTATTGAGAAGCCCCGTAGTTATACGCATGGCGTTCTGCTCATTGACATCGTTGATGAGAGGGAAGAGCTTGTCCAGTCTCTGTCCGGTTTTAGCCGAAATGAAAAGCACCGGCGCATAGGTCATAAAGCCCAGCTTCTGAAGTATATCTCTGCGCTTTTCCTCCATGGTATTGGTTTCTTTTTCGGTTATATCCCACTTGTTTGCAACTATTATGCAGGCCTTGCCTTTATCGTCGGCATATCCGGCTATTTTGGTGTCCTGCTCGGTTACACCGTCTCTGGCGTCTATCATTATTATAACCACGTCGGCGCGGTCTACGGCCATATATGAGCGCAGAACGGAATATTTTTCTATGTTGTCTTCAACGCGTGATTTGCGTCGTATGCCCGCCGTATCTATAAACAGATATTTGCCGTGTTCGTTTTCATAAGTTACGTCTATCGCATCTCTTGTGGTGCCCGCAACATCGGAAACGATGGTGCGCTCTATGCCGATAATGCGGTTTATCAGCGAAGATTTGCCTACGTTCGGTTTGCCTACGATGGCAACCTTAACGGTATCCTCATCTTCGGATGAATCATAATCGTAATCAATAAGCTCAAAAGCTCTGTCAAGCATATCTCCCGTGCCGTGTCCGTGAACTGCCGAAACGGCAAAAAGGTCGTCCGAAATCCCGAGATTGTAAAATTCATAAAATTCGGGCGGGTTATCGCCGATAGAGTCGCATTTGTTTACGGCGATAAGCACCGGCTTGCGAGTACGTCTTAGCATATCGGCAATCTGCATATCTGTTGCGGTAACGCCGGTTGTAACATCGGTTACCATTATGATAACATCGGCGCTGTCAAGCGCAACGTCCGCCTGCTGACGTATTTTCGAAAGAATAATATCGGAAGAATCCGGCTCAAGTCCGCCGGTATCTATAAGTGAAAATTCATGATTAAGCCATACGCAGTCGGCATACAGTCTGTCTCTCGTAACACCGGGAGTGTCTTCAACTATCGAAAGACGCTTGCCGGCTATTTTATTAAATAATGTGGATTTGCCGACATTCGGTCTGCCGACAATGGCAATCACCGGTTTTGACATATCCGTACCTCCTTGTTCCTTGCTTTTTGTAAAAAAAAGAGAGAAGGAAACTTGTCGTCGCCCTCTCTATCCTTTTTACGCTTCTTCCTTTTTAATGACCTGCTTGCCGTTATAGTAGCCACAATTATCGCAAACTCTGTGGGGCATTATAAGCTCGCCGCAGTTGCTGCACTTTGCAAGGCACGGAGCCTCAAGCTTCCAAACGCTGGAGCGACGCAAGTCTCTTCTGGACTTAGAAGTTTTTCTCTTTGGAACCGCCATCTATAGACACCTCCTGAAATATTTGGGAAAGTTTATTTACTATAAGCGAAAATCATTCGCCAATAAGACATTTGCAGGGCGCTTCGTTTAAATCGGCGCCGCACTTGGGACAAAGCCCTTTGCAATCCTCTTTGCAGAGGATCTTTTGAGGATAGGCAAATAAAAGCGACTCAAGCAGTGCATCGTCCAGCTCAATGAATCTGCCTGACTTAATTTCAATGGGGCTGTCGCTTTCTTCTTCCGAATCAAGGTCGATAAAAGAGCTTATTTCGGTATCAAGCTCAAACTCCACGGGTTTAAGACATCTGTCGCAGGTTGATTTGCAGTGAGCATTGACCTTTGCGTAAAATTCAATACCGCTGTATTTGTTTTTAACGGTACCGGATATTTTAATCGGCTCGGCAAACGGGTGTTCTCCGTACATATCGAAGTCCTTGTAATCTGCCTGCTCATTAAACTCCAGAATGAATTTTTCGTTGGACACAACGCGTCCTATGTCAAGTCTCATAAGCACACCTCAAAACAATGCATAAAATATTATACATATAACGGCGGCCAATGTCAAGAAAAAACGAAAAATAAATATAATGTTTTTTTAACCCTGATTTATGTTCCCATTCTACCATAAAACAAGTGTGTAATCAATAGCATAATTAAATTAAAAAAACCGCTTTACATAAGGGTATTCATGTGTTACAATCCAGTTGATTAAAATTTTTCGGAGGAGAAAAATGCGTATTCTAAGACGTATAAAGGGTGTGCTTACAAGCCCCAATATGCCGATGTTTCTCTATTGCCTCGTAACGGCGCTCGGCGTTGCCGCACCTATGGCATTTTTAACGACCTATGTAACAAAAATCGGTATGAATACCTCGCAGCTCAGCTACATAACCGCCATTCGTCCGATTGCAATGATCGCCGGACAGTATATATGGGGCATCGTTGCCGACCGCTCCAAAACAATAAACCGTGTGCTTGCGCTGCTGATGTGCGGCGTTGTTGTTTCGGCAGGCGTGTATATGGTAATGCAGACCTTCTGGGGCGTTATGATAGCAACGATAATCTATTACTTTTTCTATTCTGCCATATATCCTCTTATGGATACCATAAGCATGAATATGGTTGCCGACGGCCGTATCCGCAGCTATGGCGATATAAGAGTAATGACCTCTCTCGGCTATGTTATTTCCGTATGGGTTTCCGGCATACTTTCCGAAATAAATCCCATATTCATTTTCGTTGTAATGGGCGTGTGCACGGCGCTTGCAACGCTAACCATGATATGGATTCCGAAAACGGCGGGACTCCGAAAGAAAGGCGAAAAATTCAATTCTCTTAAATTCTTTATGAATCCGCTTGTGCTTTTCCCGCTGCTTGCCTATCTCATACTGCAGTTCGTTTACGCCTCCTTCGATGCCGTTTTCCCGATATACCTTTCAATAGACCTCGGCGGCGGCGACAGTCTGTACGGACTTTCCATGGCTATCCGTGTTGCGGGTGAATTTCTGGTTCTTCCGTTCCTTAACAAAATTCAGAAGATTATGCCCTTCAAGGTGGCATGTGCCGTATTCTTTTCGCTTTCCGTATGCCGTTTCATCATCAGCGCATTCACTGTAAACACTGTTGTTCTCACGATAGCATCTCTGCTTTCCGGCATAGGCAATATCGGCAACTTCACCTGGATAATAAACTACTGCGGAAAGCTTGCTCCCGAAAAAGGCAAAGCAACGGTGCAGTCGCACATGTGGATGCTTTATTCGGTAGCGCAGGTATTCGGCTCACTCAGCATCCGTTACTTCGCACCCAAGGCAGGCTCTTCCGTTTACTTCTGGGCATGCGCCGCCTGCATGGCATTTGCCGCCGTAATGGCACTCGTTTCCAAAATAGATAAAGAAGCATCACGCTTTTAAGAAAGACGGATAACATTGAAAAAGATTGCAAAAATAAGTACATTATCTTCAATAATGCTTGTAGCCGCCATTGTTGTTTTGGTTTTTGCCGCCGGCTGGTATTTTACCGAGCTTTACGGGCTGAAAAAATATACGTCGGCAGATTATCCTCTCCCAAAGGCAGGGGAGAGCACGGCTTTTCCGGTAAATATCAATACCGCTTCGGTAGATGAGCTTATGGCGGTTGACGGCATAACAATGAAAATGGCGGAAGACATCATTACATACAGAGGCATGACTCCTTTTGAGTTTCCCGAAGATATCATGGAAGTGCCCGGTATAACTAAAAAGGATTATAAGCTTATAAAAAATTCAATAACGGCATATTAAAAAAGAGCCACCGCGGAGTGTTCTAAAGGACACTCCGCAACGAAATAAATCCCTTTCGGGATTTGTGAAATGCGCTTCGCGCGTGAAATACGCCTGCGGCGTGTGAAATGCCTGCGGGCGTGGGTGGATTTATTTCATTTCACATTGCGAAGTGAAACGAAGCAATATTTCACAATCTGCAAAGCAGATTATTTCACATTTGCCGGAAGGCAAATATTTCACTTAAAATACCAATTGAAAAGAAAAAACAGGATGATTTTGATTGTCATCCTGTTTTTATTTGCAAGTGCGCACTTACTCACCACATTCTGTGGTGGTCATCTCACAAAACTGTCCTTAAGAATAAATCTCAACTTGTGGCTCTTTTTTGTTTGTTTTATATTAATGTTTTGTTGAACAGTTCAGTTTTATTTTGCTTCCGAAGTACAGCGCCGAAACGGCAAATAAAAAGTCGGTAACTATATAGCTTATCGATGAGCACTCGGCAAATGCCGCGTGCTTCAAGAATAAAAGAATGATCTGCGGAATTGAAAATGTTATAAGGAAAAAGAATGTTGTCTGCGCAAAGGTCATTGCCGCACGGGAAGGCGTTTTGCTTACAATGCTCTTTATAAAGAACACATAGAACAGTAAGAGCGAGCACAGTCCCAATAATTCATATCTTAAGGGGAATAGGGATATGTTGCGCGAAAAGATATTAAAGGTAAAAATGATCCTTACGGTAAAATATCCGAAGGGGCCTATCGACAGAATGTAAACGGTATCACCGGAAAACTGGCTTCCCCTTGATGCGAAATATATAAATACGGCAAATGAAAAGGCGCTGAATACAAAAAGGATTATTCCGAAAATGCCTCTCCCTGCTATGGTTTCAAACAGCGAATAAAAGGTGAGAAATCCGAAAACTATTGATAAAAGCACGATAAAAAATCTGTTTAGGCCTTTGGAATTATCCAATGACACCGAGAAAGCCGTAAATCTTGCGGTACAGCACCAGATGGCTATTATTCCGCCGGCAACGGCAATGCCTATCATTATCCATTGCCATATCGGCTGCTCATATTTCCCGTTTACGGGATTTATTACATAAAGACCGGTATATATTCTGAGTGCCGCCGCAATAAGGGTTATAATAACGGTGGGGATGAAAAACTTTTTTGTATTATACATATAAATTCACCTCGTAACTTATAGCCTATTATACTACATCTGAA
The DNA here is from genome assembly GCA_045599805.1 of Eubacteriales bacterium. Lineage (GTDB taxonomy): Bacteria > Bacillota > Clostridia > Oscillospirales > UMGS1783 > JAZRWQ01. The sequence goes on along the minus strand of JAZRWQ010000024.1, from coordinate 2,861 downwards.
ACAAAAATAAAACAGTTTTCCCGAATTTTATAAAATATACCATCGGGAACATAAAATACCTTGCTGAAAATGCTTAAAATGAGTTGAAAGGAAACGCAAAAAATGTTAAAATAATAAACAAGATAAACTGGAGGAGGATATGTTTTGAGCAGACTCGACATACTAAACTCAAATAATACAGAAAAAACAGTGCTCGACTTATATAAGGATATTGAGCGCAGAGCCGCAGGCGGTCCCGTGGGACAGTGCCCGGTTGACATGATGCTGGGATTTTTAAGACTTTCCCATGCACAGACCTGCGGTAAATGTGTGCCCTGCCGTGTAGGATTAAGCACATTAACAAATATGCTGGAGGATATTCTTACAGGTAAAGCCTGCCTTAATACCGTAAGCAAAATAAAAGAAGTCGCAACGGTAATCAAAAACAGCGCCGACTGCGCACTTGGCAGACAGGCTGCCGAAATGGTGCTTCGCGGCACAAACGCTTTTGAAGACGATATGATAAATCATATCAAAAACGGCGTATGCCTTTGTGAGAGTGACTATAAACTTCCCTGCGTATCACGCTGTCCGGCAAATGTTGACATTCCCGGATATATCGCGCTTACTTCGCTCGGCAGATATGCCGATGCCATCCGTCTCATAAGAAAGGATAATCCGTTCCCCACGGTATGCGCTTACGTTTGCGAGCATCCCTGCGAACATCATTGCAGAAGACATATAATAGATGACGCCGTAAATATCAGAGGCATAAAAAAATATGCCGTTGACAATGCCGGCGTTGTTGATGTACCCAAACCCATGGATAAAACAGGCAAAAAGGTTGCCGTTGTAGGCGGCGGCCCGTCCGGACTTACCGCGGCATACTTCCTTTCCGTAATGGGCCATGAGGTTACCGTTTATGAGCAGAGAGACAAGCTCGGCGGAATGCTCCGTTACGGTATTCCAAGCTACCGTCTGCCCAGAGAAAAACTGCAGCTTGATATTGATGCCTGCATTGCAAACGGCGTAGAGGTTCATACCGGTGTATCTGTGGGTACCGATATAACCTTTGAAGAGCTTAAAGAAAAATTCGATGCAATATATATTTCAATAGGCGCTCATGCCGATAAAAAGCTCGGCATAGAGGGCGAAAACAGCGAGGGCGTGATATCAGCCGTTGAGATGCTTCGTTCGATAGGTGACGGAATTTATCCTGATTTCAAGGATAAAAAGGTAATCGTAGTCGGCGGCGGCAACGTTGCCATGGACTGCTGCCGCAGCGCCGTTCGTCTCGGTGCCTCCAAAGTAAGCATTGCTTACCGCCGCCGTCAGGAGGATATGACGGCACTCAGGGAAGAGGTCGAAGGCGCCGTAGCCGAGGGCGTTGAAATGGTAACATTGCAGGCCCCCGTAAAAATCGAAGCCGAAAACGGCAAGGTAAAGGGACTTTGGGTACAGCCTCAGATGATAGGTCAGGTAGATAAATCCGGCCGTCCCCGTCCGGTAAAAGCCAACGCTCCCGAAAAGCTTATTGAAGCAGATATTATTGTAGTTGCCATCGGTCAGGGTATAGAGTCCGCATATTTCGGCGAAAAAGGTTTGCCTCTTAAGTGGGATAACCTTAATGCCGAATCCGATTTGTCCTTTAAGGAAATGAAGGGCGTTTTCGCCGGCGGCGACTGTGCAACAGGCCCGGAAACCGTTATTAAAGCTATTCAGGCGGGTAAGACTGCCGCTGCAAATATTGATAACTATCTCGGATATGACCATAAAATTTCCTGCGATGTTGAAATCCCCGCACCGGTATTTAAGGATGAGCCTGCCTGCGGCAGAGTAAATATGGTTGAAAGAGAGCCCAATGAGCGCAAGGATGATTTTGAGCTTTGCGAATGTCCCATGTCGGAACAGGAATTGAAGCAGGAAGCAGGCAGATGCCTGCGCTGTGACCATTACGGTTACGGTGTATTCAGAGGAGGGAGAGAAGAAAAATGGTAAACGTAAAGATTGACGGTAAAAACCTATCCGTTAAGGAAGGTACCACTATTCTTAACGCTGCTAAAGAGCTCGGCATAAATATTCCCACTCTGTGCTACCTCGAAAACATAAATGAAATCGGTGCCTGCCGTGTATGCGTTGTTGAAATCGTCGGCAGTGAAAAGCTTGCCGCCGCCTGCAATACTCCCGTTATTGACGGCATGGAAATCATCACCGACAGCTTAAAGGTCAGGAAAGCAAGAAAAACCAATGTAGAAATGATACTTTCGCAGCACAACTGCAACTGCGCTTACTGTGTGAGAAACGGTAACTGTGCGCTGCAGGCTCTGGCCGCATCTCTCGGTATTACGTCGCTTCCGTTTGAAGACAAAAAAGAAGAATTCATTTGGGATGAAAAATTCCCGCTAATCAGAAATGCGTCCAAATGCATTAAGTGTATGCGCTGTGTTCAGATATGCGATAAAGTACAGAATCTTAATGTTTGGGACGTAGTCAACACCGGAAGCCGCACAACCGTAGGCGTAAAGGGCGGCAAGAATATAAAGGACGCAAACTGCACGCTTTGCGGTCAGTGCGTAACCCATTGTCCCGTAGGCGCTCTCTATGCAAGAAACGATGCCGAAAAGGTGCTTGACGCCGTACTTGATCCCGATGTTACAACCGTATTCCAGATAGCTCCCGCAGTAAGAGGCTCATGGGGCAAAGAATACGGACTTGATTTAAAAGATGCGACCGCAGAAAAGCTTGTCAGTGCTTTGAAACATATCGGTGCCGACTATGTTTTCGATACCGATTTTGCCGCCGACCTTACCATTATGGAAGAGGGAAGTGAATTTCTTGAAAGACTTTCCGACGGCAAGGAGCATAAATACCCCATGTTTACT
>JAZRWQ010000023.1:0-10743 GCA_045599805.1 Eubacteriales bacterium | reverse complement strand
CCTATGAGAAGGACAATAAACAGGCTCCTGCTTCCTTCGTTCTGTCCGCATCGAGTACGTCCGAGTGGCTTCTGTACGCCCTGATGCGCCATCCGGCTTTCAAGGATATCATGCTGCAAAACGATATGCCGCTTCCCGTTTACGATACGGACTTTAAAATCGACGTTGACGTTTTCGATGTCGGCACCCCCGTCAGCCCGCTCGATAGTGCCGAAACGGTTGCCGAAAACGAAAGCTATGATGACGGGATTTTAACCTATACCTATCCGGATAGCGGCTTATGGGAGATACCGGCGAAGGTTTCGGTGTCCGAGCTTAAGGGCATCCGTCATGCCGATGAGGACGGCGCGCCCCTTATCCGTCCCGATGCCTATTCCCGCATCCCCGCGCTTTCGGGGGAAAGCATCTCCGCCGCCGAAAAGGGTACAGCATTCCACAGATTCATGCAGTATATCGATTTGAACGATGCCGATATCCCCTCGCAGGCGCAAAAGCTTTTTGAGCGCGGCATACTTACAAAGGCGGAAAGGGACAGCCTGCCGACAGAGCATATAAACCGCTTTATGGAAAGCGCTCTTGCCGAAAATATGCGCCGCTCAAAATCGGTAAACCGCGAATACCGCTTTTTGTGGGGCATGCCGGCAGAAGAATATTCCGATATGAAAACCGATAAAAAGCTTCTGGTGCAGGGCGTTATAGATATGTTCTACGAGGACTCAAACGGCGGCATCGTGCTTGTCGATTACAAAACCGATAAAGCCGACAACGAAGAATATTTCGAAAGATATTCGCTTCAGCTTGATTATTACGCGCGCGCCATATCCGAAATAACCTCAAAACCCGTTGTGAAAAAGATAATCTATTCCGTAGCTCTCGATAAGGAAATTGAGGTGTAATACAAAAAATCACGGAGAATTCTCCGTGATTTTTTGTCTGTTTCCATTTGACCTGTCTCTCGAATCCCTTTCTCTCCGCCCATGTTGGGGGAATGCGTCACCCCACTTGGAGTGCATCAAGAAAGGGAAGTGGGATTCGCTTTTCTGCGGAAAAGCCGGGTCGCGGATCTGACAGTCCACCGGACTGTCATTCAACACCGCTCCCTTCGAATCCCTTTCTCTCCGCCCATGTTGGGGGAATGCGTCACCCCACTTGGGGTACATCAAGAAAGGGAAGTGGGATTCGCTTTTCTGCGGAAAAGCCGGGTCGCGGCTCTGGCTTGCCACCGGCAAGCCATTCACTCCCGCTCCCTTCGAATCCCTTTCGGCCAAAAAAATGGACACCCTGTCGGGTGTCCATTTTTTTGGCGGAGAGAAAGGGATTCGAACCCTTGGTACCTTTTAAGGGTACACACGATTTCCAGTCGTGCGCCTTAGACCAGCTCAGCCATCTCTCCAAGCCGTCACGTGTGGTATTATAACGCAACGAGTAAAAAAAAGCAAGACTTTTTTTAAAAATAATGAAAAATGTATTTTCGTTTAAATCAGCGCGAGATATTTGAGGATGAATACGGCGGAGAAAATCGTCAGCGTTGAAAATGCGGTGGTGAAAACTACCGCTTCTCCCGCAAGGGCGGTGTCGCATCCGAACTGGTCTGCCATTGCAAAGCTGGATACGGCAACGGGCGAGCAGGATATCGCAAGGATAAGGCCGAGAGACGGGCCTCTGAAGCCGAGCAGAATTCCTATCGTAAGCATGACAACGGGCGCGGCGATAAGGCGGAGAATAACGCAGGCGGCAATATTTTTCGCGTTTGCCTTTGCGCTTTTAAAGGTAAACTGACCGCCGAGCGCGATAAGCATAAGCGGCGTAACGAGGTTGCCGATGTCTTCCGCAACGCCCTCGATAATGCCGCCGAGCTTTATACCCGACAATGATAATACGATACCTGCGGCTGTGCCGAGAATTAAAGGGTTAAGCGCGATATTGCGCAGGGTTTTCCAAAGATTCATTTTCTTTTCACCGCCGAAATGGGCAAGTATCACAACGGCGGCAAAGTTAAACAGGGCAGTTGCAACTGCAACCATCACCGTAGTGAGACCAAGCGCCTCTTCACCGAAAAGCGAGCGCATTATATACAGCGCGAAGAGAAGAAAGTTGCTGCGGTAGGCGGCTTGTATCATAACGCCTGCCTTTTTGCGGTCGTGCACAAAGCGGGGAATGATTATCCATGACAGCACTATTATTCCGATAACGCAGGCGCATATGGTTATAACGAGCTTACCGTCAAATTCCGCGAGCAGGTTTGAGTTGTACATATTATACATCTGCAAAACCGGCATGGCGAATCTGAAAACAAATTTACTCGTTTTGTCGGTAAAGGTCTTATCAATGATTTTGCATGCGGCAAGGGCATATCCTATCGCCAGCATGATAAAAAGCGGCGCAACTATTTTAAGTGAATAAAGTAATATTTCCATATATACTGTCCTTTTGAATGGGTTATTTAAATTATACCACGAATTTCTGACACAGTAAAGCTTAAAGGAATAGTATATACTGAATAATTGTTTTAAGGTGATTACAATGCTTTCATTATGTATATATTTCGGTGCGTCTACCGCTCTCTACTGCGCCGCCGATGCGCTTGCAAGCTACGGCGTGCCGTATAAAATATCGCGCATATCCGAAAATCTTTCGAAGGACGGCTGCACAAAATGCTTGAATATCCGTCCGGAGCACCGTGCGCGCGCCACGGCAGCGCTGAGCGAATACGGCTGCCGCTATATAAGGATAGGGGAGGCGGACAGGTGATATATTTTGATAACGCGGCGTCCTCATTCCCAAAACCCGACAGCGTGATAAGAAATACCTTCCGGTGGATATCGCATAACGGTGCAAATCCGGGGCGTTCGGGGCACAGCGCCGCTATTGAAGCGGACGGTATCGTTTACCGCTGCCGAAAATCGGTTGCGGAACTTTTTAACGTAAAGCCCGAAAATGTGGTCTTCACGCTGAACGCCACCCACGCTCTCAATATCGCGATACTCGGCAGTATATCATCCTCCGACCATGTACTCATCAGCGACCTTGAGCACAACTCGGTATACCGTCCGGTGCGTAACAGCGGCGCGCAGTATTCGGTGGTAAGCACAAAAGGCGATATCATACGCAATATGCAAAAAAGCTTACAAAAAAACACAAAAGCGATAATAATGACTATGTGCAGCAATCTTACCGGCGAAAAGCTGCCCTGCGAAAAAATAGCGGGGTTTGCTCGTGAAAAGGGGCTTATCTATATAGCCGATGCTTCCCAGTGTGCCGGCAATACCGATATGGATATCCCCGAAATCGGCATGGATATCTTATGTGCTCCGGGGCATAAGGGGCTTATGGGCATGCAGGGAAGCGGCATAATGATCCTGAACGGAAAAATGCCGAGGCCGGTCTTTTTCGGCGGCTCGGGCAGTATGTCGGTAAGTCCCGATATGCCAAAGGACGCTCCCGAAAGATACGAGGCAGGCACGCTTAATACTCCCGGCATAGTTTCTCTTTTAAGCGGGGTGGAATATGTGAAAAGCATCGGAGCGTCACAGATAGGCGAATACGAAACGATGCTTGCGAATACCCTTTATGAGGAAATAGCTCACGATAAAAGATTTAATGTAATTAAAAAGCCGCAAAGCGGGATATTGGCGTTCAACGTAAACGGTGTCTCCTCAGAAAGGTACGCCGAGATACTGAATGAAGCCGGATTCTGCCTCCGCGCAGGGCTTCATTGCGCGCCGCTTGCCCATAAAAAATACGGCACCTTGTCTTCCGGTGCGCTTCGTGCCTCCTTCGGAGCCTTCAATACCGTAAAAGAGGTAAAAAAATTATCTGTTTTTATGAAAAATTCATATAAAGTTATTTGATTATTCCAAATAATATGTTACAATATAAAAAAAGATTTGATATTTATAAATCAAATCGGGAAGGTGATAAAATATATGTCAACCTTTTTCGGTTTTCTTGCGCAAAATCTGAAAACTTTCGACTTCTTCAGCGATACTCTCGATATCATTCTGGTAACGCTGATAGTGTTTTTAATAATCAAATTCGTTAAAGAAACCCAGGCAGCTCCGCTGATGAAGGGCATAATCCTTCTCCTTGCGCTATGGGCTATTGCCGATCTTGCCAAATTCAACGCGACCTCATTTATCATAAAGTCGGTGCTTGAATTCGGCGTACTTGCAATAATAATCATTTTCCAGCCCGAAATACGCTCGATGCTTGAGCGATTCGGCAGAACGAAATTCAATTTCAAGTCGGTATTCAACGTAAAGGAAAGCAGAGAGGATATACTTCACAACTGCGTAAACGTTATAACCTCCTCCTGTCTTGCCATGTCCAAAACAAAAACAGGTGCTCTTATCGTTGTAGAGGGAAGTACGAAGCTTGGTGATATCGTGAATTCCGGTACGGTGATAGATGCTTCCATGTCGGATGAAATGGTGCAGAACATCTTTTATCCCAAAGCACCCCTGCACGACGGCGCCGCCATCGTAAGAGACGGCAGAGTGCTCGCGGCAGGCTGTGTGCTTCCGCTTACAAAGAATAAAGACCTTCCGTCCGAGCTGGGCACACGCCACAGAGCATCCATCGGCATGTCCGAGGTTGCCGACTGCGTTGTTGTAGTAGTATCGGAGGAAACCGGCTCCATTTCCGTTGCGCACAACGGCACACTGACAAGAAACCTTTCCGAAAAGCAGCTTTTGGATATTCTCAATATACATCTTCACCTTGAGCAGGAAAAGAAAATGACCGACAAGGCAAAAGATTTGCTGAGAAGAAAGGAGAAGTAGTATGAATAATTTCTGGACCAAACTCCTTAACCGCATCAAAAAGATAGTAAACAGCAACATCTTTTTGCTTGTTATTTCCTTCGTATGCGCATGGGCGCTGTGGTTTTACGTAAACGGCTACTACAACCCCAACGACAAGACGGATTTTGACGACATCCCGGTAACCATCGCAATGGAGGGAAGCATCCCCGATCAGAACGGGCTTACCATTCTTTCCAAGGATGATGTCAACGTGGATATCCGTGTTTCCGGCCCGCGAATCTATCTTGCGAACCTCAAGAAGGATTCCATTTCGGTAACCGTCGATCTCGATTCGGTAACCGGCCCCGGCAACTATTCGCTGCCGATAAAAATAAACCTTCCCAACTCCGATAAGCTTACCATAGCCAACCAGTCGGCTTCCAAGATGAATATTTCCTTCGATATAAAGGATCAGAAGACGGTTCCCGTGGAAATACAGACAATGGGCGTCCCCGTTGAAGGCTATATGATAGGCAATATCACCCCGTCACCAAGCTCAGTAACCATCGTAGGTCCCAAGCAGATACTTGATACGGTCGATTCCATTCCCATCGAAGTTGATATAAGCACGTTAACATCCGGTATAACCTTACGTCCGCAGGTAATAATAACCGACCGCAACGGCTCGGTCGTAGGCAGTAACGTAAGCAGTGATTTCGATATGGTATCGGTAAATGTTCCCGTTTACAAGATTAAGGAAATACCGCTCTCGGTAGCCCTTGTAAACAACATCGGCGGCAGCGATGAAGCCGTTGTAAGCTATGAAATAAATCCGTCGTCCATAAGAGTTGCCGGAAATGAAAGCGATTTGCAGGAATACAACCAGCTTATTTTGGGCACTATCGATACCTCCCGTTATGATAACGATGCTTCCGTAAGCTTTGACCTTGTAAGCCCCAGCGGACTTACGATAATAGATGAGGTCAAATCGGTAAGCGTTAAGCTGACGTACGGCACATATCATACAAAGTCCTTTGAAATTCCGGCGGCATCGGTTGTACTGAACAACCTGCCCGACGGCATAAAGGCAACCGTTTCCGAGCCGATAACCGTTAAGCTCAGAGGCGTACCGAACGTAGTCGATGCTATTAACGTTGAGGATATAACGGCAAATATCGATATGGGCACAGTTACCGCTACAAACGGCACGGTTACTCAGCCGGTAACCTTTACCTTCAAAAACGATGTTGGCAATAAGGTCGGCGTTCACGGCAAGTACACCGCAGCGGTAAATATCAATAAACAGTAAAATAAAAAATCTGCATACCTTTTCGGTATGCAGATTTTTTTAATTAAAGACTTTTTTCAAGGCGTTCTCTTATCGCTTTTATGAACTCCCAGCTATCCACGACGGTTATATCGCTGTCGGTGCATAATGCGGCAAGATCTTTTGTAAGTATGCCGTCGGAAATCGTTTTAAGGCAGGCCTCTTCAAGCTTTTTGCCGAAATCGATAAGCGGTGTGTTGCCGTCTATCTCTCCGCGCTTTTTAAGCGCACCCGACCATGCGTAAATCAATGCTATCGGGTTGGTCGATGTTTTTTCGCCCTTCAGGTATTTGTAGTAGTGCCGGGTAACCGTGCCGTGCGCCGCTTCAAATTCATAGTTGCCGTCCGGGCTTACGAGTACGCTCGTCATCATGGCAAGCGAGCCGAAGGCGGTGGAAACCATGTCGCTCATAACATCGCCGTCATAGTTCTTGCAGGCCCAGATATATCCGCCCTCCGAGCGAATCACACGGGCAACGGCATCGTCAATAAGAGTGTAGAAATATTCGATGCCCGCTTCTTTGAATTTGTCGGCATATTCCTTGTCGAAAATATCCTGGAAAACAAGCTTAAAGGTCTGGTCATACTGCTTGGATATGGTGTCCTTTGTGGCAAACCATAAATCCTGCTTGGTGGAAAGCGCATATTCAAAACAACATCTTGCAAAGGATGATATCGAATCTTCCTTATTATATAAGCCCTGTAAAACGCCTGCGCCCTCAAAATCGAATACCGTTTCTCTGAACGGAGCTGAGCCGTCGGCAGGGGTGAACAACAGTTCCGCCTTGCCTGCGCCGGGTACGCGGTACTCGGTGCCCTTGTAAACGTCGCCGTATGCGTGACGTGCTATCGTTATCGGCTTTGTCCAGCGGGGCACGTAGGGCTTGATTCTTTCGGTAAGTATCGGCGCGCGGAAAACCGTGCCGTCAAGTATGGCGCGTATGGTGCCGTTGGGGCTCTTCCACATCTTTTTGAGATTATATTCCTCCATGCGCTGCGCGTTGGGAGTAATGGTGGCGCATTTAACGGCAACCTTGTATTTCTTCGTGGCGACCGCGCTGTCAACGGTAACCTGATCGTCGGTCTCGTCTCTGTGCTTTAATCCCAAATCGTAATACTCGGTATTCAATTCGACGAAAGGCAAGAGAAGTTCATCCTTTATTACCTTCCATAAAATTCTTGTCATCTCATCCCCATCCATCTCAACGATGGGGTTCATTTTTATTCTTTCCATTTTACATCTCCTTCTTTCGGGAAGCGTAATAGTTCATAAGACAGCCGCAGAGTATTATTTCTCTTTCCTCATCGGTAAGGTTTGCAATATGCAGTGTTATATCCTTTGTTCCGTTATCGGTAATTACCGTGGCGGCAAAATCGGTCTTTTTATTTATTATCGCATCCCTGACGCCTTTGACGAAAATCAAATCTCCGCACTCGTAATTAAATTCGGTGTCGGCATCAATGGTAAAGGGAAGCATGCCCCAGTTTATGCAGTTGGAGCGATATCTCTTGGTGGCGAATTCGTAGCAGATATTCGCGCCGCCGCCGAGCACTCTCTGGCAGGATGCCGCCTGCTCTCTTGCCGAGCCGTCGCCCGGCTTGTTTGCAAAGATGACCGATGCGATGCTTGCGTTATCAAGGCTTATGCCGTATCTATCAAGTTTCTCTTTGAGCTTGCCGTCAAGCTTTCCGTCTTTGCGTGCCACTTCCATAGCCTTCGTTTCGGCGGCTCTTAAGGTATACTTTGGATCTCTTCTTGAAAGAGCAAAGGAAGCAAGCTTAATTGGATTTGAACGGTAAGATGACGTTTCTCCCGAGGGTATAAGCTCATCGGTAGTGGTAACTGGATCGTGAATCACGCAGTCAAGCCTTAAAAGGATATCATCTGATAAAGAGGGGATCTTCGGCCATTCGGTAATATTCGGTCCGAATCGAAGCTCGGCGCTTTCGTCGGCCTTCCCGAAGCCCTTATAAACTCTCTTTTCGTAAACGGTCTTATCAAATGAATAAGCATGTGCCGGTGCGGGAGTATAGTCAATTTCATCGGCAGGCGTAAGCACACCGTGATTTCGTGCCGTTGCGGCAATACTGCGCGCATCCATAAGCATAACGGCGGATAATTGTCCGTCGCCGGGCTTTGAGCCCTCGCGGTTGGGGAAGTTTCGGGTTGTATGTCTTATCGAAAGAGCGTTGTTTGCCGGTACATCGCCTGCACCGAAGCAGGGGCCGCAGAAGCAGGGCTTGAATACCGCGCCTGCCTCCATAAGCTGCTGCTGTATGCCGTTCTTTATAAGCTCGAGATTAACCGGCATGCTTGGCGGATAAACCGAAAGGCTGAAGTAGCCGCAGCCGGTATCGCCGCCTTTGAGTATTGCGGCGGCCTCTGCGATATTGTCGTACATACCGCCCGAACAACCTGCGATAACGCCCTGGTCGGTGATGATTTTCCCGTCCTTTATTTTGGATACAAGGTCAAGTGCAGCCTTGCCGCCGAACTGATTCAGCGCGCGCTTTTCGGCATCGCGGAAAATATCTGATGCATTTGCGATAAGCTCTCTTATCGTGCATGCCTCCGAAGGATGGAAGGGAAGTGCCGCCATGGGTTCGCTTTGTGACAAATCTATCTCAATAAGTCTGTCGTAGTATGCGCCGTCGGTAGTGTCAAGCTTTTTATATGCATCCTGTCTGCCGTGTGCCGCAAGATATTCTTCAACCTTTTCGTCGGTTATCCATACGGATGACAGGCAGGCGGTCTCGGTCGTCATAACGTCTATGCCTATTCTGAAATCCATCGGCAGATTTTTAACGCCGGGGCCGGCAAATTCCAGAACCTTGTTCTTAACGAATCCGTTTTTGTATACGGCGCCGCACAGCTCAATGGCAATGTCCTGCGGGCCTACGCCTTTTCGCGGTGTTCCCGTGAGATATACGAGCACAACCTCCGGCGGAGTAATATCATAGGTGTTCGACAAAAGCTGCTTTACTATTTCGGGGCCGCCCTCGCCTACGCCCATGGTGCCCATCGCGCCGTAGCGTGTGTGGCTGTCCGAGCCGAGTATCATTCTGCCGCAGCCGGAAAGCATCTCTCTTGCATACTGGTGTATTACCGCGAGATTTGCCGGAACGTATATGCCGCCGTATTTCTTTGCGGCTGATAAACCGAATACGTGGTCATCCTCGTTTATGGTGCCGCCTACCGCGCATAAGCTGTTGTGGCAGTTGGTCATAACATAAGGCACGGGAAACTTTTCAAGTCCGCTTGCCTTTGCCGTCTGTATAATGCCAACGTAGGTTATGTCGTGCGAAATAAGGCTGTCGAATTTTATTCTGAAAAGATTATCGCTGTCCGATTTGTTGTGTGATTCAAGTATTGAATATGCAATGGTTTTTCTTCTCAATGCGTTTTTGTCCGCATTTCCGGGTGCGCATACCGGCGCTCCGTTTTTAAGAATAAAACCTTCGCTGTGCAGCTTTGCCATAAAGAAATTTTCCTTTCTCTTTCCATATAATATATAAGTATAACACAATAATTCAAAATGGCAAGTGTTTTGCAAGATTTTTCATTTTCTGTTCAGTATTTTTTGAGTTTACTCTGATTTGGCATATAAAAACCCTAATTTTTGCATGGAAAAAAATTTTTCTTGCATTTTAAGAAATAAATGGTATAATGATTCTGTAACTTGTAAGGAGAGGTAAAATGATAAACGAATATATTTCAAAACTGTGCAGCAACATCTCATCCGAATATACATTTAATGATAATCTTTTCACCAACGTAAAAAGAGGTCTGCGTAATGACGACGGTACCGGCGTACTTGCCGGCATAACCGGTATAGGAAGTGTTCAGGGTTATTATATAGAAGACGGTCAGCGTGTGCCTATGCCCGGCAAGCTTTATTACAGAGGCATCAGCGTTGAAGATATCGTCGAGTCTCATGTAAAAAGCAATACCTTCGGCTACGAAGAGGTGGCGTATCTTCTGCTTCTGGGCAAGCTTCCCACCACGGAACAGCTTAATATGTTCACCGATGTTCTCAGAAGTGCAAGAAAATTCCCCGATTATTTCGTTGAGGATATGATAATAAAGGCGCCGAGTAAGAATATAATGAATAAGCTTGCCAGAGGCGTCATGTCACTTTATTCCTACGATGAAAACCCCGATGACACATCGGTGGAAAACCTTCTGCGCCAATCAATAGAGCTTATTGCGCGTTTTCCCGGCATAGTTGCCAATGCCTACGCGGTAAAGCGCCATTATTATGACGGTAAATCGCTCTACCTCCATAATCCCAAGGAAAGTCTTTCGGTTTCCGAAAACTTCCTCAGAATGCTCAGAAAGGATAAATCCTATACCGATGACGAGGCAAAGCTTCTTGATATCATGATGATACTTCATGCCGAGCATGGCGGCGGTAATAACTCGGCGTTCACCTGCCGCACCATCTCGTCCACCGGCTCGGATACCTACAGCGCCATCGCAGGCGCGGTAGGCTCGCTCAAGGGCCCTCTGCACGGCGGCGCAAATGCAAAGGTAATGGAAATGTTCGAAAATATCAAGGCAAACGTTTCTCATCCCGAAAGTGATGACTGCGTGGGTGCATATCTCGATAAGATCCTGAAAGGTCAGGCAAATGACGGCAGCGGCAAGATATACGGCCTCGGTCACGCCGTCTA
>JAZRWQ010000022.1:0-14054 GCA_045599805.1 Eubacteriales bacterium | reverse complement strand
ACTACCTTTGTGAGCGCCTTGTCAATGCTTTCGAATTCGAAGCATCCGGTCTCCTTTATCATCTTGCCTGCCATTATCAAGGTAGCAAGTCCGGAAAGTCCGGCCTCTTCCGCAAGGCGGGTTGCCTCAACGCCGAAGAATTTAACGTCGTCTCTTACGGTCTTTCTGCTTATGAGGGATGAATCTGCGAAAATGTATCCGCCCTTTTTAACCATGCCTTCGTATTTTGCAAGGGAAGGAAGATTCATGGCGATGAGTATATCCGGCTCGGTGATGATGGGGGAGCCTATGCTGCCGTCGCTTATTATTACGCTGCAGTTTGCCGTGCCGCCTCTCATTTCGGGGCCGTAGGAGGGAAGCCAGCTTACGTTTTTGCCCTCCATAAGTCCGGCGTATGCGAAGAATTTACCTATGAACAGAACGCCCTGTCCGCCGAATCCGGCTATCAGTATCTGTGTGTTCATTTCTCTTCCTCCTTTGCATACTTATCCTTGTAAACGCCCAAGGGATAATAGGGGATCATATCTGTATTAACCCATTCGAGCGCCTGAGAGGGAGTTTTGCCCCAGTTTGTCGGGCAGGTGGAAAGGATTTCGATAAGAGAAAATCCCTTGCCCTCAACCTGATTTTGGAACGCCTTCTTTATGGCTTTCTTTGCTCTGTTTACATTCTTTACGTTGTTTACGGCAACTCTTTCGAGGTACGCGGGCCCCTCAAGAGATGACAAAAGCTCGCATACTCTTACCGGGTAACCTGCCCAGTTTACGTCTCTGCCGTAGGGGGAGGTCTGTGTTACCTGACCGGGCAGGGAGGTCGGAGCCATCTGACCGCCGGTCATGCCGTAGATTGCGTTGTTTACGAAAATAACGGTTATGTTTTCGCCTCTTGCGGCGGAGTGAACCGTTTCGCACATACCGATGGATGCCAGGTCGCCGTCGCCCTGATATGTAAAGATTATCTTCGAGGGGTCGGAGCGTTTAAGACCGGTGGCAACCGCGGGTGCTCTGCCGTGAGCGGCCTCAATCATGTCGCAGGCAAAGTAATTGTAGGTCATAACCGAGCAGCCTACCGAGGAAACGCCTATTGCGTCGCCTTCAACGCCGAGTTCATCAATGGCTTCGGCAACAAGGCGGTGGATTATGCCGTGGGTGCAGCCGGGGCAGTAATGCATCGAAACATCCAAAAGAGCATGGGGCTTATCAAATACTACGCTCATTTTTCACTACCTCCTGCGTTATTTTCTTCTACTATTTTTGCAAGCACCTGATTCTGGTCGGGTATCATGCCGCCTGCGCGGTTGCACAGGGTTACGGGACGGCGGCATCTTATTGCCAGCTCAACGTCCTCTATCATCTGTCCCATCGACATCTCAACCGAGATGAATCTCTTCGCGGTGTCGGCAACCTTGTTCAGTGCCTTCTTGGGGAAGGGCCAGAGGGTTATCGGGCGGAAAAGTCCTGCCCTTATGCCCATTTCACGTGCCATGTCAACGGCGTTTTTGGCAACTCTTGCCGTAATGCCGAAGGCAACGAGAACGATATCGGCATCCTCTGTTTTGTATTCCTCCCACATGGGTTCCTTTTCTTCGATGACAGCGTATCTTTCGTATCTTTCGAAGTTGAACTGCTCAAGCTCTTCGGGAACGAGTGACAGAGAGTTTACTATGTTATGCTCTCTTTCCATCTTTGTACCGGTGAGCGCCCAGGGCTTTTCGTATTTTTCCGGCTCTTTTTCCGGGAATTCAACCGGCTCCATCATCTGGCCCATGGTGCCGTCGGCAAGAAGCATTGCCGGCATGCGGTATTTATCGGCAAGGTCAAATGCCTTCATGGTAAGGTCGGCCATTTCCTGTACCGATGCGGGTGCAAGAACGAGAAGGTGGAAGTCGCCGTGGCTGCCGCCCTTGGTGGCCTGGAAATAGTCGGACTGCGAGGGCTGAATACCGCCCAGTCCGGGACCGCCTCTTTCAACGTTTACGATAAGTGCGGGCAGATCGCTTCCCGCAAGGTATGATATGCCTTCGCTCTTTAAGGATATTCCGGGCGAAGAGGATGATGTCATAACTCTTTTGCCGGTAGCGGCAACGCCGTAAACCATGTTTATGGCGGCTATTTCGCTCTCAGCCTGTAAAAAGCATCCGCCAACCTTGGGCATACGCCTTGACATATAGGCGGCAACCTCCGTCTGCGGGGTAATGGGGTAACCGAAATAATGCAGACAGCCGCATTTGATAGCTGCCTCGGCAATGGCTTCATTGCCTTTCATAAGTACCTTTTCAGCCATTTTATCACCTCTCGACCTTTATAACGCAGTCGGGACACATAACGGCGCAGAATGCACAGCCGATGCATTTGGATTCATCGGTCATAACTGCGGGGTAATGTCCCTTTTCGTTTATTTCCGTTTTTGAAAGGGCGATAAGCCCCTTCGGGCAAGCCTCCACGCAGAGGCCGCAGCCCTTACACGCACTTGTTTTGAACGTAAGTTTTGCCATAGCATGTACCTCTTTATATTATTTTTTTCTGAAGCTTCATGGGGAATATTTCATAATCGGCAGTTATCTTATCCTCAAAGCCTTCCTTAACGCTTACGAATTTAACGGGAAGCTTTGCAAGCTCGGATACCGCTTTTGTATATTCCATGGAGTCGTTTATCGTGTCAACGGTCGTAGCCTCGCCTAAATTGGTGTTGTTGGCTATCGCCGTAAAGGGTATGCCGGATGCGCTTTCTATCTCCCTCATTATACCCAGAGCATTTTCGGGTGTGGATATCAGCGGACGGCATTTGTTTATTACGAATATCGCTTCGTAATCGTTTTCTTTTAAAATCTCGGGGGTAAGTCTTCCCAAAGCGTAGGCACCGCGGTCGTCCCCGCCGATGTCTATTACGGCGTGGGAGCTTTTATCCTCGGTCAGCGCGTATATCTCCGACGGAAGCGCCGGCAGATCAACGTTCGAGCCTGCGTAAGCCGAGGCAATTAGATTTATGCCGTTTTCCATAAAAATTTCGGCGCTGTCCTTTGTGCGGAAATATGGGTTTACCGTATCCATGTCCGCCACGGTAACCTTATGCCCTTGATTTTTAAGCCATAATGCGTAGTTTACGGCAATATTCGTCTTGCCGCTTCCGTAATGCCCCGCGAATATGGTAAGCCGTTTTGCATTCATCAGAGAAGTCCTCTCTGTATCTTGCCGCTTACCGTCTTGGGCAGGCTGTCGCGGAATTCAACTATTCTCGGATATTTATAAGGCGCGGTGTTCTTCTTTACGTAGTCCTGGATTTCCTGCTTAAGTGCTTCCGACGGAAGCATTCCCTTGGTAAGAACTATAACGGCCTTTACTACCTGTCCTCTTACCTCGTCGGGCGCGGCGCAAACACCGCATTCCAGAACATAGGGAAGCTCCATGATAACGCTTTCGATTTCGAAGGGCCCTATACGGTAGCCGGATGACTTGATAACGTCATCGGCTCTGCCTACGTACCAGTAGAAGCCGTCCTCGTCCATCCATGCAAGGTCGCCGGTGTGGTAGAAGCCGTCGTGCCATACTTCTCTCGTCTTGTCGTCATCGTGATAATAGCCGGTGAACAAGCCGCAGGGCGCGCCGTTTGCGGTGTTTATGCATATTTCGCCGGTTTCGCCTATCTTAACCGGCTTGTCGTCCTTGTCAAGCAGGGATATATCGTAAATGGGCGCCGGCTTGCCCATCGAGCCTATCTTGTGGGTGTCGCCGCGCAAATTGCCTATAACCATGGTTGTCTCGGTCTGTCCGAAGCCTTCTCTTATCTTAAGCCCGGTAGCCTTATGGAACTGGCGGTAAACCTCGGCGTTAAGCGCCTCGCCCGCAGTCGTCATATTCTTTACCGACGACAGATCGTACTTGGATATATCCTCCTTTACCATCATGCGCAGCATCGTAGGAGGTGCGCAGAAGGAGGTGATGTTGTATTTTTTGAACATGGGAAGTATCTGAGAGGCATCGAAACGGTCGAAATCGTAAACGAAAAGTGCGCTTTCGCAAAGCCACTGACCGTAAAGCTTGCCCCATGCCGATTTTGCCCAGCCGGTATCGGAAATGGTAAGGTGCAGTCCGTCTCTCTCGGCACACTGCCAGTATTTGGCGGTGTGGAAATGTCCCAGCGCGTACTTGTAGCTGTGCGCGGCAATCTTGGGATATCCGGTAGTGCCGGAGGTGAAGAACATAAGCATGGTATCGTCGCCGCAGGGAATGTCTTCCGGCTTGTCAAAGTGACTGCTGAATACATGGTATTCATTGTCAAAGCTTCTCCAGCCTTCCTTTTCACCGCCCGCAATAAGCTTGATAAGCGGTGTGCCGCAGCTTTGCGCTGCCGCATCTATCTGATCGGTAACGTCGCCCTCCGCGGAGATTATCATGGAAACGCCGGCGGCATTGAAGCGGTATTCAAAGTCATGCTTCTGCAGCTGTGCTACTGCCGGAATGGCTATAGCGCCTATCTTGTGCAGGGCAATGGCGGCTATCCAGAACTGATAATGTCTTCTGAGAACGAGCATAACTCTGTCGCCCTTCTTTATGCCGAGGTTGGTAAAGTAATTGGCGGCGCGGTTTGATTCTCTCTTTATTTCGCGGAAGGTAAATCTTCTTTCAACGCCCTGTCTGTCGATATGCAGAAGCGCAAGCTTTTCGGGCTCTCTGCGCGCGATATCGTCAACGATATCGTAGGCGAAGTTGAACTTATCGGCATTTGTAAAGGTGATCTTTTCGGGAAGTCCCTTTTCGTTTTTCTCAACGGATATGAACTTTCTCCATGCCTCGTTCTTGTCGTCCTCGGTGTAGCTTACGGTATCGGTAACGGTGGTTATTTCACTTGTGCCCTGATTTTCCGAGGGGTTGAGAACTATGGCGTAAAAGTAACAGCCGCCGTCAACGGCAATCATGCCGTGGGGGGTGGATGAGTCGTAGTAAATGCTGTCGCCCTCGCTTAAAACCTCGGTATGGTCGCCTACCTGTACCTTAAGCTTGCCGCTTACGATGATGTCACATTCCTGTCCGGTATGTGTGGTAAGCTCAATGGGCTTAAGCTCATCCTCGGGGTTGTAGGTATGGTAAACCAAAAGCGGTTCGGCAATACGGTTGCGGAAATCGGACGCAAGGTTGTAGTAAACCATGCCGTGCGCTTCCTCTATTCGCTGGCCGCATCCCTTGCGCGTCACGGTGTAGGAGCGAAGCTTGGGACTGTGGCCCTCGATGATATCGGTAACGTCAACGCCGAAAGCCATCGCGCAGCGATAGATGAAAGCGAAGGTAAGGTCAGCCTCGCCTCTTTCGCAAAGGAGATAATCCTCCTGCGAAAGGTCGGTGATCTCAGCTATTCTGTCAACGTCGATGCCGGATATTTCTCTAAGCTCCCTTATACGGGCGGCAACGTCTTTCAGTTTGGTGTCAAGACCGGTTGTCTGTGTCATATTGTGATGCTCCTTTTCCGGGGCGGATACTAAAAAAGCCCGTCCCAAAGATATGTCTTTGAGACGAGCATATTATCTGCCCGCGGTACCACTCAAATTGCGCTCTCGCGCCGCTCAGGCTCTGACAAGCCGTATGCATTCACGCAGCAGTCACGGGGAGGTTCTACTTGTAATAAAACTTTCTTCCTCCCGGCTCAGAGGCTACATACGTTAAAGAAACTTATTGCGGACTCTCACCCGTCTCCGCATCTCTGTGAAAAGCTTGTTTTAACGATCTCCTCGTCAACGCCTTTTAATAAGCGTACTATAACATATCTTTATAATAAATGTCAATGCTTTTTTGTAAATTAAAGTAAATTTCTTTGAATTTTTCCGCTTATGGTTTTCGGGAGAGAATCTCTGAATTCAACTATTCTCGGATATTTGTAGGGCGCCGTCTTAACCTTGACGTATTCTTGTATCTCTTTTTTGAGCTTTTCGGATGCCTCAGTGCCCTTTGTAAGTACGATTGCGGCCTTAACTACCTGACCTCTGACCTCATCCGGAGCAGGGCAGACGCCGCATTCCAGAACGTAGGGCAATTCCATGATGACACTCTCTATTTCGAAAGGCCCTATGCGGTAGCCGGAGGACTTGATAACGTCATCCTTTCTGCCAACATACCAGAAGAAGCCGTCCTCATCCTGCCATGCAAGGTCGCCCGAATGGTAATATCCGTCGTGCCATGATTCAAGCGTTTCGGCCTCGTTGTTGTAATAACCCTTGAACAGGCCGCAGGGTACCTTTTCGGATGTGCGCACGCATATTTCGCCGGTTTCGCCGGGGCCGGTGATATTGCCCTTTTTGTCGATAAGTACAACATCGTAAAGAGGTGATGCCTTGCCCATCGAGCCAAGCTTATGCGGTCTGCCTATAAGGTTTGCTATCGCAAGGGTAAGCTCGGTCTGTCCGAAGCCCTCCATTATCTGCAGTCCCGTTGCCTTCTCAAACAGCTTGTAAACCTCGGGGTTCAGTGCCTCGCCGGCGGTGGTCATGTGAACTATCGAGGAAAGGTCGTACTTGGAGATATCCTCTCTTATCATCATGCGCAGCATGGTGGGCGGTGCGCAGAAGGTGGTGATGTTGTATTTTTTGAACATGGGAAGAATCTTTGCGGCATCGAAGCGGTCAAAGTCATAGGTAAATACCGCGCCCTCGCACAGCCACTGACCGTAAAGCTTGCCCCATAACGCCTTGCCCCAGCCGGTTTCGGAAATGGTAAAGTGCAGTCCGCCCTTGTCAACGCCGTGCCAGTATTTGGCGGTGATGTAGTGGCCCAGAGCGTACTTATAGCTGTGCGCGGCTATCTTGGGATAGCCGGTGGTGCCGGAGGTGAAGAACATTATCATGGTGTCGTCGCCGCAGGGACTGTCCTCGGTGCGCCTGAACTTGCCGCTGAACAGGTTGTATTCGCCGTCAAAGTCGTGCCAGCCGTCCTTTGTGCCGCCGACAATTATCTTCGTTTTCAAAGAGGGACTTGTCTTCTGCGCGAGGTCTACCTGATTTGCCGTGTCGCCGTCGGCGGTGCATATAATGGCATCAACCTGCGCGGCGTTGAAGCGGTATTCAAAGTCGTGGCACTGCAGAAGGTTGGTTGCCGGAATGGCAACGGCACCTATCTTGTGCAGGCCTAAAATCGCAAACCAGAACTGGTAATGACGTTTGAGCACGAGCATTACCTTGTCGCCCTTCTTTATGCCGAGCGATTTGAAATAGTTTGCCGCCTGCGAGGATTCGCGCTTCATCTTGGCATAGGTAAAGCGGCGCTCGACCATGTTCTTGTCGATGTGCAGCATGGCAAGACGATCGGGGTCCTTTTCGCCTATGGCGTCAACGATATCGAAGGCAAAGTTGAACTTATCCTCGTTCTCAAAGGTAATTTCGGTGAGCGCGCCGTTTTCATCCTCCTTGGTATGGATGAACTTGTCGCAAACGTAGCTTTCGGGTAAGGATTTGCCCGAAACACTCTTTCTTATTTCCGCCTCCTCGGTCTTCTCTCCGGGCAGAACTACCGCCAAAAACAGGCAGTCGCTTCCGCCTACGGCGATCATGCCGTGGGGAGTGGAGGAGTTATAGTAAATGCTGTCGCCCTCATTCAGGACCTCGGTGTGGTCGCCTATTCTGACCATAAGCTGACCGTTGATTATAAGGTCAAATTCCTGTCCCGAATGGGTAGCCGTCGCAATGGGCTTATTCTGCAGCTCCGGCTGATAGTCGTATTTTACCCAGTACGGCTCGGCGATCTTCTGCTTGAAGTAGGGGGCAAGGTTGCTTATCTCTATGCCGTCCTCCTTGGCGGTGCGCTGACCGCATCCCTTACGTGTAACGGTATAGGATGACAGATGCGCGCTGCGTCCCTCCAAAAGGTCGGTAAGCTCGATATTGAAAGCGATGGCGCATTTGTGTATGAAGGAGAAGGGCAGGTCGATATTGCCTACCTCGTATATCTCATACTGCTCGGGCGTAACGTCGGTCATCTGCGCCATCTGTTCGATGGTGTAGCCGGCGATAAGCCTCATTTCCCTGATTCTCAGCGCCACCTCGTATAATACGGTGGAAGTTTCATGTGTGTTCACTTTTTTACCTCCGAATAAAATAAAAAAATCCGTCTCAAATTTCTTTGAGACGGAATGATCATTTCCGCGGTACCACTCAAATTGCGCTTTCGCGCCACTCAGACTCCAACAAGCCTTATGCATTTACGCAGCAATCACGGGGAGCGTCTACTCGTTTCCTTTCGGACTCCCGGCTCGGAAGTGATAGTAATGACAAACCCTTACAGCGGCTTTCAGCAAGCGCCGCCTCTCTGGAGAAAGGAAATATCCACAGTCTTCGTCACAGCCTTTAAAATTATAGAATGAGTATAACCCCATATGCGTGAATTGTCAATATTTTTTTGTAAAATTTTTGCTCTTTTTTAAATTTATTGATTATTTATAATAGCTATGATATACTAATTAAGTTAAACAGGAAAAAGAAGGATGATTTTTTATGGGAAAAAGATTACGCCGTATATTCGTATCGCTGCTTATTGTTGTTTTGCTTGCGGTTGAATTAAGCCCGGTTTTGGCGGACGAGCCTACCCTCGGCCCTCCACCCCTCGCACAGAGGGTATCTGCAAGCGACTGGATGGGACAGATTGACGATGAGGCATATCTTAACAGCATGAACATCCCCGGCACTCACGATTCGGGCATGTATTACTGCACCGATACAACGGCTACCTATGCCATTACGCAGTATGTTGATGTTGCCGCTCAGCTTGAAAGAGGCGCAAGAATTTTTGATATCCGCCTTCGTTACGGCGGAAACAACAAGGCTGCCATCTGTCACGGCGCCGGCTCATTTTGGCGCTACGATGCGCAGGTCCCCGCAAAGACAAAGGACGGGGACGATACTCCCTACACCTACGATATGGTGCTTACCCAGATAGCCGACTTTCTCAATGCCCATCCCACCGAAACGGTAATTTTAACGGTACAGCACGAATCCGATGCCGATGACGAGAAAGAGGATTTTGATGCAAACGGCAATGCCCAGAATACCTACTCGGCGGTTGCAAAGGCGGAAGATGACCTTGCAAGGGCACTTAACGTGGCAGACAATCCCATTATCCGTTACCATAAGACGAACCGTTTCAGTGTGTACACCAAAATGGGTGAGGCGCGCGGCAGAGTTATCATCTTTGATTACGATGAAGTGAACGGCATGGGATTCGGTGACCTTATGCCCTCCACAAGGAACAATTACGACGTGACCTTTGCCGAAAAGTGGAATGTGATCCTGCCTTTCTTTAACAGCGCCGGTGTTCAGCATATAAAGGAATTTCAGCCGCAGAGCAAATTCCGTGCCGCCTACACCTCCTCTACCGGTCAGTATGCCTATAAC
The DNA here is from genome assembly GCA_045599805.1 of Eubacteriales bacterium. Lineage (GTDB taxonomy): Bacteria > Bacillota > Clostridia > Oscillospirales > UMGS1783 > JAZRWQ01. The sequence continues at coordinate 4,684 of JAZRWQ010000022.1, read as the reverse complement.
GAAAAGGGCGAAAAGATACGCAATAACGCGGGTTTACCTTATACAAAATATATCGTTCCCACGCCTAAAAAGGAAGCCGATGGAATGACCGTTCAGCTTATGAGCTATCCCTTTAAAAAGGGTGCTTATTACGGCTGGGTATCCATGGACTTTATAACCGAAGACCTCGCAAGAAGGATTTTTGAAACAAATATCTTCAAAAACGAGTCGGAAGGAATAGTTGAAAACCCACAGACCTATATCAGCGAAATCAAGGGCTTTGTCGAGGATGACTATGACGACGCTTTGGAAAACTGCCTTGGCGCAGGGTATACCGTGCTTGTCGGCAAAAAGCAAAACGGCAGTCAGTTCAGGGATGTAAACCCCGACGGTGACCATATCGTTATCGGCTACAAAACGACCATATACCCCGAAAGAGCGATAAGAGATATCGTCGGCTCGCTCGACGAGGATGACTGCCCGAGGGGTTATGATATCGTAGAGGTAATAGGCTCCTCATACAATCACTTTACAAGAGGCACCGGCCTGTTTACAAGCAATACCTATATGTTCTACTCCAAAACCGTTAATAAAAAGCCCATCACCGAGCTTGCCTTACGCGAGGGCGCAAATTACGATGAGGGCTTTGAAATGGTTATGCGGTTGAATTCAACTCTTGCTTTCAATCTGCAGGACAGCCTGGACCGTTTCTACTCGGTAAGCATGAAGAGGGACGCGGACGCATCCTTCCTCGCAAGCATGATATCTGCGGGCGATATGTTCATTGCCGGCGGGATTATCATATTCCTTGCCGGCGCCGCGGCGCTGTTTATCGTGCTGGACAATAAGTATAAAAAAATATACGATAATGCCAAAAAGGAATAAATCTATAACCATAAAGGAGAATTTTCGTTAATTCTCCTTTAGCTTTCAATAAAAGGGAAAGGAAGGGTTTAATTGGACCATTTTGAACTGCATTCGGAATATACGCCGATGGGCGATCAGCCGCGCGCGATAGAAGAGCTTACAAAAGGCGTGCAGAACGGCGACAAAAATCAGGTGCTCTTGGGTGTTACCGGCTCGGGCAAAACCTTTACCATGGCCAATATCATCGCCAACGTAAATAAGCCCACGCTGGTGCTTGCCCACAATAAAACCCTTGCCGCCCAGCTCTGCAGCGAATTCAAGGAATTTTTCCCCAATAACGCCGTAGAGTATTTCGTTTCATATTACGACTACTATCAGCCGGAGGCTTATATCGCCCATACCGATACCTATATAGAAAAGGACTCGTCCATAAACGACGAGATAGATAAACTGCGCCACAGCGCAACCTTTTCGCTTTTCGAGCGCAGAGACGTTATAATCGTAGCCTCGGTATCCTGCATCTATTCGATCGGCGACCCCGAGGACTATTCGGGCATGGTGATTTCTCTGCGGCCCGGCATGGCGCTTGACAGAGACGCATTTATAAAAGAGCTTGTGCGCATACAGTATGAGCGCAACGATATGGATTTTCAGCGCAACCGCTTCCGCGTTCGCGGCGATGTTGTTGAGGTATATCCCGCGGCATCGAGCGGCAACTGTCTGAGAGTGGAATTTTTCGGCGATGAGATAGACCGCATAAGCGAAATAAATTCGCTTACCGGTGAGCTTGTCGGCGTTTTGAGCCATGCTGTTATATATCCCGCCTCCCATTACGTTACCCCTGCCGATAAAATGGACAGGGCGATAAAAGAAATACTTAACGAGATGGAGGAGCGCGTAAAATACTTCGAGTCCGAGGGCAAGCTGATAGAAGCGCAGAGAATACGCCAGCGTACCCGGTACGACGTTGAAATGCTTACCGAGATAGGATTTTGCTCGGGGATTGAAAACTATTCACGGATATTAAGCGGCAGAGCGCCGGGCAGTACGCCGTATACGCTTATGGACTATTTCCCGAAGGATTTTCTTCTGTTTGTGGATGAGTCTCACGTAACACTGCCGCAGGTAAGAGGAATGTACGGCGGCGACAGGGCGAGGAAGGAATCGCTTGTGAATTACGGCTTCCGTCTGCCGAGCGCATTCGATAACCGTCCGCTTAATTTCGATGAATTCTTATCAAAAGTCAATCAGGCGATATTCGTAAGCGCAACTCCCGCAGATTTTGAAAAGGACAGAGCGTCGCGCATTGCCCAGCAGCTTATACGCCCCACGGGGCTTCTCGATCCCGAGATCACCGTCCGTCCCACCACAGGACAGATCGACGATCTGTACGGCGAAATAAATTCGGTAGTGCAGAGCGGCGGCAGGGTACTCGTTACCACCCTTACAAAGAAGATGGCGGAGGATCTTACCGAGTATTTCAGGGGCCTTGATATGAAGGTGCGCTATATGCACCACGACGTTGATACGATAGAGCGCATGCAGCTTATAAGGGATCTGCGTCTCGGTCAGTTTGATGTGCTTATCGGCATAAACCTTTTAAGAGAAGGACTTGACATCCCCGAGGTCGAGCTTGTGGCCATCCTCGATGCCGATAAGGAGGGCTTCCTGCGAAGCGAGACCTCCCTTATACAGACGGTGGGCAGAGCCGCCCGTAACGCCAAGGCGAGGGTAATAATGTACGGCGATACCGTGACTGCGTCCATGGAGCGCGCCATAACCGAAACCAACCGCCGCAGAAGGGTGCAGAAGGCGTATAACGAGGCTCACGGAATAACCCCCACCACCGTTATAAAGGATATCAGAGACGTGCTTGAAATAACCTCCAAGGATAAACTGGAAAAGAGTTATGACGGCAGGCGTCTTTCCGATAAGGAGCGTCTTGAGCTTATAGCAAGGCTCGAAAAGGAAATGAAGGCGGCGGCAAAGCTTCTGGAATTTGAGCACGCCGCATATTTACGAGACAGAATAAAGGAGCTGACCGATAAAACAAATGGATAAGCAGTCAATAAAAATCAGAGGCGCAAGGGAAAACAATCTGAAAAACATAAGCCTTGACATACCGCGCAATAAGCTCGTTGTTTTCACCGGCCTTTCGGGCAGCGGCAAGTCATCTCTTGCCTTTGATACGATATACGCCGAGGGACAGCGCAGATACGTTGAAAGTCTTTCGTCCTATGCAAGAATGTTTCTCGGACAGATGGATAAGCCGGATGTGGATTCGATAGAAAACCTTTCGCCCGCCATCTCGATAGACCAGAAAACGACCTCGAAAAACCCGCGTTCCACCGTGGGCACCATAACCGAGATATACGACTATCTCCGTCTGCTTTTCGCCAATATCGGCGTGCCTCACTGCCCTGTATGCGGCAGAGAGATAAAACAGCAGAGCATCGACCAGATAGTTGACCGCATAATGTCTCTTGACGAGGGTACCAAAGCGCAGATACTTGCTCCCGTAGTAAGAGGGCGCAAGGGCGAGTACCATAAGCTTTTAGAGGATGCGAAAAGGAGCGGCTATGTAAGAGTCATCGTTGACGGCATACAGTATGACCTTGCCGAAAGCATCCCCATGGAGAAAAACAAAAAGCACAATATCGATATCGTTGTCGATCGTATCGTCATAAAGGAAGGTGCGCGCGGCAGAATAACCGACTCGGTGGAAACCGCCTCCAAGCTGGCAAACGGACTTACCGTTCTGGATATAATCGGCGGCGAGCAGATACTCTTTTCGCAGAAATACGCCTGCCCCGACCACGACGTTACGATAGAGGAGCTCGTGCCCCGTCTTTTCTCCTTCAACAACCCATTCGGCGCCTGCCCCTGCTGTTCGGGCATCGGCAGTCTGCTTAAGGTCGATCCCGATTTGGTCGTTCCCGATAAAACCCTCTCCGTCCGTCAGGGCGCGATAAAGGGCTCGGGCTGGACGGTGGACGATGAGTCAAGCATCGCCATGATGTTTTTCAGAGCGCTCGCCGATGAGTACGATTTTTCGCTCGATATTCCGTATAGGGATCTGCCCGATGAGGCAAAGAATGTTCTTCTGTACGGCACAAACGGCAGGATACTGCCCCTTGCACGCAATATCGGCGGACATATAAACCGCTACGATAAGCCCTTTGAGGGCGTTTGCAATAATCTGGAGCGCCGTTACAGAGAGACGAACAGCATGTATTCCCGATATGACATAGAGCGCTTCATGGGCACGTCTCCCTGCCCCGAATGCGGCGGCAAGCGCCTTAATCCCATGGCGCTCGGCGTAACGGTGGGCGGCATGAGCATATACGATATGTGCCAGCTTCCGATAAATGATATATACGATTTCGTAAATGAGCTTACGCTTACTCCGCGCCAGCTTACCATTGCCGGACAGGTTCTGAAAGAAATAAAGGCGCGGCTCGGCTTTCTCAATTCCGTAGGGCTCGATTATCTTACCTTAAACCGCGCATCATCCACCCTTTCGGGCGGCGAAAGCCAGCGCATACGCCTTGCAACGCAGATAGGCTCGGCGCTTATGGGGGTAATATATATCCTTGACGAGCCGAGCATCGGTCTGCATCAGCGCGACAACGAAAAGCTGCTTGCGACCTTAAAGCAGCTCCGTGATCAGGGCAATACCCTTATCGTTGTAGAGCATGATGAGGAAACGATACGCACCGCCGATGAGATCGTGGATATCGGCCCGGGCGCCGGCGTTCACGGCGGCGAGGTCGTGGCGCAGGGCAGCGTAAAGGATATCATAGCATCCGAAAATTCAATTACCGGCAAATATCTGAAG
>JAZRWQ010000021.1:0-13373 GCA_045599805.1 Eubacteriales bacterium | reverse complement strand
GGTTGCAACTGCCAATGCTCTGCCGTGCGCGGTGTGCATGGTATTGAAATCAAGATATCCGGTAATACGGGAAGAGCATCCGATGCCGGAAACGACCATAACATCGTCGTTTTCGTAGCCGAGCTTTTCAACGGCTCTGCCGAAAGCGCCCATTACTATGCCGTTGCCGCAGCCGGGACACCAAATGTGAGGCAGGTTGTCTCTGAAATATTTTTCATACGCCTTAAGCATCAGAACTTCTCTCCTCTCTTTTCCATTTCTTTTTCAATAAACTGAGCAATCGTAACGGGAGCCATAAGGTCGCCGTTGGCACATAAAAGCGCGGCAAACGGAGTTTCCTTTAGCGCCCTTTCAGCCTCTCTCGAAAGCTGGCCTAAATTCATTTCCGGCATTACGGCAAGCTTCTTTCCTTTACATACTTCGTATACGATTTTATCGTTGAAGGGCCACAGAGTTTTAAGTCTTAAAAGTCCGACCTTCTTGCCCTTTTCGTTAAGCTTGAGCATTGCTTCGTGCGCGCTGCGCGATACTGCACCGTAGCATACGATAACAACATCGGCGTCTTCGGTATTTACCGTTTCGTACTCGCAGATATCATCTTTATTGAGCTCTATCTTATCGTGCATACGCTTAAGATTCGGTGCAACCTCATCGGGCTTCTGAGTATAGAAGCCGGCTTCATTATGAGTAAGACCGGTAATATGATATCTTGCGCCGATGCCTAAAGGCACGGTAGGCGGGATCATATCTTCCGTATTTTTATAAGGCAGATAGCCTTCTTTGACATATTCCCTGTTTCTTTCGATAATTTCGGGAATTTCATCATCTTCGACCTTAAAGCCCTCTCTTAAATGGCCTATCTTTTCATCCATAAGCACGATAACGGGAGTGCGGTATTTCTCGGCAAGGTTGAATGCCTGTATGGTAAAAAGGTATGCTTCCTTTACCGAGGCAGGAGAAAGAGCTATTATGGAATGGTCGCCATGGGTGCCCCATCTTGCCTGCATTACGTCCTGTGCGGCAGGAAGAGTAGGCAGACCGGTGGACGGGCCGGAACGCATTACATTTACTATTACCAAGGGCAGCTCGGCATTGCAGGCATAACCGAGCATTTCCTGCATAAGTGAAAAGCCGGGGCCGCTTGTTGCGGTGAACGCCTTGTGGCCTACTGCGGAAGCGCCGACGATTGCGCTGATGGATGCGATTTCATCCTCCATCTGCATGAACTTACCGCCGATTTTCGGAAGCTTTTCAGCCATGAGCTCGGCAATTTCGGTAGATGGGGTTATAGGATAACCGCCGAAGAAGGTCGCACCTGCTTTGAGAGCACCCAAAGCGCAGGCGGTATTGCCCTGCATTAAAACGGGTTTTTTCATTTTCACACTTCCTTTACATCTATTGCAAAATCGGGACAATGAACAACACAGCTTTCGCAGCCGGTGCAGGCATCGGGATTCTTTACAACAGCCTTTTCTTCACTGTCTGCTTCAAGGACATTTTTCGAGCAAAGAGCAATGCAGATACCGCAGGCCTTGCACCATTTGTAATTAACGGTTACATTGAATTTTTTATCCATTGTATGTCACCTCATACACTTTTTTATATATTTTACCACCATATTACAAAAATTGCACTAAAATTTTTTATAAATTCATATTTTTTTATTTCAAAAAGTGGTATAATCAGTTCAAAAAGAACAAGGAGATCATACCGTTGAAGGCAGAAAGAGGCTATATTAAAGCGATTATAACCGATAAAGGTGCGAATTGGGTTGCAAACGGACACCCCTGGATATTTGAAGACGAAGTAACGGAAATTGCAGGGAATGCGGAAAACGGATGCATTGTTGATGCTGTTTCGGCAAAAGGAAGATATATAGGAAGTGGTTTTTTAAGCCTTAACAGTAAAATACGCATCCGGCTTATTTCCGATAACGCCAACGATAAATTTGATTCGAGCTTTTGGAAAAGACGGGTTGAGTACGCTTGGAATTATCGCAAGACGGTTATGGGGGATGATATATCCTGCTGCCGCGTGATTTTCGGCGAAGCAGATAAATTCCCGGGGCTTACCGTTGACCGCTTTAACGATATACTTGTTATTCAAACTCTTTCGATTGGAATTGAGAAAATCAAAGCCGACCTTTTCCCTATCATTTACGAAGTTCTGAAAAAAGACGGGCAGGAAATAAAGGGTATTTATGAACGCAATGACGTTGCAATAAGAACGCTTGAAGGCATGGAGCAAAACAAGGGCTGGTTTAAACTTAACGGCGTTGACATACCCGAAAGCACCGAAACTGTAATTACCGAAAACGGCATCAAATACAACGTGGACGTTGAAGACGGACAGAAAACGGGGTTTTTTCTTGATCAGAAATATAACAGACTTGCCGCCGCAAAGCTTGCAAAGGGCAAAAAGGTTCTTGACTGCTTTACGCATACCGGTTCTTTTGCGCTTAACGCCGCAAAGGGCGGAGCATTAAGCGTTACCGCCGCGGATATTTCCGAAAACGCCATTGAGATGGCAAAAAGAAATGCGCAGATGAACGGTCTTTCGGACAATATAAATTTTATCGTTACGGATATTTTCGATTATCTGCCCATACTGAAAAAAGGCGAATATGATTTTATCATTCTCGATCCGCCGGCATTTACCAAATCGAGAAAGACGGTGGCAACAGCCACAAAGGGATATAAGGAAATAAACCGTGAGGCGCTGAAAGCCCTGCCCAGAGGCGGATATTTTGCCACCTGCTCATGCTCACATTTTATGCCGGATGAATTATTTGTAAAGATGCTTAAAAGCGCGGCAAAAGAAGCAAAGGTGGAGCTCAGACAGATTGAAGCTCGCCAGCAAGCCCCCGATCATCCGATACTGTGGAATGTGCCGGAAACAGATTATCTTAAATTTTATATTTTCCAGGTGGTATAAAAAATAAGCGGTAAATCAAAATGATTTACCGCTTTTATTATTCTTCCTCATCGGTTACGTCTATAACGATATCCCCGGAATCGTCCGTGGGAATTTCATCAAAATTCTCCGTTTCTATTTCGAGCTCGGGAGTTTCGGTATCACCGCCGGACATATACTTTTCAGCGCGTTTGGTAACGCGATTCTTTTTCTTTTCCATCTTCTTGCGGAACTTTTCTTTATCAACACGGCTTACTTTTTTAAATGCGATGCTGCATATAAGAGCAATAAGCAAGCCTATCGACAATGCCGCAAGAACGGCGATTATGATGAATATACGCTGATCCTCAAGTATCTTGGCATAGAGGCTCTGCGCTGCATCGGTAACGGTGGGTTCGGTTTCGGGCTCATCATTTTCTTCCGGCTTTTCTTCCGGCAGGAAATTCATATACATAAAACGTGAAACCGATCCGTTGTCCTTATCATAGAGATAAAATCCCTTTATACCCTTTGCATCGGTACCGTAGAACAGAACGAGATTTGCAAGGCGTGAATCGCTGCTTTCCCAGGCGGGTATTCCCGCAGTGCCGAAATTATCGACTTCGATATCAAATATTTCGGGCACGGTGAGTCCGTCGGATAAAGGATACTGTACATAAGTGCTTGCCATGGATTTTACCGGAGCAAACGGCAGGAATGTGCCGTCATGGGTATTGAACACGAAGAACGAGGATTTCTTCGTTTCGACATTTTCAAGATATGCTATTATCGTTGAGCTTCCCGATTCAATGGCACCCAGACATTCGGTATCATTATAATTAAATACGTGCGGACCGTATCCGTCGGGCAGTTCAACCCCCTCAAGATCGTCCCATATTCTGTATTTTACTTTGTTTATTTCGACTGTTACTTCGGGCTTTTTCTCTTCTTCCTTGCTTTCCTCCTGACTTTCCTCGTGACGTTCGGGTTCACGCTCGGATTCAGATGTGCCGCTGCTGCCGCCTGCGACGGTTACCGATGCGGACGTGCCGGAAACGGATATGGCGTTTATATTCGGATCGTACGCCCCCGAAATAGTTACCGACAGACCGCTGTCACCGGCAGCAATAGCCTTAAAGGAAATACTTGTACCGATAGAGGTTTCGGATTCGCTGTCAGCCGCAACAACAAAATGCGCATTGCCTCCGCCGCCGGAGGAATCGGAGCCGCCGTCATATTGTAATACGGAGGAGTTATAGGACAAATCGCCCTCAAAACCGAATATGTATCCATCGGAAGAAACGGAAATATACACCGTTATGCTGTCGCCTATCGAGGGGTTACCGACACTTACCGATATATAGGCAGAACCGGAAGCCGCACTTGCCGGAATAACCAAAACAAGCATTGCGGCAATAATTAACAACGCTGCTGTAACTCTTTTGAATTTCATTGCATCATACCCCCTTACGGCGTTATTTTATAAGTACCGAGAATGGTTTTTTTGACAAGAAGGAAATCAGCCAGGTCAACTTTTCCGTTTTTATTTATATCTGCGCCTGCAATCTGTGCTTTGCTGAATGCCGCAGTTTTCAAAAGCGACTTCTTTATCAGAAGATAATCCACGAGCGCGGTCTGTCCGTCGCCGTTGACATCGCCGGCAACGGCAATCGGTATACTTTTGTAAACAACATTGCCCTGCCCGCTCTTTATCTGCAAAACATCGCCCGTGCCTACCGTACCTACCGTCTTCACCGTACCGAGAGAGTTTACAAGCGATATCGTTCCGTCCTTAACGGAGAAATTTTTCAGGAAATCGCTTACCTTTATGTTGGTGGAGACTTTGCTTATCAGACCGTCGGTAACCGAATATACGGAAGATGAATATGTAGGCTGTACGCCGGACGAAGGCTCATCGCCTGCTGATGCGTCGGTAGGAAGCGGCACTGCCTTATCGGGCATATTGGTATATACCGGAATTCTGAAAACAAGTGAGCCCGAAAGGACGTCACCTGAATATGCCGACATCATTGAACTTGATTCCGAACGCGGTGCGGCAACGTTGGTCATATACTGATGACCGAAAAGCTGAGGCACAACGACATTGAAACGCTGGAAATAAAGCGTATCCTGCCCGTCGTTTATATAGTTTTCACCGAGCATTATCGAGCCGCCGATAATGGAGTTATAGGGCGAGGTCCACGGACCGTAATAAGCGGAAGATACCTTCTGCGCATAGATAGCGCCGTTTACCGATGCCGAGGCGTTGTCGGTAGTATATGCGCCGACATTGAAAAAGTTATATGCCCCCGGATATCCGGGAACTTCACCGTCGGACAGCCAGGTACCGGTATAGCCCTGCTCCTGCAGAACACGGGACGCAAGATGATACGGGCTTACTTTTGATATTTCCGCCGCCTTCATAAATGTTTCGGCATAAGTGTAGGATGTTGCGCCGACATTATAGCCGTTTTCCATAAAGGAGCCTTTTAGTATTTTCTGAACGCCGGCAGCGTTATGGACATCACTGTTATAGGAAAGGCATTCGAACTGGAAAATATACGGCGTGGTAAGCGCATTTCGAGGATCCATATAATAGGCAACGGCTTTGGAGGACGCACTTACCCAGTTTGCACCGTCTCTGCCTATCTGCTTGCCGGACGAGTCAACATCGGCTGTATTTATGTACGCCTTATCCCATGAACGAGGAACGAGACTCCGCCCGATTTCCGATTCCTTTGCGACCGCCGTATTCCAATCAATATTCGTATGAACCGCCTGGAACACCCAGTTGGGATAGAGTGAATGAATGATGCGCAGAGCATCTCTGTAGCTTTCCGGGAATCCCTGATGAGCAAGGTAATCATCAAAGCTTTCATCCTCCTCTGCCAGGGTTACATACTGGGATGAAACATAGCCGTTAAGAGTAACGCCGCTTTGAACGCAGGATACCTGATACCACAGCACACCGGATACCGTGGTTTCGGAATATATTTTTAAAGGCGTGCCGTGGTCAAGATAACCTATGATATTACCGGAGGTACCTGCCGCGTCTCGGATGCGCAGACAGCTGTCCACCGGATCGTTCACATAACCCGTTCTGTAAGAGGCCGCTTTTGCTTTAAGCTGCAAAGAGCCGGCAAAAATGCCAAGACAAAGCATCACGGTTAAAACTAAAGACATAAATCGCTTCGACTTTTGCATAGCGCACCTCCTTACAAAATAATACAGATTATATTATACAGTAAATTTATAAGGATTTCAATAAATTTTTATTAACAAAATTTCTCGCTCAGCATTCCCCACCATTCGGCAAGCTTGAACTTTATCTTAACGTTTTCCGCGCATCCGACCTTAACAAAACTGAGCTGACTGTCATCAAGTATTTCCGACATAATGTCATCATTTTTTTCGCTTACACCGGCAAGGCATAACGGCGGATAGAGAATACACCACCAGTTTTTGCCTCTCGCCTCACCTATTTCGACCTTTAAAGCATCGTAAAATCCGGCAGGAAGACGGTAACCGTTTTCATATTCCTTTGTAGGGAAAAAGCTTTCACCGAGAGTTACTTTAACGCTGTAATCATATCCGTTTGTCCTAAGCTCGGTTTCGGCGATATCTTTTATTACGTCAAGGTTTTCTTTTGAAATATCCCACGCTTCACTTTTACCCATAGCATCCTTAAACATTTCGGGCGCTTTTTCAAGTATCGCGTCTCTGACTTTTAGTTTTAAAGACTGGTCGCAGGAAGAATCGGAATTTGCCAAAACGTGCAAACGAAGCACGTCGTCCCTAACGCTCTGCGCCATCGCCGCCGATGAGTATGTAGCGAAAAGGGCTGCGGATATAGTACCGAGAATCAATGCGGATATTATTTTTTTTAACATAAAAAATCTCCTTTTAGGTTGTTGTATTTCGATTATTAACCACAAAGGAGAATTTTATACATATTTAATTGATATATTTTTACTTTTCTTCCAGCATCTCGGCAATTTGGACTGCACGCTTATAGCTTTCCTTAAGATAACTTTCCGGGGTGGGATATTCACCGTGCAGGTAGTTATGAGACATGGATTCAAGCTCTACACAGCCCTTATAATCAAGCTTCTGCATAGTGCAGACAAAGTGTTCCCAGTCAACGGTTCCGTCAAAGGGCAAAAGATGCTCGTCAACCTTACCGTGGTTATCATGAAGATGCAATGCCATAAGACGGTCGCCGAATGCTTCAAGAACATCTACATAGGATGAGAAGCAGTTCTGGTGTCCGATATCATAGCAGAATCCGACCTTCTTGGAATTGAAATTGGAAAGAATATAGTTCAGATGCTCAGCATTTCTGATATTTTCCACGGCGATATTTACATTGTATTTTTCGGCGGTTTCGGTAAGAAGCGCAAAACGTTTTTTCCCGAGATCGCAGATAAGACCGCCGATGGGGTTTGTGGACGGATGGAAAATAACGGTGGGAATACGGCGAAGTCCGCAGTTCTTTAATGTATTGTTGATTGTATCGAAATATTCCTGCCCTGCAAGTGTGTCCTCCCAAAGGCTGTCGCAGGTCACAAACTCGCAGTGAACGTTATCAACGGTAAGTCCTGCTTCTTCGGCAAGCAAAGGAAATTCGTCCCAATTTGCCTTTGTTTCGGGAGCCTGATTATGTATATACCTGTTTGTCCATGAAATGGCAACGCTGTCAAATCCCGCTTCCTTTATCATACGCATACGGTCACGCATGGAAATATCATACCCGAATTCGCTGTCCTGACATAAATTACGCATAGCTTTACTCCTTTAATTTTTTATTAAGTCTATTTTAGCCTATTTTATTCAATATAGCAATATCGTTTTTGTTGACAAGGCTGATATATTGATATATCATAGATAAGGAGGGATAAAAATGCTTGAAATTATTTACGCTAACAAAGACAGCTACCAATCCGGTTGGGGATTTTCTTCGCATAAGCATGACTATTATCAGCTATTCTGCCTCGTATCGGGAACAGGATGCTTTAAAATTGATAACCAAACCGTGCATGCCGGCGCAGGCGACTGCATATTTGTACGCCCCGGTACCGAGCATGAATTTTTATCCGAGCACGATAACGAAGTGACCATGTTTGACATGAAATTCGTTTTACGCGGAGAGCTGGCAGGATACTGCCAGAGAATACCCGTTAAGGTAAAGCCCAACGGCAACGGCATATTGAGATGTCTTGACGACGTTTACCGTGAAGCACTTGAAAAAAAGCCATTTTTCAGAGATATTGTCAATTCGCGCTTTAAGCAGGTACTTATATACCTGCTGCGCGAGAACTGCGATGATGAGGGCGAGCTCACCCCCGACACCGAAACGCTGAGCGAGGTATCGAAAAAGCTGGCGGATTATCTTAAAAATCATTTTGACAGCGCGGTTACGCTTGAGGATGCCGCAGACGAGATTGGCTACAGCAGGATATATTTATGTCAGGCATTCAAACGCGACACCGGAATGACGATCATGCAGTACCTGTACAGCATACGTCTTGACAAAGCAAAGGACAAGCTTATCAACACCGATGACAGCATGAAATCAATAGCATATACCTGCGGATTCAAGTCGGTGCCCCACTTCAACCGAACATTCAGCACACGCTTCAATCAAACTCCCGGACGCTTCCGAAAGGATCAGAAACGCAGGCTTAATCTGCCGATAATGCTTGACGATGACTACGAACAGGATTTAAAAACAAGACGATACATAACATCGGATAAAAAATAAGAAATATTATCTATGGTAAAAATCATTGCGTTCAGCTATAATTAAGTACAAAAGGAGTGATTTTATGCTTAAAAGCGATATGAGCGGCAAAACGGTAATAATCACCGCCGCCGCACGTCAGCCCGGAATGGCTATTGCGAAAGCATTTGCCTTAAACGGCGCAAAGATAGCCCTTTGCGATAAAGATAAAGATGCTTTAAATGCATTTGCAAAAGAGCTTTCCGATTCAGGTTACACCGCAAAAGGATATGAACTTGATATTTTAAAGCCCGAAACCTTTGAAGGAATATGCGAAGAGATCAAAAAGGATTTCAGCTCGATAGACATTCTCATAAACAATGAGAAGGACGACATCACGGGTGAAGACAGAAAGCCCACCCACCTCATGGATATGGACAGATATCTTACATCTGTAAGAAAAGAGCTGTACGGCACATATTATATGGGTAAAACGGCAATGGCATTTATGGAAAAGGGCGTTGTTGTAAACATAACATCATCTCTGGGCCTTGCCCCTGCCGCAAACTGCATGGCAAACGTTGCCTCATCCGGCGCGATAATGAGTCTTTCACGCGTTTCCGCTTTGGAAATGACTCCGCACAACATCCGCGTTCACTGCATCGCAAGAGGTTCGCTTGACGGCTTCGAATACGAAAACGCGCCCACAAAAGAAGCGATCGACCATCTTGCCACCAAGAGAAGCATAACTCCCGAAGACGTTGCCAACGCCGCCATATTCTGCGCCTGTGACGAGGCGGAATATTTAAACGGTGAGATACTTACCGTTGACGGCGGTCAGCATATCGGATATATGCGTAATTTTTAAGGAGGCGGCATAAATGGATATTTCAGTTAAAGATAAAACCGTTGTTATCACCGGTGCCGCCGGTCTTATAGGCGGCGCTATGGCAAAGGCATTTGCCGAGCACGGCGCATATGTTGCCGTTTGTGACATCAGCCAGGAAAAATGCGATGAAAAGGCGCAGTACTTGAGAAGCCTCGGAGGTAATGCCGACGGCTATGCAATGGACCAGAGAAGCGCTCAGAGCGTAAACGAAGCCATTGAAAAAATCGTTGCAAAGCGAGGCGGAATCGATGTAATGATGAACAATGCCGGCGTAAATATTCCACAGGACTGCAGACGCATCGTAAGAGATTTCATGGATGATAAATTTGAGTGGATGATTGACGTAGACCTGCACGGTATGTTAAGATGTTGTCAGGCAGTAATACCCGTTATGCTTAAACAAAACGGCGGATGCATAATAAACACGTCCAGCGTAAACTCCCGCATCCCATTAAGAAATCAGTGCGCCTTTCCTGCCGCAAAAAACGGCGTAAATGCCGCAACCAAGGCCCTTGCGATAGAGTACGGTCAGTACGGCATAAGAGTTAATGCAATTGCTCCCGGCTCCACTCCGCTTGACAGCGCGCAGTGGTCCAAGGTAATGAGCAGCGAACAGGACAGAATAATAAGAGATCATATACCCATGAAGCGTCAGGCAAAGGCGGACGAAATTGCCGCAGCGGCGCTTTATCTTGCGTCAGACGAGCTTGCGGGCTACTGCACCGGACAGATTCTTGCAATTGACGGCGGTTGGACCTGCGGCGTAACCTACCCTTACTAATATTTTTTTTACGGAGGATATAAAAATGAGTAAATCCATTGCTATCGTACAGACCAGCGCGGTTTCTTCCGCAGAGCTGAAAAGCCTTTGCGCAGAAATTTTACCCGGCGTTAAGGTTCATCAGATCATTGATGACAGCCTTATCAACGAAGTAAACGCAAACGGCGGTCCCACCACCGGTGTTAAGCGCAGAATGTACAACTATTATCAGCAGGCACAGTCTCTGGGCGTTGACCTTATTCTCAACCAGTGCTCCAGCGTTGGCGAGGTTGCTGACCTTATCAAGCCCTTTGTTGACGTCCCCGTTGTTAAAATCGACGAAGCCATGGCAAGAAAAGCCGTTTCCATGGGCAAAAAGATAGCCGTTGTTGCTACTGTTGCCACTACTGTCGGCCCGAGCTGCCGTCTTATCGAAAACATGGCTAAGGAAGCCGGCAAGGAAATAGTTATCGACAAGCACCTCGTTAAGGACGCTATGATGATCCTTATCGAAAAGGGTGACGTTGAAACACACAACAAGATGGTACTCGGCGAAGTTGAAGCAGCCGCCAAGGATAACGACGTTGTTGTTCTCGCACAGGGCAGCATGACCGTTCTTCTTCCCCTGCTCGGTCATATCGAAAAGCCCGTACTTACAAGCCCCCGTCTGGGTGTTGAATACGTTAAGGAAGTTCTCGGACTTTAATTTTAAGACAAAAAATTCCCACACATCTGTGTGGGAATTTTTTTATGCAATTATTTTTTCAGCTTGTTTACTTCGGAAACGATAAGTTCGATCTGCGGCTGTATATATTCGGCCACACCGAATATCATATAATTCGTTACGGCAGTTATACTCATATAAAAGTAAGGCGCAAGCTCTTCTGCCGAACAGCCCAACTTATCGGCGAATACCTGATTGTAATACTTGTAGCGCTCACTGAAACGGTCAAGCACCGGACGAATCCTGGCTGCATATCTCGGAGTTGTTGATACCTCAACCAAAAAACGAGTCATAGGCGCCATACGGGAAGCGCGTCTGCGGAGATTTTTCATCAAAAGCTCCATATCATCCGTATCCTTCAGGGATTTTATAATAAGCTCATTCTCAAGGCGAAGTGCAGCTTCCTCTGCGCAAGCAACAACGGCATCGTCTTTATTCTCATAGTAATAGTATAAACCGCCGCTCTGCAGATCGATGGATCCGCTTAAATCTCTGACCGATGTCTCATACAAACCGTTTGCCATGAGTGTTTTAAGAAATGTATCAAGTACCTTTTTCTTCCTTTCTTCGGAGCTTTCTCCGCTTAAAGGCTTTCTTCCTCTTGTTCCCATTGTTGGACCTCCTTATACATTTTGTCAGGAAACCTTTGAGTTGAACCAAATTATACATTATGTTACCATAAAATGGATAATGTGTCAATATGCAACTTTTAATTTATAATAGTATTATGTTCAAAAATCAGAAAATTATGCCCAAACGAACCAACAGAACAAATAACCCGCAAGAACTGCGACAAGGGTAAACGGTACGCCTATCTTCATGAAATCGGAGGTTTTGACATCATAACCGTTTTTGCGAAGTATTCCGATACCGGCTATATTTGCGGAAGCACCGATCGGTGTAAGGTTTCCGCCGAGTGTTGCGCCGGTGAGAAGTCCGAAATAGAGTACGGTAGGGTCGCATCCGTTAAGCGATGCTATACCGGAAACCACGGGAAGCATTGTGGCAACGTAAGGTATATTGTCGATAAATGCGGAGAACAGCACCGAGCCGACAACAATAAGCGTATAGAGCAGGAACATATTGTTTCCGCCGAATTTAATAAACAGATTACTTATTTCATTTATAACTCCGGCACGGGTTATACTGTCGATAACCACAAATAAGCCAGCCAGAAGTATAAGTGTCTGATAATCTATATCCCTGATGGCATTCTTTACCGAAGAAAGTTTTTTGGTGCGTATTATCGAATATACGAATCCGATAAGGCAAAGACCTATGCAGATCAGTCCGTTCGTGATCTCCGGCTTATTCTTTATAAAGGAAGCGGCAATAAGAAGCAATACGTTGAGTATCAGCAATACGGACGGGAAATAATCGGTCACCCTTGTTTTATCGGATGATGTTACCTTCTGACGGTTATGTCTGAAAAGATAAATGATTACGGGCACAGTGGCGATAGCGCCGAGCTGTACCGCCCAGAAAATACTGAACCTGCCGTTCATAAAGAAGAAATCGTTAAAATCCATGCCGGCATATCCGCCGAGAAGTATGGATGTTGTATCCCCTACCAGAGTCGCAGCGCCCTGCAGATTGGATGATACGGCAATGGATATAATAAGTGGTATCGGAGAGATATCAAGCTTCTTTGCGATGGCAAGTCCTACCGGAGCTATCATCAGAACGGTTGCAACGTTATCAATAAATGCCGAAACAAATCCGGCAAAGAGCGACATTACAACAGCCACCCACATTACGTTGGGAGTTTTTGTTAACAGCACCTCCGCCATACGGTTTGGCATTTTAGACTCGATAAAAAGGCTTACCGTGCCCATCGTGCCGCAGAGCATCATAAGAACGTTCCAGTTTACCGCGCTTACCACACCGTTCAGCGGCATGACACCTATAATAATATATATAAGCGCCGATGCAACAGCCACCCAGGGGCGGTATTTAGGCAGGGCTATCATACAGATATAGGTAATTATAAAGATTATCAGTGCAGTTATCATTTATATTTCCTTTCAAAAAAAGACTTTTGCCGCGCCTTAATAAGCACAGCAAAAGTCTCGTTTTAAACATATAGTCCATTCGCAGTCCGGGCATAATGCCGTGTATTGACGATACTGCGAAACAGTACATATCCGTACTGCAAACTACTCCCCTTTACGGTTAACTACATTATATCCGATTAGTTAAAAAAAAGCAAGATTTTTGTAAGCAATACTTTAATATTTATCCTTTTTTTTACTGTTTACAAGGGCTGAATCGCTATTGCACCCTTTTTGACCGGTAAAATTAATCTATATCAGCATATACATATATATGCATTCATTGATAATAAAATAGCTATATATGTACTTTTTTATCAGAAAACACTTGCAAAAGG
>JAZRWQ010000020.1:0-4086 GCA_045599805.1 Eubacteriales bacterium | reverse complement strand
AAAAAAGTCCGCATACTGGTATGTATGTGGACTTTTTTTGAAGCCGTTATTCGCCGAAATTCGCATTTGTCAGGCTGTTTATCCCTAACTGAGAGCGCCCAATACGACTGCCTTTTATCATTTTTTAAAAATGTCGGAATGCGAGCCCGTATCAACAAGTGTGAGCGTTAAAATATCATTTTCGAGAAGATAAACCAAGAGCCAATCGGGTTTGATATGGCACTCTCTGAACCCCGCAAAATTTCCCGACAAAGCATGGTCGCGATACTTCTCGGCGAGGATTTCGCCTTGGCTTAAAGTATAAACGATGTTGTCAAGCTCGGCTAAATCAAAACCGCGTTTTAGCATAAGCTTATAGCTTTTTTTGAATGCAGATGTGAATTTTACTTCATATTTCATTCTTCAAGCGCCGCCTTTAAATCGGTCATATTCGTGTAGCCCTTTATGCTTTTATCGGCAGATATGCGTTTGGCCTCATTCATTGCTTCAAGTGTTTTTTTGCTGTACTGCGGCATTTCAACAGAAAAAGGCAGACCGCCGCGCAAAACGCACTGATGCAAAAAAATATTGACAGCGCCGGACATATCAAGCCCCAAGCTTTCAAAAAGCGCCATTGCATCGCGCTTGATATCGGCATCAATACGTACCTGTGTAGGTGTTGTAGACATAACATCACTTCCTTTCGCTCTATATTATATGCGTTTTGGTTTACATTGTCAAGCGAAATCGCAACACATCATACAATTAGTTTTTATTGCGGCGCATAAATTATACTTAAAAGAATTCGCATATCCGATAAAAATTGAATTTGGGTATTGGCATAACGATAAATGCGTGATAAAATGAAATAAAAGCATTGCTTTATTATTTTTAAGGAGTGGATATTATGGACAAACGCTTAGAGCCCCTGTTCACGCCGTGGAAGATTAAAAACTGCGAGATCAAGAACAGAATCGTTCTTACTTCCATGGGCGGAACCGACCTGTTCGGCTGGATGGAGCCGAATCATTTTGACAAGATGGGTGCAAAATTCATTCTGGATGTTGCAAAGAACAATGCGGGACTTGTTCTGCCGGGCTGTCAGCCCGTTTACAACCCCATGTTCGGTCAGTGGCTGCACACGAATAAGAAGATGTATGCCGACCTTAAAAAGTGGATGCCCGAATTTCACAAGACGGGCGCAAAGCTTTTTGTACAGCTCACCGCCGGATTCGGCAGATCCTTCACCGTAAGCGAAATGATGGAAAAGCTGTATAATAACAAAGCTCTGCGCGTTTTATCAAAGCCCTTTATGGACCTTGACAAGATAACCGCCACCGCTTCTCCCTCTCCCAACCGCTGGTCGGATAAGCTCCCCTCCAGAGAGATGACCAAGGAGGAAATCAATAAATTCGTTGAGTCATTTGCATTATCCGCAAAGCAGCTTAAGGATGCCGGCGTTGACGGCGTTGAGGTACACGCAGTACACGAAGGGTATCTGCTTGACCAGTTCACCCTGGGCTATGTAAACAAGCGCACCGACGAATACGGCGGCTCTTTTGAAAACCGCTACCGTTTCGCCGTTGACATAGTAAAGGCAATAAAGCGCGAATGCGGCGACGATTTCCCCGTTTCTCTGCGTTACAGCGTTGTATCCAAGACCAAAGGCTTCAGAGAAGGCGCGCTTCCCGGCGAGGAATATACCGAGGCAGGGCGCGACATGGAAGAATCCGAAAAGGCGGCAAAATATCTGCAGGATGCCGGCTACGATATGCTTAACTGCGACAACGGCACCTACGACGCATGGTACTGGGCTCATCCGCCCATCTATATGCCCGAAAACTGCAACCTTGAAGACGTTGAGCATATAAGAAAATTCGTTGATATCCCCGTTGTATGCGCAGGCAGACTCGATCCGCGCACGGCAGCCGATTCCATTGCCGAGGGCAAGCTTGACGGCGCCGGATTTGCGCGCAACTTCCTTGCGGATACCGAGTGGGTAACCAAGCTTATGGAGAGCAGAGAGGAAGATATCCGTCCCTGCATACTCTGCCACAACGGCTGCTTCAATATGTGCCACTACAAGGGCGTGCCCAACGACCAGGATCTGTCCGACAGCCTGCATCTTGCGCGCTGTGCGGTAAACGCCGAAACGATGCAGTATAACAAGCACTACATCAAAAAGACAAACAAGCCCAAGACCGTTCACATCGTAGGCGGCGGCATAGGCGGCATGGAGACGGCGCGCGTTTTAAAGCTGCGCGGTCACAACCCCGTTATATATGAAAAGTCCGGCGTTCTCGGCGGCACATTTATCCCGGCGAGCGCAGAGTCATATAAGGGTAAGCTCAGAGATCTGCTCAACTGGTACCGCAGACAGATGGAAGAATTAAAGATAGAAGTTCATCTCAATGAAGCCGTTGAGTCGGTTGAGCGCTTCGGCAGCGATCCGGTAGTTATCGCCACCGGCGCCACCCCGAGGCTTTTAAGAAAGGTGCCCGGCTATGAAAAGATGATCGAGGCCTGCGATTTCCTTAACGGTACACCCGTAGGCGAGAACGTTGCCGTTATCGGCGGCGGCCTTACCGGCTGTGAAATAGCTTACGAAATAGCCCTTTCCGGCAAGAAGGTATCCATCGTTGAGATGAAGGACGACCTCGTATCCCAGAAGGGCGTATGCCTTGCAAACAGCTCTTACTTAAGAGAGTGGTTCGCTCTCAACAAGGTGCCCGTATACCTCGAAACTACTCTTAAAGAGGTAAAGGACGGCTCAATAGTATGTACGGATAAGAACGGCGCCGATGTTGTGATAGAATGCGACTCGGTAATATCCTCCGCAGGATATATCAGCGCACCTCTTATCGAAAAAGGCTCCAATATCACCCTTGTAGGCGACTGTGCCGGTGTTGGCAATCTTCGCTCGGTAATCTGGCGCGCCTATGAGACGGCAATGAAAATGTAAGGAGAAACGGCATGGAATATAAAATGAAGCTAACCGATGAACAGCTTGACATATTAAACGGCAAAAAGGGGAAAACCCTTGCCAAGGTTATGGAAACCATGGTGCGCTACGGCGAGGTATTCGGCGCGACCTGCATGGTGCCCATCACAAGTGAGTACAACCACCTTGTAACCTCCTTCGGGTTAAAAGCGCTCACCCCCGTTTACGGGCTTCTGGACCAGATGATCGAGGCGGGGAATCTTTCCACCCAGCAGTTTACCGTAGATCCCCGTCCTCTCGACAAAAACGTACCCTCCAATCTTTTGCAGGATTTCATCTTCAAAAACTTTATGTATTCCAAGCAGGCAGACTATGAGGCACAGCTTCAGAAGATGGGGCTTAAGGACAGCGAGTCTTTCACCTGCACCTGCTACATGGACGAGGTAGGCAACGCTCCGAAAAAGGGCGATGTGCTTTCCTGGGCGGAATCCTCCGCAGTAGTTTACGCAAACTCGGTACTCGGCGCACGATGCAACCGCAACTCGGGCATTATTGACATAATGGGCTCGGTAGTAGGCTATGTGCCCTACTTCGGTCTGCTCACCGACGAGGGCAGAAAGGCCACCTGGAAAATAGAGATAAAAACATCCGAAAAACCGGAAGCACAGCTTCTGGGCTCTGCCATCGGCATGAAGGTAATGGAGGACGTACCCTATATAACAGGACTTGACAAGTGGCTCACGGAGCTTAACGAGGATGCCAAGACCTATCTTAAGGACTTCGGCGCCGCCACCGCGTCAAACGGCGCGGTTGGCCTTTACCACGTTGAAAACATAACTCCCGAAGCCGTTGAACAGGGAGAAGGCCTTCTTAAAGAGGGATACAAGACCTACGTTATCGACGATGAAGAGCTGGCACGTGTTTACAGAGAATACCCCGTTATATGGAAAAAGCCGGATGCCGCGCCTCAGCTTTGCTTCATGGGCTGTCCGCACATGAGCTTACAGCAGCTCAAGGATTGGACCGACAAGGTCGAAGCGGGGCTGAAAAAAGCCGGGAACGGAAAAGTTGTCATTCCGACCGTGTTCACGGCGGCGCCCGGTGTGCTGGAGGAATTCGAGAAGACGCCCTATGCAGAGAGACTCCGTAAGACCGGGGTCATCACC
>JAZRWQ010000019.1:0-9228 GCA_045599805.1 Eubacteriales bacterium | reverse complement strand
CCAACAAGGAAAAGGAGGATATTCTGCGCTCCATGGGCATAGAAAAGGTTATATTTATCGACTTTATGTCCAATAAGGATCTGTCGCCCGATGACTTTGTAAATATGCTCGTAAACGAATATAATGCCGGTGCGCTTATCTGCGGCTTTCATTACCGATTCGGCAAACACGCCGCCGGTGATGCTTCAAAACTCAAAGAGCTTTGCGAAAAGTATGACCTCGGCTATAAAATGGTGGATGCATTCGTTATGGACGGTATGGTTGTAAGCTCCACTAATATAAGAAGCTTTATCGCCTCCGGCGATATGGAGAGGGCGGCAAAATCGCTCGGCAGATATTTTTCCGTTGAAGCTCCCGTATGTGAGGGCAAGCATCTGGGTAAAGCTCTGGGCTTTCCCACGATAAATCAGCGCATAAGGGAAGACGGTGCCGTACCTGCCCACGGAGTATATCTTACAAAGGTTACCGCACTTAATAAGGTTTACTGCGGCGTTTCAAACGTAGGTCTTCGTCCTACCGTGGAAAATACCGAAACCTGCAATATTGAAACCAACATACTTGATTTTGACGGCGATTTATACGGGAAAACCGTAAAGGTCGAGTTTATAAAGATGCTCAGAAGCGAAAAAAAGTTTGCAAATATAGAGGAACTCAGGTGCGCTATAAGCGCCGACAGAGAAAAAGCGCGTAAATTTTTCGAAAAGTAAAAAAAGTGTTTACAAATTAAATTACACGTGATATAATACATAAGCGCGCGTATGTGCGTTACATACCCACGGCACGGTTTTGCGGTGTATGCCCCAAAGGGGATGCCTTTTTGCCCATTGCTGTGTTGTGCGGCGAATATTAAAAGAAGGAGGATAACTACGATGATTGCAAAGGAAACCAAGCAGGCTGTAATCAATGCTCACAAGAGACATGACACCGACACCGGATCTCCCGAGGTTCAGATCGCCATTCTCACCGAGAGAATCAACGCTCTCACCGAGCATCTGAAGAACAACAAGAACGACCATCATTCCCGCAGAGGCCTTCTGCAGATGGTTGGTAAGAGAAGAAATCTTCTCAACTACCTTACCAAGGTTGATATCGAAAGATATCGTGCTATCATTGCCGAACTCGGCATCAGAAAGTAAGCATAAAGAGGGGCGTATCGTTTATCGTTGCGCCCCTTAAAATTATTATCAAAAGGGACGGGATGTTTTACAGTTATGAGAGCGCCGTAAGCGGCGTTGTCATAACTGCAAGCATCTGCCTCCTTTTGAAAAAAATAAAAAGGAGTATAAAAATGTACGAAAATTACAGAGTTTTCAAAACCACATTCGCCGGCCGTCCGTTAGTTGTAGAGACCGGTAAGGTTGCAGAGCTTGCAAACGGCGCCTGCCTTGTAAGATACGGTGATACCGTTATCATGGCAACCGCAACCGCTTCCGCCGCTCCCCGTGAGGGTATCGACTTTTTTCCGCTGTCTGTTGACTTTGAGGAAAAATTATATGCCGTAGGCAAAATCCCCGGCGGCTTCTTAAAGAGAGAGGGACGTCCCTCCGAGAAGGCAATACTTGCTTCCCGTGTAATCGACCGTCCTCTGCGTCCTCTGTTCCCCAAGGATATGAGAAACGATGTTGCCATCAGCATCACCGTTCTGTCCGTAGAACAGGATAATTCTCCCGAAATCGCAGGTATGCTCGGCGCGTCTATCGCCATCGCAATCTCCGATATTCCCTGGAACGGTCCTGTTGCCGGTGTTTCCGTAGGACTTATCGACGGTGAATATATCATCAACCCCAATGCAGAGCAGCGTGAAAAGAGCCGTATGGCTACCACCGTTGTAGGTTCTGCCAAGAAGGTAGTTATGATCGAAGCCGGTGCAAAGGAAGTTACCAACAAGGAAATGTACGACGGCATCATGAAGGGCTATGAAGTATGCCGTGAAATGGTGGAATTCATAAACGGTATCGTTAAGGAAGTAGGCAAGCCCAAGTTTGAATATACCGATATTTCCGTTGACCATGATATGTACGAGGATGTTGAAGCTTTCGCAAAGGATATGATAACCGAGGCTATCAACACTGCCGACAAGCAGACTCGTGACAAGAAGATAAAGGAAGCAAGCGACGAGGTTTATGCTAATTTTGCCGAAAAGTATCCTGACAGCGAAAAGATGCTCGGTGAATGCCTGTATAAGCTTCAGAAGCAGATAGTTCGCTATCAGATTATAAATGAAGGCAAGCGTGTAGACGGCAGAGGTCTCAACGATATGCGTTCTCTCCATGCCGAAGTCGGCATCCTGCCCCGTGTTCACGGCTCAGGCCTTTTCGCAAGAGGCAAGACTCAGGTTATGACCATCGCTACTCTCGGTATGATAGGCGATGCACAGATCCTCGACGGTATCGACGAAGAAGAAAACAAGAGATATATGCATCATTATAATATGCCCGGCTACTCGGTAGGCGAAGCAAAGCCCTCCAGAGGCGCAGGCAGACGTGAAATAGGTCACGGCGCACTCGCAGAGAGAGCACTTTTACCCGTAATCCCCTCTGAAGAGGAGTTCCCCTATGCGATCCGTCTCGTTTCCGAGGTTCTTACTTCCAACGGCTCTACCTCTCAGGGTTCCGTTTGCGGCTCAACTCTTGCTCTTATGGACGCAGGCGTTCCCATCAAGGCTCCCGTTGCAGGTATCTCCTGCGGTCTTGTAACCGATGAAGACAGATGGACTACCATGGTTGATATCCAGGGCATCGAAGACTTCTTCGGCGATATGGACTTCAAGGTTGCCGGCACCAAGGCAGGCATCACCGCCATTCAGATGGACCTTAAGATAGACGGTCTTACCCCCGAAATCATTGCAGAAGCTCTCGATAAGACCGAAAAGGCAAGATTCAAGATCATCGATGAAGTAATCCTGAAAGCAATAGACAAGCCCAGAAGCGAGCTGTCCGACTATGCACCCAAGATGCTTACCATGACTATCGATCCTTCAAAGATCCGCGACGTTATCGGTAAAGGCGGCTGTGTAATCCAGAAGATCCAGGCTGAAACCAATACCAAGATAGATATCGAAGAAGACGGCAGACTCTTTATTGCCACCTACGACAAGGACGGCGGCGACAGAGCCATCGCAACCATCAAGGCAATCGTTGAAGATCCCGAGATCGGCGCTATTTATAAGGGCACCGTTACCCGTATCCTCAAATTCGGCGCCTTTGTTGAGTATGCTCCCGGCAGAGAAGGTCTTGTTCATATCTCCAAGCTTGATACCAAGCGCATCCCCACCGTTGAGGACTGCGTAAATATCGGTGATGAGATTTGGGTTAAGGTAATCGAAATCGATGACCAGGGCAGAATAAACCTGTCAAGAAAAGATGCTCTTGCCGATTTGGAGGCTAAAAAGGCCAAAGAGGAAGCTGAACAGTAATTATTAGAGGGGATGTTAAATCCCCTCTTTTCATTCGGAGAAAGTATGAAGAAAATTCTTGATAACGGCGTAACGGTAATAACCGAAAAGCAGGACCACGTAAGAGGAGTAAGCCTCGGCATATGGATTCGCGGCGGCTCGCTTATGGACGGTGAGCATAACGGCATCGCCCATTACGCAGAGCATATGGCGTTCAAGGGTACAAAAACGCGCACGACAAACGATATCGCCAAGGCATTCGATGCTTTGGGCGGCGACGTCAACGCCTTTACCGCAAAAGAGCTTACCTGCTATTATTGCAGAGTGCTCGACAGAAATTTATATAAGGGACTCGATATCCTTTCGGATATGGTACTTAATCCTGCCTATAACGAAGCCGATACCGATAACGAGCGAAAGGTCATACTTGAAGAGATAAACATGTACGAGGACAGCCCGGATGATCTTGCCATGGGCAGGCTGGCGGAAAACGTATGGTCATCCTCTCCGCTCGGCAAAGAGATACTCGGCACAACATGCTCGGTAAAGGAAATAACGCCGAAGCTCCTTTCTGATAATCTTGTCAGCCGCTACACCGGCGAAAATATCGTCATTTCCGCCTGCGGAAGCATTGATGAGGAGGAATTCATAAATAAATGCGCCGAAATTTACGGCGGCGTAAACAAAGGAATTCGCGCTTCAAACCGCTTCGGCACGGTGTATACTCCCTCACTGGTGCTTACCGAAAAGCCGATAGAGCAAAATCATATCGGCATAGGCTTCGAGGGAATAACGAGAAATGACAGCCGCCGTCATGCGCTTTCGGTCTTCAGCACTATTCTCGGAGGCAGTATGTCGTCGCGTTTGTTCCAAAGCGTCAGAGAGCAATCGGGGCTTGCCTACACCGTAAGCTCACAGCACGCCTCCTATGTTGACGCCGGTCTTTTCAGCATCTATACCGCCCTTTCACCGAAATCTGAGGACAAGGCTCTCGGAATAATACGCAAAGAGCTTGACAAAATAAAAAAGGACGGCATAACGGACGATGAGATAGCGCGCGCAAAGGAGCAGCTTTTTTCCGATATAATTCTTGATATGGAATCCTCCGGCGCAAAGATGAAGCTCAACGCAAGGTGCGAAATATACGGACTTGCCGAAAGAAGCGCCGATGCCATGATTGAAAAGATAAATGCGGTAACTAAATCCGATGTGCATACTCTCGCAAACGAAATACTTGATTATTCGCGCGTAAGCGTTTCGGTGGTCGGCAGACCGAAGAAAAATGAATTTTATAAAGGCTTTTTCGAGTAATTTTTAAAGGGCGTTCTCCATATATTTTCAGTAGAAAATATAAAGGGGGAACGCCCTGTGAAGCGTTTAGCAGCATTTTTTCTTGCAGTAATTATGTTTATTCTGCCGATACTTGCCGACGATGCGCCGCCGCAAATAGAAATACAGCCCACCGCGCTTATAGAAAATACCGACCTTAATATATCCGCAAGGTCGTGTTTACTGCTGGAGGAAAAAACGGGCGATGTGATTTACGCACAAAACGAGCGCAATAAATGCTCGCCTGCATCCATAAGCAAAATAATGACCATGCTTTTGGCATTCGAAGCCATAGAGGACGGAAGAATATCTCTTTCCGATAAGGTGACCTGCTCAAAGGCAACGGCATCAAAGCCGGGCAGCCGGGTATTTTTGTCCGAAAATGAAGTGATAACCGTCGATGAGCTTTTTAAGTGCATCGCCGTTGCATCGGGCAACGATGCCGCCTGCGCCATGGCGGAGCATATCTCCGGCTCGGAAAGCGCCTTTGTTGAGCTTATGAATAAGAGAGCAAGAGAGCTTGATATGAAAGATACCGAATTTCAAAACTGCACCGGTCTTGACGAGGAAGAGGGCACCGAAAATATTTCCACCGCCTATGATATATCCATTATGGCGCGTGAGCTTATGAGGCACGAAAAGGTGTTTGATTATACCACAATATGGACCGACAGCATAAGAAACGGCGAATTTCAGCTTGCTAATACAAATAAGCTCGTACGTTATTACAGCGGAACAACCGGACTTAAAACCGGATCTACCGATAAGGCAAAATATTGTATCTGTGCTACTGCCAAGAGGGACGGAATGCATCTTATCGCCATCGTTCTCGGTGCTTCATCAACATCGGCACGTACGGACGAAGCCAAAAAGCTTCTTGACTACGGCTTTTCGAATTTTGCCGCCGTAACTCTGAAAAAGGCGGAAAATACCGGCAGTGTCCCCGTGCTCAAAGGGAAAGAGGATATCGTAAAATCCGTAATGGACAAAGGCGATACAACCATGCTTATAAATAAATCGGAAAAAGGTGAGGTAAGCTATGAAACGCAGCTATACGAAGATGTTACCGCACCCGTTAAAAAAGGACAGAAGATAGGCGTTATCCGTTACTTTGTCGCCGGTAAGGAGGTAGCGCAGTATCCGCTGTCTGCCGAATGTGATGTCGAGCGCGTTACCTTTTCATTCAATCTCAAAAATGTTCTCAAAAGTTTTCTCTTTTAGCATATAATTCCACGTGTATTGCTATTAAATAATCATATACTTGTATTGTCGCCCGGGAATAGCGGGAATTGCTTAAGCAAAGCAAAACAAAATCCCGGGATGGATATACTATCCTCCTATCGACTTATGAAATCAGCCCCCTTCCCGCAGGGCTGATTTTCCGTTATTGCTAAACATATTGATGTGTGCTACAATAATAAAAAAGGGAGGGAGAATAATGGCATGTGATATCTGTCCGCGAAACTGCAATATCGACCGCACTCTGTCAAGGGGTTACTGCAATTCTCCCGAAATACCGCTCGTAAGCCGCGCATCGCTCCACTTTTGGGAGGAGCCGGCAATAAGCGGCGAAAAGGGAAGCGGCACGGTATTTTTCAGCGGCTGCAACTTAGGCTGTAAGTACTGCCAGAATAAAGAAATAAGCCGCGGCGGCAAGGGCGTGCCTGCCGATGAATTCAAGCTCAAAAGAATATACAAACGGCTTATAGATATGGGCGCTCATAATATAAATCTCGTAACGCCCTGCCATTTTACAGATGCCGTTGTGCGCTCTCTTGATGAGCCTCTGCCCGTCCCCGTTATATGGAACACCGGCTCTTACGAAAAGGTATCAACCCTTGAAAAGCTGAAAAACAAGGTGCAGGTTTTTCTGCCCGATTTGAAATATTCCTCAAATGAACTCGGCGTTAAATATTCCAATGCTCCCGGATACTTTGACGTAGCTACCGCTGCCATAAAAAAGATGGTGGATATTGCCGGCAAGGTCGAAACGGAAAACGGGCTGATAAAAAAAGGCGTTATAATACGCCATCTTGTTCTGCCGGGAGAAATAGAAAACACCCTGCGTGTTATAGACTGGGTGGCAAACACATTTGAAGACGATACCGTGATGTTCAGCCTTATGAGCCAGTATACACCTAACGGGCTCTGTAAAGAGCCTAATCTTCGCCGCCGTTTAACGCAGGAGGAATACGATACCGTGGCGGACTATATGTTTGCTTTCGGCACCGAAAACGGATATATGCAGGATCTTTCCTCGGCAAAAGAGGAATACACGCCTGATTTTGATTTAACGGGAGTGGAAGATGTTTAAAAAGCTTTACATAGAAATTTCAAATATATGCAATCTGTCCTGCTCCTTCTGCCACGGAACAACTCGCGCGCCTAAAATGATGACGACGGAAGAGTTTGCGCAAATAGCAAAAAAAGTGCAGGGCTTTTCTCAAAACTATTGCCTGCACGTACTCGGTGAGCCGCTTATCCATCCGCAGCTTTCCGAAATACTCGATATTTGCGAAAACTGCTCCATGCCGGTAAATATCACTACAAACGGTACTCTTTTAAAGAATAACGCCGCTATGCTTTTGTCAAAACCGGCGCTTAAAAAGGTAAGCATTTCTCTCCATTCCTTTGAAGGCTGCGGCGGAAGTGATATACAGAATTATCTTTGCGATTGTGTGGACTTTGCAAAGAAATGCATTGCCGAAAAAAAGATTTGTGTTTTGCGTCTATGGAATCTTGACGGCACCCTTTCCAAAGGCGAAAACAAGCTGAATGATGATATAATCGCCATGCTGAAAGCCGATTTTACCGATGAATGGAAAAAATGTTTCAACGGATACAAGCTTAAGGAGTATCTGTTTTTGGAATGGGGCGAAAAATTTGAATGGCCGGATATGTCAGCGCCCGATTACGGTGAGAACGGCTTCTGTTACGGATTGCGTTCCCAGCTTGCCATTCTTTGTGACGGCACCGTTGTACCCTGCTGTCTTGACAGCAACGGTGATATCCCCCTGGGAAACATTTTTGAAAGTGATCTTGACGATATACTTTCATCTTCCCGTGCCGCCGCGATAAACCGCGGCTTTACCTCCCGGAAGATAACCGAACCTCTCTGCCGCCGCTGCGGCTATGCCAACCGATTCAAGAAATAAAAAAGAGCCGATTGGGCACTCTCAGTTAGGGATAAACAGCCTGACAAATGCGAATTTCGGCGAATAACCGCTTCAAAAAAAGCCCCCATACATACCCAGTATGGGGGCTTTTTTGTTCATTGTTCTTCATCCGAAATTCATCATTTTCAGGTGCGAGCAGTTTTGAGCGAGGAAAAATCAGTGCGTGGTGAAACAAAAAATCGAAGGTATACTGTCGTATATCGAGATTTTTTGTGAGCCGCCGTGCGATTTTTACCGTTCAAAACCTATTTCTCCCTAATTGAGAGCGCCCTTAAATCGGCTCTTTAATGTTATTTGTGATTATTTCTTGGGAACGGTTTCCCAGTCCTTCAAGAACTTTTCAATGCCTGCCTTGGTAAGAGGATGCTCGATCATCTGCTTGATAACCTTATAAGGTACGGTAGCGATGTCAGCGCCTGCCTTGGCGGATTCGGTTGCGTGTCTTGCGGTGCGGATGGAAGCGGAGATGATTTCGGATTCGATGCCGTAGATGTCGAATATCTCGGCGATTTCAGCGATAAGGCCGATGCCGTCCCAGTCGATATCATCAACTCTGCCAACGAAGGGGGAAACGTAGGTTGCGCCTGCTTTAGCAGCGAGCAGAGCCTGAGCTGCGGAGAAGATAAGGGTTACGTTGGTCTTGATGCCCTTTGCGGTAAGACGCTTGCAGGCCTTTAAGCCTTCTGCACACATGGGAAGCTTGATAACAAGATTCTTGTTGTCTATCTTCTTTATGAGCTCTTCGGCTTCCTTAACCATGCCGTCGGCTTCCAGAGAAATAACCTCAGCGGAAATGGGGCCGTCAACAATGCTGGTGATTTCCTTAACAACCTCTACAAAGTCTCTGCCTTCCTTTGCGATAAGGGAGGGGTTGGTGGTAACGCCGCAGATAACGCCTAATTCATTGGCTTCTCTGATTTCGTCTACATTAGCGGTATCGATGAAAAATTTCATGGGATTTACACTCCTTAATTTATTTTTAACAATAATATTATACACTATTTTCGCAAATAGTCAAATACATATCTTATTTTTCGTCAAGATATGCGGCGCGCATGTCGGCGGTATGTAAATGCAGCGCAAGCGGATATTTGCCGAAAGCTTCGCTTAAACAAAAGCTGCCGCCCTTAACCGAATCGTCAAAGGGCCCCATGTGCCATCTTATTGCCATTGCTTCCTCTGCCGACAGATGAATGAAATGCATTATCTGAAATACGCTCTTTTCACCGTGTCCGAAAGGAAAACTGTCGCTTATCGTGTAGTAGGGCACCTCAACCCATTGTCCCATCTCGTTTTTCTTGTTGCGTGTGGAAACGCTGTAAAAGCCGG
>JAZRWQ010000018.1:0-3104 GCA_045599805.1 Eubacteriales bacterium | reverse complement strand
AATAAACTATTATCAAGAGAAGACATTTAAATAATATACTTGAAAAATTCACAAAGTCGGTATAGAATAGTCGGTAAAGATATTTAAAGAGGTAGTATTATGGCAAAGAAACAATTCAAAGCAGAATCAAAAAGACTTTTAGACCTTATGGTAAACTCCATCTACACTCATAAGGAGATATTTTTAAGAGAGCTTATTTCCAATGCCAGTGATGCCATTGACAAGCTGTATTTCAAATCGCTCACCGATAACAGCGTAGGAATGTCCAAAGAGGATTTTAAAATTCTTCTCAAGGTAGACAAAGACGCCCGTAAAGTAACTGTTTCGGATAACGGCTGCGGCATGACAAAGGAAGAGCTTGAAGAAAATCTGGGCACCATTGCAAAAAGCGGCAGTCTGGCATTTAAAAAAGAAAATGAGACCGGCGATGACGTAAACATCATCGGTCAGTTCGGCGTCGGCTTCTATTCAGCTTTTATGGTAAGCAGCGATATTGAGGTTGTTTCCAAGGCTTTCAGAAGTGATACCGCTTACGTATGGGAATCCAAGGGCGATGACGGGTATACCGTTAAGCAATGCGAAAAGGACACATGCGGCACCGATATAATTCTTACTCTTAAGGATAATACCGAGGACGAGGATTATGATAAGTATCTTGATAAATACACCATTTCCTCCCTTGTTAAGAAATATTCCGATTATATCAGATACCCCATACACATGGATATGGAGAAATCCCGTCCAAAGGCGGACAACGACAAAGAATATGAAACCTATCTTGAAGATACCGTACTCAACAGCATGATACCCTTATGGCACCGAAATAAAAGCGATATCAAACCGGAAGAGTACAACGAATTCTACAAGAGCAGATTCTTTGATTTTACCGATCCCGTTTCCGTTATCCATACAAAAGTTGAAGGCAGAGTTTTCTTTAATGCGCTTATGTATATTCCCGAAAATCCGCCTATGGACTATTTCGCAAAGGATTTCAAGCCCGGACTTGCGCTCTATTCAAACAGCGTAATGATAATGGAAAACTGCGAGGACCTGCTGCCTGACTATTTCGGCTTCGTAAAAGGACTTGTGGACTCCCCCGACTTTTCGCTTAATATTTCCCGAGAAATACTGCAAAAGGATGCACAGCTTAAAT
The DNA here is from genome assembly GCA_045599805.1 of Eubacteriales bacterium. GTDB lineage: Bacteria > Bacillota > Clostridia > Oscillospirales > UMGS1783 > JAZRWQ01. Next base: position 1,951 of record JAZRWQ010000018.1, on the reverse strand, counting down.
TTATTGCCGAAAACCTAAAGAAAAAGATAAAGGCCGAGCTTAAACGCTTACTTGACAATGACAGAGAAAAATACGAAAAATTCTTTAAATCATTCGGCCTTTCTCTTAAATTCGGTATTTATGAAAACTACGGCATGAACAAGGATTTCCTTTCGGATATCGTACTTTTCCATTCGTTAAGATCCAATAAGCCCATTACACTGCACGAATATGTTGCCGCTATGCCCGAAGGCCAGAAAGACATCTACTATGCCTGCGGAGAGAGCGCCGAGCGCATAGGCAGACTGCCGCAGACCGAGCTTGTGTACGACAAGGGCTATGATATCCTTTGCCTTACCGAGGATATCGACGAATTCGCAATCAAGATGATGGGAACATTTGAGGAAAAATCCTTTAAATCGGTTTCGGATAAGGATCTTGACTTGGAAACCGAAGACGAAAAGAAAGAAAACGAAAAGAAAAAGGAAGAAAGCAAAGACACCCTTACCAAGATAAAAGAAGCATTGGGCAGCAAGGTAAGCGACGTAAGACTCTCCTTCCGCCTTAAATCCTCTGCCGTATGCCTCACCGCCGAAGGTCCCCTTTCCATCGAAATGGAAAAGGTTTTGAGCGCAATGCCCAATCAGGGCGACGTCAAGGCAAGCAAGGTGCTCGAATTAAATCCCGAGCATCCGGTATTCAAGAAGCTTGAAAGCGCTGCCGAGGATGAAATAAAACTATACTCGGGTTTGCTTTACGACCAGGCACTTCTTATCGAAGGACTGCCGATAGACGACCCAGTGGGATTTTCGGAAAACATCTGCAAATTGATGATAAAATAGCGTATTAAGGCAAAAAAACACCGTGCAAGGACCTCGCACGGTGTTTTTTGATATTTACATATATTTTTCGCAGAGTTTTTTGCCCTCTTCAAAAGCCTTAACATTGAGAGGAACTATTTTCTCCTTGAAACTGCCCTTTAATGCTTCCATTGCCGACTCTTCGGAAACTGCTTTCGTTAAGGCAACAAATGCGCCGAGAGCCACGGTGTTCACACACAGGGGATTGCCTACGGTGTTATATGCGCAGGAAATAATGGGTACGCTGTAAACGGTAACGCCGTTAAGTTTATCCATATCAGGCTTGCAATGGTCGGAATCCAGAACGAGGATGCCGCCCTGCTTTATATCGTAGGCATATTTATCGCAGGCCGCCTGAGAAAGGCAAAGTACCATATCGGGTACCTCTACCTTGGGGTAATAAACGGCGGTATCGGAGATAACAACCTCACCCTTGGAGGCACCGCCTCTTGCTTCTGGACCATAAGCCTGACTCTGAAGTGCCTCATATCCGTCGGCAAGCGCAGCTTCAGCCATAATTACGGATATTTTGATTATGCCCTGTCCGCCGGTGCCGCTTAAACGAATCTCTCTTTTCATTTCTTTGCCGCCTCCTGTAAAGATTCATAAAGACGCTGCTGTGCTTCACAGTATTCTTCCGCTTCACACTCGAAGAATTTGCCGGTGAGTATCTTTCCTGCAGTCTTTTCTTCAGGAAGCTTTTCGGCCGCCTTCTTTGAAAGGGTTACTTCCTTAACATAATTCATCATCTGTGCAGCGGAAGGCATCTTATTTCTTCTGCCGAAAGAGGTAGGACAGGTGGAAACGACCTCGATAACCGAAAATCCCTTATGATTTGCGGCTTCTACGATAAGATCGGTAAGCTGGGTTGCGTGATATATATCTCCTCTTGCAACGAAGGTTGCGCCGGCACCGATCGCAAGGTCTACCATATCAAAGCTTCTGTCAATACTGCCGTAGGGAGCGGTGGTTGCCTTAGCGCCCTTGGGAGTAAGGGGTGAAAACTGACCGCCGGTCATGCCGTAGATATTATTATTGATAACTATCGCGGTCATATCTATGTTTCTGCGGCAGGCATGAATGAAGTGATTGCCGCCGATTGCCGCCGTATC
>JAZRWQ010000017.1:0-6393 GCA_045599805.1 Eubacteriales bacterium | reverse complement strand
CAGCGCAAGGCGATAGATGCCGGCGTTACACCCCAGCAGTATGTTGACAATATGCTTGTCGGCATTAAAAAGCTGTGGAGCCTTCTTAACATAAGCAACGACAGATTCGTACGCACTACCGACGATTATCACGTTGAAAGCGTACAGAAGATGTTTAAAACGATGTACGACAAGGGCGACATTTACAAAGGCTTTTATGAAGGTCTTTACTGCTCACCCTGCGAATCTTTCTGGACGGAAACTCAGGCAGTTGACGGCAAGTGCCCCGACTGCGGCAGACCCGTTGAAAAGGCAAAGGAAGAAGCATACTTCTTCAAGCTTTCCAAATATCAGGATAAGCTTTTAAAGTATTATGATGAGCATCCCGATTTCATTCAGCCGCAGAGCCGTCTTAATGAAATGGTAAACAACTTCATAAAGCCCGGTCTTGATGACCTTTGCGTTTCCCGTACATCCTTTGACTGGGGCATTCCCGTTACCTTCGATCCCAAGCATGTCGTATACGTATGGCTTGATGCGCTCACAAACTATATCACCGCATTAGGCTACGGCAACGACAAATATAACGATTATGAAAAATATTGGCCGGTTGACGTTCATCTCGTAGGCAAAGAAATCGTAAGATTCCATACCATTATCTGGCCCGCAATGCTTATGTCTCTTGAGCTGCCTTTGCCAAAGAAGGTATTCGGACACGGCTGGCTGCTTATTGACGGCGGCAAGATGTCCAAATCGGTAGGCAATGTTGTTGATCCTGAAATACTCTGCAACAGATATGGCGTTGACGCAATAAGATACTATCTGCTTCGCGAAATTCCTTTCGGAAGCGACGGCTCTTATACCAACGAGGCACTCTTTAACCGCATCAATTCCGACCTTGCAAACGATCTCGGAAACCTTTTGTCGCGCACTACCGCAATGGTAAACAAATATTTCGGCGCAAATATTCCCGCAGAAAAGAAAGCCGAGCCGATTGACAAGGAATTATCCGACCTATGCACAAGCGTTATAAGTGCAGTTGAAGAAAATATGGATAATCTGCTTTACTCAAATGCGCTTACCGAAATATGGAAGCTTATATCCAGAGCCAATAAATACATCGATGAGACGACCCCATGGGTACTTGCAAAGAATGAAGATGACAAGCCCAGACTTGCCGCAGTTCTTTACAATTTGTGTGAAGTGCTGAGAATAACCGCGGTTTTGATCACTCCGTTCCTGCCCTCCACCTCTCCCAAAATGTTTGAGCTGCTGGGCGTTAAAGACGAAGCACTAATGGCATGGGACAGCGCAAAGGAATTCGGCAAGCTGCCCGCAGACACGGTGATTTCCACATCTATGCCCCTTTTCCCGCGTATTGATATTGCGAAGGAAATGGAAGCTCTTGCCGCAGAGGCCGCTGAAAAGGAAAAGAAATCTGCTCCCAAGGAAGAAGAAAAGGCAAACACCGTAAGCCTTATAGATATTGAGGATTTTGCAAAGGTAAGCCTTACCGTAGGCACTATCAAAGCCTGCGAGCCGGTCGCAAAGAGCGACAAGCTTTTGAAGTCCATTGTCGATATCGGTGAAGAAAGACAGATAATTTCCGGCATTGCAAAATACTATAAGCCCGAAGAGCTTATCGGTAAAAAAGTTATCGTTGTTGAAAACTTAAAGCCGGTAAAATTAAGAGGCGTTGACAGCAACGGTATGCTTCTTGCCGCTGAAAATAAAGACGGCGGCATACATCTTATCATGCTCGGCGACGAAGACATTGAAAACGGCGCCAAGATAAGATGAGCGGTCTGTTTGACACACACGCACACCTTAATGACGATAGATATAACGAAGACAGATCGGAAGTAATTTCAAATCTTACAAATGAAGGAGTGGAGCTGTTCGTCAATATAGGCGACAGCGTCCCCTCCTCTTTTGAATCGGTTGAGCTTGCTTCTTTATATCCGTTTATTTATGCCGCGGTGGGCGTTCATCCACACTTTGCGGATGAGTTTACATCCGATGACCTTAAGGTAATAGAAGAGCTGGCGAAAAAAGACAAGGTAGTTGCAATAGGCGAAATAGGACTTGATTATCACTACGATGATTCTTTGCGCGATAATCAGAAAAAGTGCTTTCGTATGCAGATGGCATTGGCGCAAAAGCTTAATATGCCGGTAGTTATACATTCGAGAGAGGCAACGCAGGATACCCTTGAAATATTGAAGGAATTTCCCGATGTTTCGGGCATAGTCCATTCGTTTTCTGGAAGCACCGAAACGGCACAGATACTTATAAAAATGGGCTATTATCTGTCTTTTAACGGAATATCGACCTTTAAGAATGCGCACCGGGTCAAAGAGGTGCTTTTATCGGTTAACAAAGACAGAGTGCTTATAGAAACCGATTCACCTTACCTTACACCCGAGCCTTTTCGCGGAAAGCGCAATTCCCCTGCTTACGTTAAATACGTCGCAAAAACCATTGCGGAGCTTTGGGATATGAGCGAACAGGATGTAATAGATTTAACAAACAAAAACGGCAAAAAAGTTTACAGAATAAAAAAAGGCTGATGCGTAATGCATCAGCCTTAAATTTTATCTTATGATTAATAAGCGGTCTTGGTGATAGTAACGTTGCCGGAGGGGCACTGAGCCTTGCAGCGGCCGCAGTTTACGCACTTGTGAGCAGTCTGACCGGTGATAATGCCGATACCGCCGCTGGTGCCGATACGGGTAGCGCCTGCTGCGATCATCTTCTTGGCATCGTCCATATTTCTTACGCCGCCGGAAGCCTTGATGCCCATGGTGGGACCAACAGCCTGTCTGATAAGAGCAACGTCTTCGGCAGTAGCGCCGCCGGTGGAGAAGCCGGTAGAAGTCTTAACGAACTGTGCGCCTGCTTCTACACATATCTTGGAAACCTTAACCTTTTCTTCATCGGTAAGCAGGCAGGTTTCGATTATAACCTTAACGAGAGTGCCGTTTGCAGCTTTAACAACAGCTTCGATATCGTCCTTAACGAGATCCCAGTTGCAATCCTTGATAGCGCCGATGTTGGCAACCATGTCAATTTCGTTTGCGCCGTTTGCGATAGCATCGATAGTTTCAACAGCCTTTACAAAGGGGGTGTTTGCACCCAAGGGGAAACCGATAACGGTGCATACGTTAACGCCGGTGCCCTTCAGACGCTGAGCGGCATATTTAACGTGAATGGGGTTAAAGCATACGGAAGCGAACTTATACTGAATAGCTTCCTGGCAGAACTTTTCGATCTTGGTAAGAGGGGTGTTTGCAGCAAGAACGGTATGATCGATATAAGCATTTACGGGCTTATCCGAAGATGCGGTATAACCGGTCTGGGCGAAGTTGGACTGCTTTGCAACCTCTTTAGCAATAGCTTCAATAAGATTAGACATATTGATATCCATGTTTTTACTCTCCTTGTAATTAATATATACCAAGCGCCCTTGCAGCATAAACGACCGCACCGATGGGAACGGCGTCATCACCGTACTGACACTTTACAATACTGTATTTGTTTTTGGCGGATATGAATACCTTTTCATCGGTATACCTGCGTACTCTCGAAAGAAGAGGCTCGCCGATATTGGCAACACCGCCGCCTATGGAAATTATCGTAGGATGGATAAGCGTTATGACATTGGAAATTCCCACGGAATATGCTCTTGCCATCTTATCTAATTCGGAAACGGCGAATTCATCATTTTTCGCTATCGCTTGTCCGAGCATTTTGGTGGTAACGCCTGAGGTGTCACCGCAGCATAGCTCATACAGCAATGAGCTTTCGGGGATATATCCCGGTGTGCGAAGCCGGTTCTGGATTCCGAAGCCGGAGCAGAAATTTTCGACCTTGCTTATGCCGTTTTCAGTCGGAATGTATGTATGCCCGAAATATGCCGCGCCAAAGCCCGAACCGTCGTAATACTCGCCGTTAAGGAAGAAGACACCGCCGATACCGCTTCCGATATTGGTGTAGAAGAAATTTTTGCTTCCCTTTCCGGTACCGAGGTAATACTCGGCAAAGCCGCCGGCAACGGTATCATTAAGAACGAAGGAAGGTATATTGAAGGTCTTTTCAAACCATTCCCTGACGTTGAAATTCTCCCAGCCCTTTACCTGTACCGAGACAACGCTTTTCCCGGTAGCAGTTTCGATGATACCGCCGAATCCTACGGATAAGGCACATACAGCATCGCGGCAGCCGGCAATAAGATTTCCGATATGCTCTTTCATCCATTCGAGAATGCCTAAAGCACCCTTTTCTATCTCAACATATCCGAAATCCTTCTTAAGGACCTCAAAGGAAGAATTCATAAGATAAATCTGGTGCTTACTTGCACCTATTTCAATACCTACAAACAATTTATCCATACAAAAATCTCCTTATAGCATTATACACTCTTACAGAAGAAATTTCAATAGTTAATTTAATTTATTCATAACTAATCCGGTAATAAGCTTCGGATAAAAATAAGTTGACTTCTGCGGCATCTTCTCCCCTGCTCCCGCAACATTCTTTATCTGCGATACCTTTGTGGGATTCAGAATAAACGAACACTGATATTCACCGTTTTTTACCCTTGAAAATGCCTCGTCAATGCTTCTTGTATAGGATATATAGGTTTGATTTGCCATATCCTCTTTGCTTATTCCCATACAATTTTCTATTGCCAGCGTATGAAGCACGGTAACGTCAAGATCACAGCTGTAATCCGACATACCGGGATTGAATCTCTTTACATCGTCAAGACTGTTTACGGTCAAAAGATAATAGTAGTCCTTTCCCGTATACCATATTGAAGCATGGTCATTATAATGCGATTTGAGACGGTTTTCCGCATTGTCAAAATCGGTATGCTTTTCTGCAGCAAAATATGATTTCAGCTTATTGAGTATCGTGTTTTCGTCAAAATCCGAGAGATTTTTAATGAGTCTGTGAGTAGGAAAAACGACAAGCCCGCTGTCTTCCATATCGACTAAAAACATCATGCAGTAAGCGGCATTGGGCATATCGGAAAGAGAGCCGTCGTCCATTAGTTTATTTCTGAAATTAAGTGCCGTTTCGTATCTGTGATGGCCATCGGCAATGAATAAGCGGCGATCGGCAAAATCCGAAACGATCTCATTAACGGTATTTTCATCGCTGACTATCCAAAGCTCATGCTCTATCCCATCATTATCGACAGCTTTAATATCCGAATCACCCAAAGTAAGCGCATCAAGGCGTGAAGCAGTAGTCTTTTCATCATCCATATACATGGAATATATCTGCGAAAAGTTCGCAAAGGTAGCACTCATAAGAGAAAATCTGTCATTCTTGGCTTTTGACAGGGTATTTTCATGCGGAAGCACGATTCCCTTTTCAAATTCTTCAAGACGAACGTTGCAGATTATACCTTTAAAGCTTTTTCTCTCGCCGCCAACGGTGAATGTCTCTTTATAAATATATATACAGTCCTTTTCGTCCTGCTTTAAGATGCCGTCTCTAATCCACTGTGTGTAAAGCTTTCCGGCAGACTCATATTTATTTTCGCCCTGCGGCAGCTCGAGTCTTACGAGATTGTATTTATTTTTGTTTATCAGATCGGCACGCATATTATCGTCGATAATATCATACGGCGGACAGATAAGAGATGAGATGTCCCCTGCTTTTTCCGTAAAACGCAGGCCTTTGAATCCTTTTATTACAGCCATATTTCCCTCCAAAAAATTTCTAATTATATTATAGCAGAAATAAGACAAAATTCAACTGAAATAAAGGTAAATTTTAATACTGATAATCATTAATTTTCCGCACATAATACACTTTGTGAGGTGTTATTTATGTTTGGCAGAAAAGAATTTTTCACAGGTATTGCAATGGGGCTGGCGATAGGTGCCGCAATTACCTGTATGTGCGAAAAATCAGGCGGACTTATGAGCAAGATGCCCATTAAAGCAAAAGCCGGAAAAACCGTTAAAAAAATCGTAAAGGCAATAGACGAAATAATTTAAAAACAGCTTTCCACTACAATGGAAAGCTGTTTTGCTTTACAGTTATATTTGCTTAAGTATATCGGAGTATTTCTTGATGGACGAATAGTTTTTGTCGGAAAGCATTTCATCAAGCTTTGCGATAGCTTCTTTTTCCTTTCGAGAAAGGCCTTTGGGCACCTCGACAAGTATTCTTACATACATATCGCCTCTGCCCCTGCCTCCGATAAACGGAACGCCCTTGTTCTTTATCTTAAATACCGTCTGATGCTGTGTTCCCTCGGGGATATTCTGAACGACCTTATCGCCGTCAACGGTGGGCAGCTCGAGAGTGCATCCGGTTGCCGCCTGCGCAATGGTGATAGGCACGTCAAATACTATGTCGTTGCCCTGACGCTGGAAAAGCTTGTGTTTTTCAACG
>JAZRWQ010000016.1:0-12762 GCA_045599805.1 Eubacteriales bacterium | reverse complement strand
CTATCCGGTAAGTGTTTGCGAGCTTTTGTCATCACTTGAGGGCCCCGCATACCTCGAAAGAGTTGCCGTAAACAACGTAAAAAATGTAAATAAGGCTAAGAAAGCCATAAAGAAGGCATTCCAAAATCAGGTAGAGGGCAAGGGCTTTTCACTTATCGAGATACTCTCCACCTGCCCGACAAACTGGGGCAAAACTCCCTCTCAGGCGCTCGAATGGGTAAACACCGATATGATCCCCTATTACCCTTTAGGCGTTTACAAGGATAAGTTCGCAAAGGAGGAAGAGAAATGAACACACAGATACTGATAGCCGGATTTGGCGGACAGGGCGTTCTGTTCATAGGTAAATTCTTCGCATACGCCGGACTTATGGAAGGCAAAAACGTAAGCTGGCTCCCCTCCTACGGTCCCGAAATGAGAGGCGGCACGGCAAACTGCAGCGTAATAATAAGCGACGGCAGTATAGGCTCCCCCATCATCACCGAGCCGGACATACTCATCGCGATGAATCTCCCTTCCCTCGCAAAATACGAGGGCATGGTCAAAAAGGGCGGCTACATTTTCGCCGACTCATCACTTATAAGCAGAAAGACCGTAAGAGACGACGTTAAATTCTTCGGCGTTGAGGCAACCCGCCTTGCGGAAGAGGGCGGACTTTCCGGACTTGCTACCATGATAATGGCAGGCAAGATGATAAAGGAGACCGGATGCTTCGAATTCGAAAGCATTGACAAGGCGCTCACAAAGGTAGTGTCGGTAAGACATGCCGACCGTTTGGAAAGCAATAAAACCGCCGTTATGACGGGTTATGAAAGGTAGGATATACAATGATAGACATCAGAGTTGACGAGCTTATAAGCTACAAGGAAAAGCCCGATCCCAATATTCTGGGTTTCGGCAAGTATTTCACCGACCGTATGTTCCTTATGGACTACGACATCGACGAGGGCTGGCATAATGCACGCATAGTACCCTTCGGTCATCTTAGCCTGCATCCTGCCTGCAACGTATTCCATTACGGCGCGGAAATTTTCGAGGGCCTTAAGGCATACAGAAGAGTTGACGGAGGCGTTGGCCTTTTCCGTCCCTGGGAAAACATAAAGCGTCTTAACCGCTCCGCTGCACGTCTCGATCTGCCGCAGATCGACGAAGAGCTTGCCTTCAAGGTGCTTTGCAAGTTCGTTGAGCTGGAACAGGACTGGGCACCTGCAAATCCCGGTACTTCCCTCTATCTGCGTCCGTTCATGTTCGGCTGTGACCCCCATCTGGGCGTTCACTCGATAAAGAAGTGCACCTTCGTTATCATCGCTTCCCCCGTAGGCAACTACTATGCGGAGGGACTTTCCCCCGTTAAGATCATGATAGAAGATGAAGACGTTCGCGCCGTTGTAGGCGGTACCGGCGAAGCAAAGTGCGGCGGCAACTATGCAGCTGCAAACCGCGCAGGCCATAAGGCCGAAAAGGCAGGCTACTCACAGGTACTGTGGCTGGACGGCGTTCACCGCAAGTACATTGAAGAAGTAGGCGCAATGAACGTTATGTTCAAGATAGGCGACGAGATAGTTACTCCCGCACTGTGCGGCTCTATCCTTCCCGGTATCACGAGAAAATCCTGCATTGAGCTTTTACGCGACAAGGGCTATACCGTAACCGAGCGCAGAATAAGCGTTGACGAGCTGGGCGAGGCTCTTGAAAACGGTCAGGTAAAGGAAGCATGGGGCTGCGGCACCGCTGCCGTTATATCTCCTATCGGCAAGCTCAAATACAAAAACAGCGTTTACAGCGTAAACAACAACGAAATAGGCGAGGTCACCCAGTGGCTGTATGATACCCTTACCGGTATTCAGTGGGGCAGACTTGAGGATACCTATAACTGGACGGTTAAAATTCCCAAAAAATAATTAAGGAGCTTTAATATGGGAAAGGTAATTATAAGCGATAAAACGTTAAAATTTAAATCCGGAATACATCACAGCTTTAAGGAAAAAATGGAGATCGCAAGACTATTGGACAAACTTAAGGTCGATGTGATAGAGATGCCGGGCGTAGGAAGCGAAAAGGCGGATGCTCTTCTTATAAAGACAGTCATCCCCTTTATAAGTCATGCCTGCCTGTCGGTAAACGCCGGAGAAACACCCGAAAGCGCCGAGGCCGCGTGGGAAGCCCTTAAAACGGCTAAAAATCCCATGCTGTCGGTTACCCTTCCCGTTTCCAATCTGCAGATGGAGTTCATCTGCCACAAGAAGAGCGCTCCCATGCTTGAATACATCGGAAGCATGGTGGAAAAATGCGCATCTCTCTGCAAAAAGGTAGAATTCTGCGCTCTGGACGCTACGCGTTCAGAGCCGGAATTCTTAAAAAAGGCGATAAATATCGCCATTGAAAAAGGCGCGACACTTATAACCCTTACGGACAGCGAAGGGCTTATGATGCCCGGCGAAACGGAAAAGCTCATCGCTTCGCTTTATGAAAGCATTCCCGCGCTTAAATCCGCAGAGCTTGGCTTTGACGCGTCCGACAGCATAAACATGGCGTGCGCAAATTCGCTCTGTGCGATAAAGAACGGCGCAAACGTTATAAAGACGGGCATATATGAAAACGCTCTGTCTTTAAAGAATATGGCAAAGCTCATACGCCTTAAAGGCACGGATATGGGCATAAGCTGTTCGATAGATTTTACACAGGTGGAGCGCATAACCTCACAGATAGCCTGGATAATGAACGGCTCAAAGAGCGGTGCGGATAAGTTTTCCGAAACCGCGATCAAAAAGGGCGGCGAGGACACGCGCCTTGCCCTTGCAAATGACATAACAGCACTTGAAAAAGAGATAGTTACGCTCGGCTACGACCTTAATGCGGACGACCTTGCCAAGGTTTACGAGGCATACAGCGCCGTTGCATCGAAAAAGGACGTAAGCATTTCCGAGCTTGAAATAATAGTTGCCACCACCGCATTGCAGGTGCCGCCGACATATAAGCTTAAAAACTTCGTTATAACGAGCGGTAACGTTATAAGCGCCACCGCAAACCTTATAATGGAGAAGGACGGTCAGGCACATCAGGGACTTGCCGCAGGCGACGGCCCCATCGATGCCGCATTCAGGGCGATAGAACAGATAGCCGGCTATCACTACGAGCTGGACGATTTCCAGATTCAGGCGGTAACGAGAGGCAGAGAGGCTTTGGGCTCAACGCTTATAAAGCTTCGCTATAACGGCAAGATATATTCCGGCAGCGGTATTTCCACCGACGTTATCGGCGCGAGCATCCATGCCTATGTAAACGCGCTCAACAAGATAGTTTATGAGGAGAACGGAAGATGAGATTATCCTACACCGTAAAGGGGTGGGAGGGATTCACCTGGGATGAATTCTGCGATGCCGCGAAGGAAGCGGGGCTCAGAGGCGTAGAGCTTCACAGTAAAAAGAGCCGTTCCTTTGCCGACACGAGCGATCCTTTTGATCCCTATGCCGCCAAGGCGATAGTTCGCCGCATGCAGGACCGGGATTTATACATCCCCTGCATCGCATCCTCCTCCGATATGTCATCGGGCGATACGGAGGAAATATTTAACGAAATATCGCAAAGCATACACACCGCGGAAAACCTCGGCGTAAGGTACGTGCGCGTTCACGCCGAAAAGCAGGACGGCGTTACCGGACTTCTCGAAAGACTTTTGCCGGTAGCCGAAAAGAGCGACGTTACCTTGCTTTTGGAAACGGCAGGCGTTTATTCGGACACCTTAAAACTGCGCGACGTGCTTAATATGTTCGCCTCGGATAATCTTGCATCCCTCTGGGATATGCATAACACCATGTTCATATCAGGAGAAGAGCCGGAGCAGACGATAAAAAATCTGGGCGCTTATGTGCGCCACGTTCATATAAAGGACAGCGATGATAACGGCTACTGTCTTTTGGGCGAAGGCAAGCTGCCGCTTGAGGATATGATGACGGCACTGCGCTCGGTAAACTATGCCGGCTTCATTTCCCTTGAATGGGAGCCGCAATGGCTGCCCGAGGTGGACAGTCTTGACGTTATACTCGCCCACTTTGCGAGCGTTATGCACAAGTTTGAAAGCACACGCCGCGCAAAGCGCGAATATTACCGCAATAAGGCCGATAACGGCGTATTCATCTACAAAAAAGAGGCGCTTATCGACAAGACCTTTTCCGGAGTGCTTGACGATATGGCGGAGAATTTCCCCGACCAGTACGCCATAAAATACACCACCCTTGACTACACACGCACCTACCGCGAATTCCGCGAGGATGTTGACAGATTTGCCCGCTGCCTTATCTCGATGGGCGTAAAGCACGGCAGCCATGTTGCCGTATGGGCTACCAATATCCCGCAGTGGTATATCGCTTTCTGGGCGGTAACCAAGATAGGCGCCGTGCTCGTTACGATGAACACCGCCTACAAGATACACGAAGCCGAGTATCTGTTAAAGCAGTCGGACACCCACACGCTGATAATGGTGGACGGCTACCGCGACTCGAACTACGGCGCGATAATGAGCGAGCTTTGCCCCGAAATGAATTCGAACCGCGTCGGACAGCCTCTGCACTGCAAGCGTCTGCCCTTCTTGCGCAACATAATAACCGTAGGGTTTTCCCTGCCGGGCTGCATGACCTGGGATGAAGCATGGGACAGATACGACAGAGTGCCTATCGAAACGGTAAGACGTCTTGCCGAGAGCGTTGACAGCCACGACGTATGCAATATGCAGTACACCTGCGGCACAACGGGCTTTCCGAAAGGCGTTATGCTTACCCACCACAATATAGTAAACAACGGCAAATGCATAGGCGACAGAATGGATTTATCCACCGCCGACCGCATGATGATACACGTGCCGATGTTCCATTGCTTCGGCATGGTGCTTGCCATGACGGCGTCGATGACGCACGGCGCGACCATTCTGCCGATGCCCTACTTTTCACCCAGAACCTCTCTTGACTGCATAAACCGCGAAAAAATAACCTGCTTCCACGGCGTGCCCACGATGTTTATCGCCATGCTGGAGCACGCAGACTTTAATAAGACCGACTTTTCGTATATGCGTACCGGCATAATGGCAGGAAGCCCCTGCCCGATAAGCGTTATGCAGGACGTTGTTACCAAGATGCACATGCCCGAAATAACGATAGTTTACGGGCAGACCGAATCATCCCCCGGCTGCACCATGAGCTCGGCGGACGATCCGCTGGAGGTAAGGGTTACAACGGTAGGTCATCCTTTGCCCGAGATAGAATGCAAAATAGTCGATCCCGAAACCGGCAAGGATCTGCCCGACAACGTTACCGGCGAATTCGTTGCGCGCGGCTACAACATAATGAAGGGGTATTACAAAATGCCCAAAGCCACCGCCGCCGCCATTGACGAAAAGGGCTGGCTGCACACGGGCGACCTTGCCTGCCGCACCGTTGATGGCAACTACCGCATTACCGGCAGACTTAAGGATATGATTATCCGCGGCGGCGAAAACATCTATCCCAAGGAGATAGAGGAATTCATCTACACCCACCCCAAGGTAAAGGACGTGCAGGTCATAGGTCTGCCGGACGAATCCTACGGCGAGGAGATAATGGCGAGCATCGTTTTGAAGGACGGCGAAAGCATGACCGAGGACGAGATGAAGGCATACGTTATGGCTAATATGGCAAAGCACAAGGTACCCAAATACATCGACTTTGTGGATGCCTTTCCGATGAACGCCGCCGGCAAGATACTTAAATACAAGATGCGCGAGGACGCCATAGAAAAATACGGACTGCAAAGCGCAGCCAAAACACCGACTGCATAAAGTTAAAGCCCTGAATCTCAATAGAAATTTGGTTGCTGAATATTGATGCGTAAAAAAATACTCGGATATCAATTATCCGAGTATTTCAGCCTGTCGATAAAGTCGACAGGCTGATTAAGGTCGACAAAACGACGGGATATTTTTCGTTCTTTTCTTCGTAGGCGTACAGAGGTACGGTAGAGGAAAAGAACGGAAAAAGGCAATAATGACGGGCGAAACGCCCGTCATTCCTTTTTATTGCAAATTTTCGTTTGGTGTTCTGTTTTGGTGTTTTTCTTTTCCATTGCCGGTAGACCGAGTTTTTCGACACTCTGAAAAATACTCGGATATCAATTATCCGAGTATTTTTCATTTTCAAGCTTGTTTCGTATGTTCATCATACGTTCGTCGGCAAGCGCTATCATGTCGGCGCATTCCCGAAGCTCTCTGTTTAAGCTTTCGGTGTTTTCCACGTCCTTTTTATAGCGCACCTTGTGTTCAAGGCTCGCCCAGAAATCCATGGCTATCGTGCGGAACTGCACCTCAACTCTGCGGTACTTCTTCTGATTCAGAAGGAATATGGGCACGTCAAGCACCAAATGCAGGCTGCGGTAGCCGTTTGCTTTGGGATTTTTTATGTAGTCCTTTTTGAGTATCAGCCTTAAATCGTCCTGCGCGCACAGGCTTTCGGCAAGGGAATATATATCGTCGGGGAACGAGCAGATAACCCTTAAGCCGGCGATATCGCTTAAATTTTCCTCAATGCTCTTCAATGATACGGGATAGCCGCATCTTTTTAATTTTTCTATTATGCTGGCAGGCTTTTTAAGTCGGCTTTTTATTGACTCAAACGGGTTTCGCGAATTGCGCAGAGCCATCTCGGCGTTGAGTACCTCCAGCTTGGTTTTCACCTCAAGCATGGCACATTCATACTCCATCATAAGCTCCGAAAAGGGACGCGCACGCTCAAGGTATCTTTCGGGGTGATCGATATCAAGTAAACTATCTATCGACAGTTCATTAACGTCTTCCATACGTAAGCTCCTTTCAATCAGAATACAAAGTTGCCGTTTCTGAATATGGGTATGTCCTTTCCGTCTTTATCGGTGCCGGTTATATTCAAATCCTTCGTTCCCACCATAAAGTCGCAATGGGCAATGGAATCGTTCACGCCGTTTGCGATAAGCTCTTCCTTGGTCATTTCGCTGCCGCCCTCGATGCAGGAGGGATAGCCCTCGCCGAAGGCAAGATGGCAGGAAGCGTTTTCATCAAACAGGGTATCGTAGAAAAGTATCTTCATATTGGATATCGGGCTGTCATAGGGCACCAAAGCGACCTCGCCGAAATAGCTTGCGCCCTCGTCCACACTTATCGAGTTTTTAAGTATATCCTCGCCCTTTTGCGCGTGCACCTCGGTTATTTTGCCGTCCTTTACCTTCATGTAAAAGTTCTCGATAACATTGCCGTCCTTTATAAGGGGCAAGGCAGCGTAAACTATGCCGTTGATGCCGTATTTCAAGGGCGCGGTAAATATTTCCTCGGTGGGCATATTGGCAACGAAGTTTACGCCCTTTTGTGATTTATCGGCGCCCGACTCCCATCTGTGCTTTTCGGAAAGCTCGATATACAAATCGGTGCCCAGGCTGTTTTCATAGTGCAGTTTGCGAAGATTCAACGAATTGAGCTTATTTTTGCGCTCCTCAAGCTTATTAAGATGCGCTCTCCAGTTTTCAACGGCATTGCCGCTGCCGTCAATGCGCATGGTTTTATAAATTGCCTCCCATAATAAATCGGTCGCGTTCTCCTTTTCGGGGAACACCTTTTTTGCCCAGCTTTCGATGGGTATGGCAACGATGCACCACTGGAATCCGCTTATCATCTGCTGACGGCGGAATATCTCAAGCGCCTTGCCCGATGCCATTTCCGAGCGCATTATCCTGTCGGGATCAACGCCCAGCATATTTTCGGGATCACTTGCCGATATCGCAAGATATGCCGCGCCCTCCTTTGCATAGCCGTTATAAAATTCCGAGCGCCATTTGGGTACGCTGTCAAAAACCGCGCTGTCGGCCTTCAGATATTTCTGCCTTGTGAGGTAATCGTCATGCCAGTTCATGACTACCTCGCAGCAGCCGGCATCATAAGCGGCATCGGCGCATTTGCGCGCAAAATATGCGCAGGAAACCGGGCAGGATATTATAAGGCGCTGCCCCTTTTGTATATTAAGTCCTACTTCGACTACAAGCTTTGCGTATTCCGACTGTTTATCCATATCAAATCTCCTTTATTATTTCTCCTGATTATATTATAAGACACTTTCGGTTTTTTATCAACCTTTCACGAAAAGCTTTATAAAAATTTAATTTCTGTTACGCATATCGACATATTTTTTAGCATAGGTGGTATATTATTTTACCGAGGTGAAAAAGAATGGACGTAATAAGCAGATATGAAGGGGACGTGCTTATAATCTCCCTTTCGGGCGAAATGGATCACCACAACCTGATGGATATAAAGCTGAAGACCGATCCGCTTATAATCGAATACCGCCCCAAGCTTTTGCTTCTGGATTTAAGCAAGGTGCCCTTCTGCGACAGCTCGGGCATTGCCGCCGTCATCGGGCGCTATAAGCTTGCGCGTTCGCTCGGCGCGCAGACGGTGCTTCACGGGCTTACACCGCAGGTAAGAAAGGTGCTGTCCCTGGGCGGCGTATTAGGTCTTGTGAAAGAGGTGGTCAAAAAATGAAAAACAAAATGAATTTGAGCTTCTTAAGCCGTTCCTCCAACGAGGGATTTGCCAGAGTTGCCGTTGCCGGATTTTTAATGCAGCTTGACCCGGCACTGGACGAGCTTTCCGAAATCAAAACGGTGGTGAGTGAGGCGGTTACCAACGCCATAGTGCACGGCTACCGCGACTGCATAGGCACGGTTTACATAAGCGCATCGTGGGATGCAAAGGAGACGGTTACGATAACGGTGCGCGACAAGGGCTGCGGAATCGAAGATATCGCGCGTGCGCGCCGTCCGTTATACACAAGCTGCACCACCGGCGAACGCGCCGGCATGGGCTTTACCATTATGGAAAGCTTTTCCGATTCGTTAAAGGTATACTCTATCCCCAACAAGGGCACAAAGGTCGTAATCCGCCGAAAGCTGAGACGCAAATGAGCGATATCATAGATGCCTCTTTGCATCTGCCGCTTGTATACAGCCTTGCGCGCAGGCTTTCAAAAAGCACGATCGAATATGAAGAGCTTGTGGGCGCGGGCAGTATAGGACTTATAAAGGCAATAAGAAATTTCGATGCCTCCTTCGGCTGCGCCTTTTCCACCTATGCCGTTCCGGTGATTTTGGGAGAAATGAAAAGATACATCCGCGACAACGGTCCGGTCAAGGTTTCCCGCTCGATAAAGGAAAACTATATGCTTTTATCCCGTATCATATCCGACTGCGAAAAGAAAACGGGAGAAAGCCCCACGGTTTCGGAGCTTGCGCGCCTTTCGGGGCTGAGCGCCGAGGATATTGCGCAGTCGCTTGACAGCGCCAGGTACCCTGCGTCGATAGACGACGAAAATGCCGCCGATATCGGCTTTTGCGACCTGGCAATGGATACAGACACCCTTGCCGTGAGACATGCCGTAGAACGTCTAAATAAGGCTGACGGCAGACTTATCCGCCTGCGCTACTTTCACGGGCTCACTCAAAAGGAAACGGCATCTGTAATGAACCTTACGCAGGTGCAGGTTTCCCGAAAAGAGAAAAAGATACTGGGCATTTTGAAAGGGATGCTCGAAGCATAAAAAATACTCGGACCTTAGTAAAGTCCGAGTGTTTTTTATTTTTATTTCTTTTTGAAAGCGATGAATTTCTGACCGATGAAATTAAGTATGGTATACAGGACAGTGCCGGCAAGTGCGGAAATATTTTTCTGCAGGGATTCGGATTTACCGGCAAGCAGTTTAAACACAAGGGGCTTCGCGATACCGTGGGCAAGCACAACACATACAACCATTACGGCAACAAACAGCACAACCTGTTTAAAGCTCTTTTCATTATTGCGGAAGGTGAAATACTTATTCAGGAAATAACTCACTATACCGCCCGTTATATAGTTTGCGGCAACGCATATCCAGTAGGGGGTTTCAGTCAGATTGAGCAGCAGGAACATTATTCCGGTGCCAACAAGGGTATTTATCGCTCCGACCATAAGGAAACGCACAGCCTGATTTGAAAAAAACTTTTTCAGAAAATTTTTCATCACATATCCTCATGAATAAAGCTTTCGATGATAAAGCGCGGGCGCGCCTTTGTTTCCATATATATCTTCCCGACGTATTTGCCCACAACGCCCAGAGAAAGCATTATGCCGCCGCCAAGGAACCATAAAGAGCCGGCAACTGCGGAAACAGCGGCGTTATCTGCGCCCATGAGAGCGCGGATGAATGCGTAAATCAACACGCCGAAGCCTATGACCGCATTAAGTATACCGAGACGAATTATGATTTCAATGGGCTTTACGGAAAGGGAGGTTATGCCCTCAAAGGCAAAGGACAGCATCTTTTTAAGGGGGTATTTGCTTTCGCCGGCAAAGCGTTCGCCGCGCTCGTAGTAAACCTTGCTGCTTTTAAACCCGACCATGGGCACCATGCCGCGAAGGAAGAGATTTACCTCTTTGAATTCGGAGAGCGCATTAAGAGCCCTGGATGACATAAGACGGTAATCGGCATGATCGAAAACCACCTCGGCGCCCATAACGCTCATAAGCTTATAGAAACCGTGGGCGGTCATGCGCTTAAAGGCGGTGTCAGTTTTTCTTTCGGAGCGCACGCCGTAAACGATATCACTGCCGTTTTCGAATTCGGTAAGCATACCGTCGATGGCGTTGATATCGTCCTGCAGATCGGCATCCATGGATATAACGGCGTCCGCCATATCCTTGACCGTCATAAGCCCGGCAAGCAGAGCGTTCTGATGGCCGCGGTTACGCGACAGCTTTATGCCGGAAAAGAGTTTATCCTTACCGTGCAAGGACGAAATGATATCCCACGTTTTATCCTTTGAGCCGTCGTTTACCAGAACAACGCGGCTATCCTCCGATATTCTGCCGGATGATATCAGAGCGCTCATTTTTTCTTTTAAGCGTGCCGATGTTTCGGGTAGTACGGCCTCCTCGTTATAGCAGGGAAGCACAAGATAAAGCTTTGTCATAATACGCTCCTTATTTGCCCTCGGAAAGAGCCTTGCGGTTGCGCTTGGCAGCCTTTATATATTCATAGCCCTCGATATTGAAATTATGCTTGAAGATAACGCCGTTAAAGTCAAATTCAACCTGATAACCCTTGCCTTTATCCTTTGTGCTTATCGAGCGTATCTCCTTAAGCGGCATATGCTGCATAACGAACAGCACCTTATCGCTTAATGCGCAGTAGCAGGAAATGGCAAGCTCCATAAGAATAAGTGTCACGCCGACAAAGGTGAAGATAAGATAGCCTATCCACAGCCATATGGCAACTATCGAGGCGATAAAGGTCAAAACGCTTAAAATGCCGGAAACATACATTTTTGTTTTGGAGCTGAAAAAGGTCATTCCGCCGGGAAGGATGGCAACCTCCTGCACTCTGCGTAGCTGGAAGACAGCAAGCACACCTACGCCTGCGATAACGATGACGGTTATAAGTATCTTTAAAAATATCATATTTTTTCTCCTTAACATGGGTTATAATGTAATTATACATTAGTTTTATATTCTTTTCAATATATCCGCCTATTGAAAAAAATAATTTTACAATGTATAATATACAAATAAGGTACTTAATACTAAAATATATTTAACATAAAAGGAGATATCCACATGAGCGAATGTACACATGATTGCTCCACCTGCTCCTCCGATTGCAAGGACAGACAGCAAAGCTTCATTGAACAGCCCCACGAGGGCAGTAAAATAAAAAAGGTTATCGGCGTTGTTTCCGGCAAGGGCGGCGTAGGCAAATCCATGGTAACCTCCCTGCTCGCCGTTTTAATGAACCGCAAGGGCTATAAGACCGCCATTATGGACGCCGACGTTACGGGGCCTTCAATCCCCAAATGCTTCGGCATCAATAATTTAAGATGCACTGCGCAGGAGAATGAAGAGGTTATCAACCCCGTTGAAACCAAAACCGGCATCAAGGTAGTATCCTTAAACCTGCTGCTTGAAGAGGAAACCCTGCCGGTCATCTGGAGAGGTCCCGTTATCGCAGGCGTTGTAAAGCAGTTCTGGACCGACACCAACTGGGGCGACATTGACTACATGTTCGTTGATATGCCTCCCGGAACGGGCGATGTTCCCCTCACCGTTTTCCAGTCCATCCCTCTTGACGGCGTTATTATCGTAACCTCGCCGCAGGAATTGGTTTCCATGATCGTTGCCAAGGCATTCAACATGGCAAGCATGATGAACATTCCCGTTATTGGGCTTGTGGAAAATATGAGCTACGCTGTATGCCCCGACTGCGGCAAGAAGCTTGAAATATTCGGCCAGTCAAAGGTAAAAGAGACCGCCGCAGAATTTGAGATCGCAAACTATGCGCAGATGCCCATAGACGTTAAGCTTTCTGCCGCATGCGACGAAGGCGTTATCGAGCTGTTTGAGGGCGACTGGCTTGACAAACTCGCCGACATGATAGAAATTACAGGGATGTAAAAAAAGTTCAGGACGTAAAACGAAAGTAACAATAAAATTAAGGCTTTAACCTTTATTATGGTTTTGCAGCTTTGATGAAATCTGAATAAAGAAGTAGAAACTCGGCAAATGCCGAGTTTCTTTTTATTGTATTCGTTTTACTAATGCCGTTTTGAACCTCTCGCAGTATCGCATACAGCTTCGGGTTCAAAACGACATTCCTGATTCTTTTTTTCCTATCCCTCGGGGAGTGCGGTGCGATGCTTTTAAGGCTATATCATTTTCGCCTTTCCCTCGGGGAGTGCGGTGCG
>JAZRWQ010000015.1:0-6834 GCA_045599805.1 Eubacteriales bacterium | reverse complement strand
GATCTCCGATGAGCTCGCCGCCTCCGGCGAATACGTTGCCCTAAAAATAAAAGGCTCCAGCATGGAGCCCAAAATGTCGGACGGTGATGTTGTCATCGTTCGCCTGCAGGAGGATATAGACAGCGGGCAGATCGCTGTCGTTATGGTAAACGGTGATGAAGCCACCGTTAAAAAAATTAAAAAAAGCCCAGAAGGGCTCATGTTAATTCCTCTTAACTCTGCTTTCGAACCGATATTTTACAGCAATGATGATATTTCAGCCTTACCGGTGCGGATCTTCGGCAGGGTTGTTGAACTTCGAGCAAAATTTTAAGGAGGAAAATAATGAGGTAAACTAAATGAATAGATTAAAAGAATTAAGATTAAAAAAGAACGTCTTACAAAAGGACGTTGCCGAACAAATAGGTGTAAACCGAACATCTTATGTAAGATACGAGAAAGGTCAAAGCGAGCCAGACTTCGACACAGTGTCAAAACTTGCCGATTATTTTGAGGTTACAATAGATTACTTACTCGGTCATGAAAAATATATTGTGCAGCCATCATCCGTAAATCGGATCCCGGTGAATGGCAAAGAGTTAGCCCATGAAAAAGAAAAAAATGTTATTATGTTAAATCGGTTAAGGGAATTGCGGCAAAATGCCGGGTTAAATCAGTGTCAATTTGCTAAAAAAATGAATATTTCACAAGGGACATTATCAAATTGGGAAAACGGTATGTTTGAACCGGATATTGCCTCCCTCAGAATGATTGCAGATTATTTCAAGGTTACAATAGATTATCTTATTTGTGAGAGCAATAAAAAAACAATAGAACTTCCTAAGTCAAATAACTGGATCCCGGTGCTCGGCAAGGTTCAAGCAGGAACCCCGGTACAGACTGTTGAAAACATACTCGATTATGAAGAGATCTCCGATGAACTCGCCGCTTCCGGCGAATACGTTGCATTAAAAATAAAAGGCTCAAGCATGGAGCCCAAAATGTCGGACGGTGATGTTGTCATCGTTCGCCTGCAGGAGGACATAGAGAACGGTCAAATCGCAGTGGTAATGGTTAATGGGGACGAAGCCACCGTTAAAAAAATAAAAAATGCGCCCGAAGGCATCATACTCATTCCTCTTAATCCCTCTTTCGAGACGATGTTTTATTCTCAAGATGAAATTCAATCCTTGCCGGTTAGGATCTTCGGCAGAGTTGTTGAGTTAAGAGCTAAGTTTTAAGGAGAAAAATAATATGAATAACAAATTGAATCGGGAAATGAGAACAATATTATTTATAGTGTTTCATGGGATTTTTGCAATAATATCATTCGCAATTTGCTTAGTAGACGGAATAAAAGATATTTGGTACCTGTTAAGCATTTACGCGGTATATATGATATTAAATTTCATCTATACCTTTATTTATAAATTGAGCCATGATTCTTTTGTAAAAAAGACAAATCAATTTTATTATGCCAATAATTGTAATCATGCTGTCGCTTTACACTACAGGCGATATACCGGGGTAATAAAAGGAATACTGATGCTAATCGCGCAATTTGTTTTCTTCCCGGCAGTATCAATTTTTATACCGTACTTTATAACCGATGCAGAAATAAACCAGGCGGATGAATGTTTTGCAAAACACAAAAAAGAATCTATCGACAGAGCTGATTATTACTATACTCCTTATGACACAGTCAAATACGACTTCAATGGTCTCCCTTATACCAACAATAAGGAATTAAGATTTCATTGCCCGTTTGAGCACAATGAACAGTGCAACGCTTATATATGCTGTTATTTATGTCATCACATCGCAATCACCGATAACGAATATCGTATGTTTAATAATTTTGGTTACTGACGAGGAAATATTATGTAAGAGGTACTGATATGAAGAGACGATCTGACGGACTAATGCAGAAGTCCGTAACCATAAACGGTAAGCGGAAATACTTTTACGGGAAATCCGTAAGCGAAATAAATAAAAAAATCCTCGCCTATCAAGAAGCCGATAGGCGAGGTCCAACCTTTCAGAGTGTAGCGGATGAATGGGCCGACAAGCATTTTGACGAGCTGAAGCCGAGCACACTGCACTGCTACACTATACCAACCAGACGAGCAACAGAATTCTTCGAAGGGAAATTTGTGCGAGAAATTACCCCGAAAGATATTCAGACGCTTATCAATAAGGTTGCCGCAATGGGTTACAGCAAAAAAATTGTTACCATGCAAAAAGTAGTAATGAACATGATATTAGATTATGCCGTAATTCAAGGATATGTTGAATTCAATATGTGCGCATCCGTTAAGATTCCGAAAGGTCTTCCGCAGAAGCGCCGGGAAATGCCAACGGAAGAGGACATAAAAAAAGTACTTGAGTTCAAAAACGACGAGAACGGCTTCCTGCCCTATTTTATATTCTGCACCGGATTAAGGAAGGGCGAAGCGCTGGCGCTCGAAATGACCGATATCCACGACAGATACCTTGTTGTAAATAAATCTATAACGTATGAAGGCAACACCGCATATTTATCCACGCCCAAAACCGAGGCAGGAACGCGCCTTGTCCCTCTCCCGAGTAAACTATCCAAAGAAATAAAGGAACGTTTCAAAGGGCAAAAGTATCTTTTTGAGCAAAACGGAACTTATCTTACACATAAAAAATATATTTGGATCTGGAGCACATGGCAGAAGCTCTCCGGCTGCAGCATAACTGCCCATCAGCTCCGGCACGCTTACGCTTCCCTGATCCTCCGAGACATGGACGAATTCGATGTTAAAGAATTTATCGGGCATAAAGATATAACAACAACAAGAAATATTTATTCTCACATGACCGAAAAGAGAGTTATCGACGCCGTCAAGCAGATAGATCGGACACTTAACGCCATCTGATTACTACATCATTTTTACATCAATTACACCATTTTTTACATCAACATATGATGTAATATATAGAATATACCGACATATAACGCTAAAACAAAACCGCGCAAATTCGCATTTTTTACGATTTCGCGCGGTTTTTGTTTGGTGACTCATCGGGGATTCGAACCCCGGACCCTTTGATTAAAAGTCAAATGCTCTGCCAACTGAGCTAATGAATCATTTAATCAGCTTAAATAGTATAGCAACCATAAGCTGATTTGTCAAGTAATATTTGTCTTTTTAAGTAAAATTATTGAACGAATGAAGACGCATACTTTGTTGCTATAAGTATCGCTTCAATCATACTTACCTCGCTTACCATGCCTTTCCCGGCAATGTCATATGCTGTGCCGTGGTCAACCGATGTGCGAAGTATCGGCATGCCGTTTGTGATGGAAATTGTACGGTCAAAATCGAGCGTTTTCGTAGCGATATGCCCCTGGTCATGATACAAGGAAAGAACACTGTTGTATTTTCCCTGCGCCGCCTGATGGAATACGGAGTCGGCGCCTATCGGGCCTTCCACGGGGTATCCCTCTTCCTTCAATTCCTCAACCGCAGGGATAATTTCGTTTACCTCTTCGTAGCCGAAAAGTCCGTGCTCACCGCAATGCGGATTAAGTCCGGCAACAGCCATGGTGCCCTCGGTTACTCCGAGCTTATTTAACGCCTTAAAACAGCGTTTCACACATTCCTTTATATTTTCCTTGGTTATATCGGAAAGCATATCACGGAGCGATTTATGGCGCGTAAGGAAGAATACGCGCAGGCCGTTGGTTTCAAACATGGTAAGAGGATCTTCAGTGCCGGTAAGGGCGCCGAATATTTCGGTATGTCCGATATATTCTATGCCGGCGGCACGAAGCGACTCCTTGTTTACCGGAGTGGTGGCAACGGCATCGCCGAGCCCGTTCATTACAAGACGGATGCTTTCCGCAATATACTCATAGGCGGCTTGTCCGCACATGGCGTTTATCCTGCCGTATTCAAAACGGGAAATATCAATATTATCCAAATCGATAAGATTGAGTATGCCCGGCTTAAAATCGCCGTCGGCAGGGTTATCTATAATATTCACGGACAGCTTTACGCCCGTGATTGTGATAGCCATTTCAATTATTTTTTTGTCGCCGATGACAACACACTCGGTCAATTTGTCTACGCGTTTATCACATAATGCCTTTACGATTATTTCTGCGCCCACGCCGGCAGGATCGCCCATGGGGATAATGATACGTGTTTTTTTCATTATATTGCACCTATTCCCTATTTTGTCTTTTTATTATACTATGAGGGCTTTTTATTGTCAAATGAGTTGAAAAAATAAGCAAATTATACTATACTTTATTTATAACTCAATTACGGAGAAGATATGGAAAACACTATAAGAGAACAATATAAAACTCTGCGTGACAGAATACTTGAAAAAGAGTATTCTTATCTTAATGCGCAGCAGAAAAAAGCCGTTTTTGCACCGGACGGGCCTTTACTGATACTTGCAGGCGCCGGCAGCGGAAAGACTACCGTGCTGGTAAGCAAGATAGCCTATCTTATAAAATACGGCAATATATACGACAGCGATTTCGTTCCAGATTTCATTTCGGAAAACGACATCATGCTTTTAAACTACTACCTTGAAAGCAAAGATGAGAAAATCGGAGAGACTGCCGTAAAGCTGCTTGCGCATAACCGCATAGCGCCATGGAGCATACTTGCCATCACATTTACCAACAAAGCCGCAGGCGAGCTTAAAGAGCGTCTTGAAAACAGCATAGGCCCCTCTGCGCTCGATATCTGGGCGGCAACATTTCATTCCGCCTGCGTAAGGATACTGCGTCAGGAAATCGAACACGTGGGTTACAACAGGTATTTTACGATATACGACACCGACGATTCAAAGCGCATTATCAAAGAATGTATTTCACGTCTTAATCTTGATGAAAAGGTTTATAACCCACGCTCGGTATTATCCATAATCAGCAACGCCAAAAACAGCGGCCTTTCTCCCAAGGAATTAAAACAGGAAATGGCTTTTAATCCGAGGATGGTGAATATATCCAACTTGTATGCCATGTATATCGCGCGCCTTAAAGCGGCGGACGCTTTGGATTTTGACGATATCATTCTCGTTACCGTAAAGATACTGGAAGAGTTTCCCGAGGTAAGAGCGCATTGGTCGGAAAGATTTTCGCATGTGCTTGTGGACGAATATCAGGACACGAACTCTATTCAGTATAAGCTCGTTTCCCTTTTGCGAAAGCCCGACGGCAATCTTACCGTTGTAGGTGATGACGACCAGAGCATTTATAAATTCCGCGGAGCAACGATAGAAAATATCCTCTCATTTGAAAAGCAGTTCAGAAACGTTACCGTAATAAAGCTTGAACGCAACTACCGCTCTACACAGAATATACTTAATGCAGCAAACGGAGTTATTAAAAATAATCTCGGAAGAAAAAGCAAAACCTTATGGACGGACAACGGCAGCGGCGAAAAGATCACTCTTTTCAACGCCTACGATGAAAGCCACGAGGCAGGATACATCGCATCGGCTATTGCCGAAAGCGTTTATGAAAAAGGCTTAAGCTACAAACAGTTTGCCGTACTCTATCGCACCAACGCACAGAGCCGTGCGATAGAAAATGCTATGCGTCTTAAAAAGATACCGGCAAAGGTTATAGGCGGATTAAGCTTCTATGACCGCAAGGAAGTTAAAGATATCCTCTCGTACATGTGTCTTATACTCAATCCGAAGGATAATCTGAGGCTGAAAAGGATAATAAATGAGCCTAAACGCGGCATCGGCGAGACATCGCTTAAAAATCTTGAACGAATCGCCGAGGAAACAGGCGAGAGCATGCTTGCAATATGCGGCAAGGCGAATAGCTTTACAGAGCTGAGAAGAGCGGCAGACAAGCTAATAAGCTTTTACAATATGATAATGGGATTAGCCGCATTTCTTGACGACAATCCGTTAAATCTTTTGATAGATGAAATACTTGTGAAGTCAGGATACGAATTGGCGCTCGCGGATGACGAGTCGGGCAAGGAACGATTGGAAAATATCAGCGAGCTTAACACCGCCGTTATCAACTACATTGAAGAAGAAGAGGAGCCTTCCCTGTTCGGATTCCTTGAAAAGATATCATTGGTATCGGATATAGACAGCTACGAGGCCGGAGACGACGTAGTTTCACTTATGACGCTGCACAGCGCAAAGGGCCTGGAGTTTGATTATGTATTTATTCCCGGCGCGGAGGAAGGATTATTCCCCTCCTCCATGTCGCTTGAAGAGCCCGGCGGAATCGAGGAAGAACGAAGGCTGTGTTACGTAGGCATAACAAGAGCAAAGAAGGAGCTTACCCTGCTTCACGCCAAAAGAAGAACCATTTACGGAACTACGACCTATCCGCAGATATCAAGATTCATAGGAGAAATACCCAAAGAGCTTATTGAGGAAAAGGGCGTTTCCGACAAAGAGAGCACAGACGAATCCATATTTGAATTTGTGCCGTCATTTAACCTTAAAACAGCAAGCAAAGAGCAAAGCGAGTCAGAAAAGAAAAAGATAACCAAGCAGAATTTTGTCGCAGGAGAAATAGTTTTTCACAGAATTTTCGGCGAGGGACGTATTCTTTCGGTAAAAGACATGGGCAGCGATGATTTGCTTGAAATACAGTTCAAGGCGGGAATCAAAAAGATTATGGCAGGCTACGCCAACCTTAAAAAAATAAATTGATTTTTACTTGCTTTTTATCCTCATTTAGATTATAATTAGTGAGTATTCGCCGGTGTGATGGAATTGGCAGACGTACGGGACTCAAAATCCCGCGGTGGCGACACCGTGCGGGTTCGACCCCCGCCACCGGCACCAAAACGTAGAGGACACTTTTGTGGCCTCTGCTTTTTTATGTCGATG
>JAZRWQ010000014.1:0-4881 GCA_045599805.1 Eubacteriales bacterium | reverse complement strand
CTTTTCGATGGTGATATCAATGTCTTTGCCGTAAGAGTTTACAGCATCTATGTCCATCGTCATAACATTACCCTCATAGGAAACTTCGACCGTGCCGCTTACCATAAACCAGATCGGTGTGGTAATATAACCTTGGCTGTTTCTGTTTCCGGCAAAGGAATATGTGACCTGACTGCCGTTTACGATGCCCGTGGAAGCCTGTACGGTGCGTTCCGCCATCGCTTTGTCGATTGGATAAGTACCGGCGGGGATTTCGGTATAGCCATTCGGAAGGTAGACACAGAGAGCCGCCGTATGAAGATCGGAATCGGTAGCATGGACCAAAGCCACCCATTCATCTTCATCATGGTCATAGACGATCTCGGTGTCATCGGTCGTGAATGTTGCGAAGAAAGGATTTTCTTCCGAATCGTATTGCAGATTTTCCGAGGTTGCTTTTATCACCAGCGTCTCATCATTACAATAGCCATTCGCACCTATGAGATAAACAGGAGTGAGGAAAAAAGTATTTTTACTTGCATCATAATAAGACTGATTTAATGTTGATAACGTAAGGCTGCTGTAATCCGTGATCATCACCTCTTGACCGGTTTTAACCTCAACGAGACCCGTGTCCTGCATCGGAATGGTGACAATGTTTGTATCGGTATCCCATTCGAGAATGAGATCAATGCCGGGGTAGTTCGTCGCCAGTGTATCCTTGCCCCAGGAATTGACTTTGATCTGCCTGAGGTTGGAATTATTTGTTTCCTCACGAACCTCGACATCATAGAAACCGGACTGTCCGGAAAGAACGCAGAAATTCCATTCTCCCGTTCCGATGCCGAACGGCACCCATTCCGTCCATTGCGGATCGCTCAGCTTGAATTCAGCCACAACGGTGACCGGATATGCGGGCATGGTGAAAGAATAGCTGCCAGGTGTGCCCGTTGCCAATTCAACGGTACTGATTTCGGCAGTATCTACACGCATAAGGGAAGAACCTGTACCGATATCTAACCGCTCGCCCGCAACGATCCTCGCATCCGTTGGAAGAGTGCCGCCGATCTGCCTGAATATCGGCGAATTAAACACCGGTTCCGAACTGTCGTCTTGGGATGCGTTGGTGCCTTGATATTTAACGGCGAGGGTATTAAGCTCATATCCCTCGTTCGGATAAAAGTCGATAGTGACCTTGGCGCCCGCTTCGGCTGTTTCCTGAACGTAAACATATCCGTTGTTGGTAGCCTTTTGGCTTTCCGGCGCTTCGTTGGTGATGGCGTAGGAGACGAGTGTTTTTACGTTCCTAAAATTTTCCATAGAGCCGAACTTTCCGAGACAGACGGTCGAATTATACACGTCATAATGTCCGGAGGTGCCTTTTGTCTGGTCAAGACGATTGCTCGTTTCGCAGGGAGTGACTACCAGCCAGATGTAGGGATTGTCCTCGTCGAGAAATTTTACGGCTTTGATCTTTGACGGGATGATTGTGATTTCAAACGTATCATCGTCAAGTTTTTTAAATGTAGCGCCCGGGAAGTTGGGGACTTCAGAGCCGCCGTTTGCTTTGATACAGTATCCATCATAGAGTTTGAAGCGCTCAGCATCGATTTCATTGATATCAACTCTGATCGGTGCAGTCTCGCCGCTGTTTCCCGCCAAAACAAACATATCCCAACGGGTAACAGAATCAGAAACATTAACATCTTCCTTGAAGATGATGCTGTCCGTTGTTAAGGTGAGATCGTAAGGTCTGTACACCTCCGCCCCGGTATTAGCAGGCGCAGGTGATTCCGCAAATACCGACATCGGCATGAGCGTCAGCAACATCAAAATCGCCAAAAATAATGCTAAGAATCTTTTTTTCATAATGATTTTTCCTTTCCCGAATATGTATTTCTTTGTAAAATCAAACAGTGCGCCTTTTTATGATGATTTCAAAACCTCCGCGTTTACTGCGGATTTTCCACGATTTTTCATAAAAAGGATATATGCGGCATATTTGCGGATTTTCAAATGTATTGTATCACAGTATAATAATAAAATCAAGATGAGTTTCGCATGAAAACGAGATTTCGGTGCGGTAAAAAATAGTTTACATTTAAATCCTTTACTTTATTTTTCGGGTATACTATAATATGGTAATAATACTATTGAAAGGCAAATCATGATATGTTAGAGCTTAAAGGCATAATTAAAGATTACGGCAAAGCGCCCTATACGGTACGGGCATTAAAGGGCATAGATGTTGCTTTCCGTAAAAACGAGTTCGTTTCGGTTCTGGGCCATTCGGGCTGCGGCAAAACCACCCTGCTTAACATTATAGGCGGGCTTGACCGCTACACCGAGGGTGACCTTATCATAAAGGGATTTTCCACCAAGGGCTATTCGGACAGAGACTGGGACTATTACAGAAACCATTCGATAGGCTTCGTTTTCCAGAGCTATAATCTTATAGCACATCAGTCGGTGCTGGCAAACGTTGAACTGGCGCTCACCATTTCGGGCATATCCTTAAAGGAACGCAGAGAGCGCGCCATAGAAGCACTCGAAAAGGTGGGACTTAAAGACCATCTGCACAAAAAGCCAAACCAGATGTCGGGCGGTCAGATGCAGAGAGTTGCCATTGCGCGTGCCCTTGTCAACCGCCCCGAAATACTGCTTGCCGACGAGCCTACCGGTGCGCTTGACAGCGAAACGAGCATACAGATAATGGAGATACTTAAGGATATCGCCAAGGACAGACTCGTTATAATGGTAACCCACAACCCCGACCTTGCGAATGAATATTCCACGAGAATAATACGGCTTGTTGACGGGCTTATCGTTTCCGACTCCAACCCCTGCACAGATGAGGAGCTTAAAGAGGAGGCAAAGGCATTTCCGCAGGGCAAAAAAAAGCGCAGAAAGACCTCGATGAATTTCTTCACCGCCCTTTCCCTCTCGCTCAACAACCTTATGACCAAGAAAACGCGCACGATACTTACCTCATTCGCCGGAAGCATAGGCATAATAGGCATTGCGCTTATTCTTTCATTATCAAGCGGATTCCAGAATTATATCGACCGAGTGGAGCAGGATACGCTTTCATCCTACCCGATACAGCTCGAAGCGGAAGCGACCGACTTTTCCTCCATACTCGACATGATGTCGGAGGAGCGCGAAGAGGGCAAGGAAGAAAAGGTGCTTGACAGGGTTTATACATCGAGCCGCATGAGCAAGCTCATGAACCTTATGAACACCAATACAAATGAAAACAACCTCTCCAAATTCATGGACTTTATCGAAAGCGGCAAGACAGATATAAAGAAATACACCACGGCGGTACAGTACGTTTTCGATACCAATATGCAGATATACAATTCCGACACGACGAAGATACAAAGGGTACAGCCCTTTAATATGTATGAGGCGATGGGAATGTCCGGCGGTCTTGCCGCCGTTTCGGGCAGCTATTCGGGAGGCATGGGCTCGTCATGGCAGGAGCTTATAGATAACAAGGAGCTGCTTTCAAGCCAGTATGACGTGCTTGCCGGCAGATGGCCGGAAAGCTTTGACGAAATAGTTTTGTTCGTAAACAGCCGCAACGAGATAGACGACTCGGTGCTTTACTCGATAGGACTGAGCGATCCTGACGAGATACCCGACCTTATGCAGGATATCGCCGACGGGAAAGAGCTTGATACCACGGTAAGAGAATTCACCTACGACGAGCTTACGAGCATGACCTATAAGCTTGTGCTTGCAGGCGACTATTATAAGGAGGAGGACGGTGTTTACACCGATATGCGCGAGGACGAGGACTATATGCGCGAGCTTATAGACAAGGGCGTTACCTTAAAGGTAGTAGGCATCATGCGTCCCTCCGAGCAGAGCGTTTCCACCGCCGTTTCGGGTACGGTGGGCTATCTGCACTCCCTTTCCGAATATGTTGTAAACAAAACCAACGAGCTTGATATAGTAAAGGCACAGCTTAAGGATACCGAGACCGACGTATTCACCGGCAAGCCCTTTGCCGACTCGGAAGATGCCGAGGACATCTCCTTTGATATATCCACCCTGTCGCCCGACCAGCAGATGTATATTGCCTCCCTCTCGGATAAGGAGCGCGAAGAGCTTGTCAAAACCTACGCCGCCTCCATGGTAAGTCAGGCGACCTACGACGGAAATATCGACCTTTTGGGCATATCCGACCTTGACCATCCGACGGCCATTTATCTCT
The DNA here is from genome assembly GCA_045599805.1 of Eubacteriales bacterium. GTDB lineage: Bacteria > Bacillota > Clostridia > Oscillospirales > UMGS1783 > JAZRWQ01. Next base: position 680 of record JAZRWQ010000014.1, on the reverse strand, counting down.
ACCCCATCGACTTCAATTCCAAGGAAGAGATACAGGCCATTATCGACGACTACAATCAGGCGCAGATAGATGACGGCAGGGACGCCGACGCCATAAGCTACACCGATATGATAGGCACCTTCTTAAAGTCGGTAACAACCATTGTAAATACGGTAAGCTACGTGCTTATAGCCTTCGTTGCGATATCCCTCGTTGTTTCCTCGATAATGATAGGTATTATAACCTATATTTCGGTTTTGGAACGCACAAAGGAGATAGGCATACTGAGAAGCATGGGCGCATCCAAAAAGGATATCTCGCGCGTATTCAACGCCGAGACTATTATTGTAGGCTTTATCTCCGGCATCATGGGCATTGGCATAACGCTGCTTTTGAACATCCCGATAAACGCGATAATATACCACTACACATCCATTCAGAACGTTGCAAAGCTTCCCGTTTACGGCTCTGTCGTGCTTATCATAATAAGCATGCTGTTAACATTGATAGCCGGCCTTATCCCCTCGGGACTCGCCGCCAAGAAGGATCCCGTCGTGGCACTGAGAACAGAATAAATACTTTACAAAGCAAAAAGCAGGGAAATTTCCCTGCTTTTTGTTAATTCTATTCAGTTTGCCGGCGGAGAGTCCTGCGGCAGGATGTGGGTGGGGATGGCAACATCGGGATCGTAAGATGTTGTG
>JAZRWQ010000013.1:0-6539 GCA_045599805.1 Eubacteriales bacterium | reverse complement strand
AGGTGATGAATCCGGGATCGCCTTCGGGACTAAGCGCACTTGAACGAATCATATGCGTTACGGTTTCGCCGAAGTTTTCGGGGTTCTGCGAGGTGTAGGAAATAATATCGCCGGGCTTTAATGTAGTGGGGTCAACCTTGCTGTTTACCACTACAACGTCGCCTGCATCAAAGTCGGTCGCGCTCATGGAGTCGGACAGAACGATAAAGGCTTTGAGCCCGAATATATTTCTGTCGTTGCGGTCAAAGGTGGTTACCGAAATTATGGTAAATATCATAATAACGACCGCAACCACAACTAAAATCCAGGTGAATACCTTTTTAACGATATTCCAAACGGAACTTGACTTGCTCATATAATTCTCCTTGGTTATTCAAAATCCATATTTGGATTGTTCTTGGTCTGAACTGCATCTGCACTGATGGTGAATCTTACGTTTTGATTCTGCGTATCATTGCCGGCAGACTCCGGATAGTGGAAGAATACCGTAAGCGTAAGCTTTTCATCCACCTTAAGCGGTTTATCAACCGTCGTTACCTTATCTTTTTCCAGCTCTCTCATAAGGCCGGAGTACAAAACGGTATCCCCGTCCTTAATGGTGATTTCCAGCACATCGGCAAGACCGCCCTCTATTTCATTGAAATAAATACGGTAATAAACGTCCCATGTGCCTTCGTTTTTAATGAAAAAGTCTTTCTTAACCGTCATGCCCGGCTCGAAAAGAAATTCGTTCTCTTCAATGATGGGCTTTCCGTCATTAAGATTTATCTTGATGATACCGGTATGAAACAGGTTTTCCTCAACCGAAACGGTAGCCCATACAAGAGCCGCGGAGGTTATGCATAAACAAAGTATAAGCAAAAAGATGGTTACCATGCTTGCGGTAAGCTTTCTGCCTACGCTGCTTTTCTTGTCCTTATTTGTCATTCTTATCCCCCTTGCGGCGCACAATGAGAAGTACCACAATGCCTGCGGCAGCCAAAGTGCCTGCTGTACACAGCAATACTACCTTTACGGAATCACCCGTAAATACGGGGTTTTCCGGACCTTCCGGATTTCCGGGATTTTCCGGGTTTTCGGGATTTTCGGGATTTTCGGGATTTTCGGGATTTTCCGGGTTATCCGGATTTACGGGACCAAATCCACCCAGCTCTTCAACCCACCATTTGAAATCGGCTATAAGAGTTTTGTCCTGATAGGGATTGTCAACGCTTGTTTCGAGATATGCCGTGATATCGTAAGTTAAGGTATCCGTTGCCTTCGATGTGCTTGTAAGGGGAACATCAAGGGATTCCATCATATCACTCATAAGTCCGTCATACACAAGCTCACCGTCTATGCTTATGCGGCATTTCAAAACCTCGGCAAGCTTTTCATAGCCCGGGCGCACATCTGCCTGATATCTAACGATAACCTTGCCCTTGTAGCTTACCTTTACATTGAACTGCCTTGATTCGACGTCGCCCGGAAACATATTGTCGGCGCAGAAGGCAACATTAATCTCGGGATGCTTTTTTGAAAGCTCTAACTCGACATCTCTTACCTTTGAATAGGTAACGTCCATAACCGGTGCGGCTCTGAAAACGCTCATGCCCTTCATGGCGGTTTTTTCGGAAGCAATAACGTTATCCTTAACGTCGGCCGTGTAAATCGGCTTTTTGCCGTTTAAAAGCACATAGCATAAAGCGGCAATACATATGGCAAGGCAAACCGACAGCACGATTATAACTATCTTGGATGCTGAATTTTTCTTGCTCTCACCCATGTTATCATCTTCCTTTCCAGTTGGTTTCAGGGAACTGTTTTCCTTTGGTGCAGACAATAACGCTATCATAGCATTATATATAATGTATTGTAGCACAGTTTACCGGTAAATGCAACCATAAAGAGAGCAAAAGTTCGGTAAAAAAGTAAGAATAACAAGCATATTTGACACCTCACCGCCCGATAGCCGCACTCACAATTTTTTTTTATTTTTTAGGTTGACAAATACATTCCCGTTTGCTATAATAATTCTTGCGTTTGGAACAAGAAGGTTCGAATCGTAAAAATGCTGGTGTAGCTCAATCGGCAGAGCAGCTGATTTGTAATCAGCAGGTTGATGGTTCGATTCCGTTCACCAGCTCCATATGGGAGATTTCCCGAGCGGCCAAAGGGGGCAGACTGTAAATCTGTTGTCAGTGACTTCGATGGTTCGAATCCATCATCTCCCACCAAAAAAGCAGACACCCAATAGGGTGTCTGCTTTTTTGTCGTCGATGATGGATTCGAAGGGCACGGCGTTGAATGACAGTCCGGTGGACTGTCAGATCCGTGCCCGGGCCCGACCGCAGTCGGGCGAATCCTCCCTAAAATTTTTGACCAATCCCCATTGGGATTCGCCTCGTTTTTTCGTGGCGGGAGATGTGGATTCGATAGGCGCGTCCGCGGATTAACGGTACCGCGAATGATTTATACTTATACAAACTAATATTAACTGATACTAACTGATACTAATTACTATCAGTTCACTTGTTTTGATACCTTTGTTCCAGCTTCAAAAGAAGCGATGAAAGTGTCGGCAAAATTAAGCCGAGAAACTATGTTTGTCGCGGCGAGTCAGCCGGCAGAAAAATTAATATCCATCAAAAATGAGGATCAACACTTACTGCTTTCCATATCAAACCTTTTCGTACTAAATACACATCTAAAGATTCTCTTTCCTTTTCTTCTTCACCGTCCACTACAAGTCTGACAGTTACACACTTCATTTTTTTGTAGTTATCGATATCAAAACCGGTGTGCTCAAATATGTCATTGAAACTCCATTCTCTCTCCGATTTGAATTTTTTCACCCTTACATCCTTTGATTTTTTTGCATTTACGGTCAGTTTATATTCTCCATATATAATTTCATAGTATTCTTTCTTTCGCGATGTAACTACTTTACAATAATCTCTCCATGACAGTATATCTTCATCGTACTTATCACTATAATATTCGTAAAATCTGTCTTTACCGACTTTTTTATCCTTTATGTCTTCGAGTTCCATAAATAATCCAATTTCATCGTCCTTTAAGGAATAAGCCAAAGTATTCCCATATGCACGTTTATCTTCCAAAAACCATGCTTTTGCCGCTCTTTCGGCAACATTACCGGGGCTAAAGGCACAAAGAGTTATTGTTATTATAGCGGCAACAATAACAACAAGCAAGGCGCCGAACAGTATTACGGTTTTCTTTATCCTTTCCGGCGCAAAAAGTCCCGGCTTTTTAGCGGCGCGCGATTCCAATTCACTTTCACTATTTGTTTCAAGTTTGCTTTCCGCCTCAACAGGTGTCGATTCCATTGTACTCTGCATATTTTCGTTATCCATACCAATTCCTCCGTTTTGTATTTTTCAGAATACCTTAAGCAAAGGATAACATAACTTTTGTAGCTTGTCAAGTTACAATTATATCATATCATGTTGTCGTATTTTTCATCATATCGGGATAAAATAAAAAAGGGTGATGATATGACCGAAAGACAATACGACAAGTTCAGGGCGCTCGGCCTTAATATCTGTTTTTACAGAAAGCAAAAGGGAATATCGCAGGCAAAACTTGCCGAAATGATAAATGTGAGCCGAACACATATGAGCAGGATAGAAACCGCCTGCTGTGCTGTTTCGCTTGACGTTGTTTTTGACATATGTGATGCCTTGAATGTTGAACCGGAAAAACTTTTTGACTTCCGCTGATTCGTGAATTACTTGAATATATCCGATAAATAATGCCGCCTCGGTTGAGGCGGCTTTTATACTTTGTTTTATATACGTTTATTTTCCAGCTTCAAAAGAAGCGCGCAGAGTGTCGGCACGAGCAAGCCGAGGGCGAGGTTGCCGGCGGCATGGAGCATATCGAATGTGAAGCCGGCGGCGACCCAGGCGAGCATGGCTTTGAACCCCATATGATACGCGAGCGCCTGCACCGGCGCGTAGAGCGCGCCGTAGGCGAGGCCGTGGAGAGCGCAGACAAGGGGGTAGACGATATACTGCGCCTTGCGCGGCAGACTGCGCGGCAGAAGCATGGTTATGCCCCACAGGACGGTCCATATATAAGTATAGGGCAACCACCAGACCGAAAAGCCGGAAAAGAGGCCCGCAAGCATCACAAAAACGTAAATGGGCACAAGCGCCTTTTTACGGTAAACGATCGTGAAGGTCATGATAAACATTCCGATAAGGTGGATATTGGGCAGCGCGTCCGTCATAAGTTTTGAGCAATACATAACGGCGCCGAAGATGGCAAAAAGAATCATTTCGCGCACCGTCAGAAAGCGCTTTTTACTTTGTGTAGGTGAATTCATAATGTTCTCCGTTTTCAACGGGGGCTGCGTCGGCGCCGGTCATTAAATATTCTCCGTCCTTTGTCAGCGCCCAGTATGCGCCGTCGGCATCATAGTCGGCATTTATGCCTATCACCGATTTGATATACATGCCGTACTGACCGTTTTCCGCCGAAACGAGGTCGTTATCCAGAAGGGCGTCGCCGAGCATTTCGCGGTCGGTCTTTACCGTAACCGTAACCGATTTGTCGCCCGCCTTTACCTCGAGCTGCACCGTCTTGTTTCCGCTGCCCACAAGGGCGTCCTGCGTATATGCGGCGCCGTCCCACAGGGCGGAAGTATCGGTTTTGCCGCAGGCGGCAAGCGGAATGAGCATGCATAATGCCAGAATGAGTGATAATGTTTTTTTCATGTTTTTATCCTTTCTTTATGTGTGTTCGCAAAAGGACAAAAATAAAAGTGCCCTCCAACGGGCACAGACATATAAGGGTATTCCGGCATATCCGCATACGTCTCTCCCGATTTGCCCAAGAGACTTTTACATGCACCGTGTGATAAGCATTCCGACTTGACATAAATGAGTTACGGTAATGGCTGTTGCCGCGGACTTGCACCGCGATTTCCTTATCTCCGCGCTCACGCGCGGCTCCCCGCAAGGGGTACACAGCGTTTTTATTCTTTTACTTTATTATTATAACACAAAAGAAAATTACCGTCAATAAACAAAGAAACGCAAAATTTTATCTTTCGCGTATTGCTTTTTTTTAAGATTACTGATATACTGTAAAAAAATGACGGAGGACAATACAATGAATAAAAATGCAATTGCAACCGTACTCTGTTTTGTTGCAGCGGCTGTTTTCTGCGCCGTAGGACTTATGCAAACGGTAGCAGGCACGGAAAATTCCTATGACTGGATCGTAATCGGCATTGTTGCAATCGGTCTGGGCGCCGTATTCCTTTCCCTTACCGAAAAGGATAAAAAGGAGCAGGACGAAAAGAAAGACGAAGATAAAGAAGAAAAATAAAAAATCGGCTGTGGAGATATTCCACAGCCGTATTTTTTTTGATTTTTTCGGTCTGCGCCTTTTACATCCCTTACAGAGTGCATTTATCGAAATGTTTCTTAAACTCCTCAAAGTCCTCTTCGCAGTCCATAAAGGTTATTTCGATGCCGTTGGATACCTTCTCGAACGGGCCGATGTAGCGCAGGGTGTTTTCGTCTATTTCAAGCTGTCTGCCGCAGGCGTTGTTGTTTGCGGGCATGATGCCTACGCAGTAATCCGCACTGCCCATGGAGCGCCATTCAATAAGCTTGGGCATTACGGCATAACGGGATTTAACCCATACGCCCATCTTGTTTTCATGGTTGAATACGGCGGAGTGGCAGAAGCCTTCCTCGTCATGATAAAGGTCGTGGGAATATACGTTTTCAATCTGATTGTCAACGGGCTCGGTAACGTTGGGCCATTCGTCCTTTAATTCCTCGGTTGCCGGAGTCATGGGGCGGGCGTTTTTGGAAGCAACGTAAACCCTGGCATCCTTGCTGAGCACGGGGAAGCCCACGTTTACATGATACATCATCATGAACGGTGCGGTGTAAACGCTTTCATTTTCTATTTCATCCTTGATAACTATCTTCTTTTCGCCGAGCTTGGAGGTAATTTCTCTTCTGAGCACGCAGTTTTCGAAGAACAGACCGCAGTCTCTCATCTCGCCGCCTACGCCTACGATGTAGTCGTCTCCCTCCCACTTTTCGAATACGCTTACGTTATCGGCGGGAACAAAGCGAAGTCTGCCGTGGAAGCGGCTTTCGCCTTCCTCTTCATTGGGGTAATGGCTGCCTACGTTGGAGAATCCGCAGGTGTAAAGCATACCGCCGGTGATAGCGCGCAAAAAGTTTTTGCCCTTATGATCGGCCTGCGAGGGATGAACGGGACCAACCTTGGATAAAAAGTTATAGGGCATGCCCTTATACTTTACGTTTACGATGTCAAGGCATCTGCCCTCCATAACGGAGTATGCGAGCTGACCGCAGGTAACGTCCAGCATTTTGATGCCGGATGCCTTGCCTGCCGTTCTTGTCTGAGGGCGTACCTCGGCTATGTTTTTCATATTGTTTACTCTTCTGATAAGCTCTTCTTTGGTATAGTTTTTGACGTTAAAATATGCCATTATGGTTACCTCCGCATTTATTATAACTGTATTTTATCACCAATCGGCAGACAGT
>JAZRWQ010000012.1:0-27229 GCA_045599805.1 Eubacteriales bacterium | reverse complement strand
GCGCGGCGGACAGGGAATTATGCGTTTTTATGAATTCGAGGTATTCGGGCATGGACATGGGGCGCGAGAAGTAGAAGCCCTGAATGAAGTCAACGCCGGTGTTTTGGATTATCGAAAGCTCCTCTTCGGTTTCGATTCCCTCGGCAACTACCTTAAGCCCTAAAGAATGGGCAAGGTCGATAACGCTGTGGATAACGTGCTGTGCCTTTTTGCTGGTGTAGTAGGACTTGGTAAGATCGCAGTCCATCTTCAGTATCGAAACGGGCATATCTATAAGGTAGATGAGGTTGGATTCGCCCTTGCCGAAATCGTCCAGAGAGAAGGTTGTTCCCTTTAGTGTGAGCTTATTCATGTTTTCCAGAAGGGGTATCTTTGTTTTTATCGAGCCGGTTTCGGTTATTTCAAAGTTTACCTGGTTGGGGCTTATGCCGTGGCGGCGCATGGTTTCGGTGAGCTGGTCGGCAAGCTCGCGCTTTTCGCACTGTACTACCGAGAGATTTACCTCGATATAGCGCACGCCGTAGTCGGTAAGTCCTTCTTTGGATATAAACGCGCAAACCTTTTCGAAGATGCGCTCGCCCAACTCAACGATAAGTCCGCGCTTTTCGGCAACGGGGATGAACAGCCCGGGACTTACCATCTGCCCTGCCCTGTCGCGGATGCGAACAAGCGCCTCCGCCGTTTCAAAGCTCTTGGATGAGAAGGAGTATATCGGCTGTAAAAATACCTCAACTCTGTCCTCCTCAAGGGCGTTCTTTATTTCCTCGGCGATGTTTCCCTCTTCGCGGAAGCTTGCTATCATGCCGTCGGTTACCTCGATAAGCTCGCCGGTGCGCTCGGCGCATAAATGGCCGCAGTATCTCAAAAGCTCGGCAAGGTCAATGCTGTTTTTATATGCCTCATTGTCCTTTAAAAGCATGAATTCTATCTGCTTCAAAATACCGTGCGGCTCGATATAGTCGCGGCATACGCCGTACACCTCGCGCAGGCGCGACGGGCTTTCGCTTACGACGTATATCGAATAGTCCACATTCTTGAAAACCTTAACGCCGCTGACCTGCGATATCATGGAAACCACCTTTATCGGCGTCTTTATCGCGTGGAAAGGAACGGTGTCGGGGATATTTTTGTTTACAAGGTCTATTTCGAGAAGTGAAAAGGGCTTTTTATGGTCCTTCATGTCGCGGCAGTAAACGTCAAAGGCGTAGGAGTTGAAGCAGTTGAACTGCTTATCAAGGTTCGCCTCGGGTGATTCGAGCATAACGTAAAGGATAACCATGCCGATTGCGCCCGAAAAGCCTACGAGCAAAAGCTCGTTATTGAAATACTGTATCGCGGCGGCGACTATCCAGCAGCTCATCCAGGCGATGACCGCCCATGAACGGCGCGGATTCGATTTGGAAAGGTTTAATATGGCGATAATAAGCGTTGCCACTATGTAGGCGATATCGAATACGTAGGTTATAACTACCGCAAGCCCCTCGGAGTATACCACGCGCCCCTCTTCGAAAACGGATATCGGCGCGAGGATTATCGCGATATATTCAACGGCGAGAAGCAGCGCCGTAAGGCGCAGAAGCTTTTTGCGTCTGTCCTCATTTATAATGTCCACAAGCACGTAGAACAAAGCGGCAAAGCCGGAGGTGAGTATCGCGAGAAGATACGCCTTGCAGGCGGCGTGCATCAGCCATTCGGGGATATATGCGCGGTAATGTATCGCGATCACCGAAAGTATGTCGGCAGCCAGCGTGATAAGCGCGCAGCGCAGAACTATGAAGAATATGCGCTCGCGGTATAAATGCAGCGTGCGCTGTGTTTTGTAAAAAAGTATGAGCAAAAGGATTATTATCAGTCCGCAGACCTGCACCTGAATGTTCATGCTATTCCTCCAGAAGCGGCATGGCGTTCATAACCGCCTCGTATTCGGTTTCGACCGATTTGAGATATTCGTTTATCTTTTCCCTGTCGAGCGAGCCTCTGTTTTCGGGGCGGAGCGCATCGGTAAGCGTAACGGCGGCACCGGACAGTTTTTTTAAAGAGAGATTAAGCGCAACGCCCTTAAGAGTATGGGCAAAGGGGAATGCGCCCTCCCAGTCCTCACGCTTTATTGCTTCACACATATCGGGAAAGCTTTTATCATCCTTGAATTTTAAAACGAAGCGCTTTATGAAAGCATCGCTCATAAGCCGCGCTTTTGCCTCGTCGTAGCTTCCGCCTATCCTATCGTAAAAAGCTTTTTCGGCCATTTAAAGTCGCCTCCCCAGTATTTGAGATATTTTTTGAATTCCTCTTCGGGCAAAGGCTTTGAATAGTAGTAGCCCTGGATCATATCACAGCCCAGCTCCCTGAGCATATCAAGCTGTTTTCCCGTTTCAACGCCCTCGGCAACGGTTTTATGCCCGAGCGCGTGCACAAGGGAAATTATCATGCCCACTATCTCTTTTTGCTTGTCAAGCTCCTTTATAAAGCTCATATCGAGCTTAACTATGTCCATGGGTATGTTTCTCAGTGCGCTGAGCGATGATTGGCCGGCGCCGAAATCGTCCAGCTCCACGGTGATTCCCATATCGTGCAGAGCCTTTATCTTCCTTGAGATCATACCGTCCTCAATGCCGAGCGATTCGGTTATTTCTATATGAAGATTCCTCTTGTCAAGTCCGTATTTTGTTATTACGTCAAGTATCTTGTTTTTATCGTCCACCGCCAGAAAGTCGCGGCGTGATGCGTTTACCGAAACGGGTACGGGGGTTATGCCCTCATCCGCCCAGCTTCGCATGGTTTTGCAAACCCTTTCCCATATATGGAAATCAAGATGCGAAATGAATCCGTTTTCCTCGAAAAGAGGGATGAACTGTATCGGGGGAAGCAGACCGAATTCGGGATGCTGCCATCTTACGAGCGCCTCCGCGCCGACTATCGCGCCGGTTTGTGCATCGTGCTTGGGCTGATAGTATATCTTGAACTCGTTGTTGGTGATGCCATCCTCCATCGTTTCCTCAATGCGGTGCTTGCGCTTTAACGCCTCCGTCATTTCCTTGGTGTAGTAGCATACGTCGGTGTTGTACTGGTGGCGTATGCGGTCAAGCGCCATGGCAAGCCTGTCGCAAAGCACGCTTACGGGCAAATCTCTCGGCACCTTTTCATAAACCGAGATCTTTACAGTAAATTCGTCAAGAGGCGCGCCCTCATGCACATAGGATATAAAACGGGTGATGTTTTCGTTGTGGCCGGTATCGTCACGGTCGTATATCACGGCGAATCTGTCGGCATGGTAGCGGCAGAAGGTGGAATTATGCGTATTCAGCTCACGCATTTTTTTGCCTATATGTATAAGCAGCTCATCACCCATGGCCTCGCCGTAGCGCTCGTTGATGTAGGAGAAGCCCTCAACGTTTATAAGCACCATATCCTGATCCTTTATAGAATGACGAAGGCGCTCCTTGGCATAATGATAAAATGCGCTTCGGGTATAAAGTCCGGTAAGGGTATCGTATTCTACCTCTTTTAAGGTGGTCAATGATTCCGTAAGTCGGATGATTGCCTCGATGCGTCGCAGGATTATGCGCGGATTGTAGGGCTTCGTAACAAAATCGGATGCGCCCATGGCAAGGCATCTTTCCTCATCGTCGGAAATGCTGCTGCCGGTGGTTACTATTACGGGAACGGCGGAAATAAGGCTGTCTGCGCTGTACTTTTCCAGAAATTCGTAGCCGTTCATGCGGGGCATCTGCACGTCAAGCAGAACAAGCGACAAATCCTTGTAGTGCTTTTTCAGTATTTTCAGTCCCTCTTCGCCGTCCGCTGCCTCTACTATGTAATAGTCAGTCTCCAGTATCGCCTTCAACATCTCGCGGTTAAGCTCGTTGTCTTCAATTATGAGTATGCTTCGCTTTAAACGGTTATCCATTTTTTCTTCTCCGGTCGGTATTTATAAATGACAGTATTTCGTTTACAAGCAGATTAAAGTCAATGGGCTTGGAAACATGCGAGTTCATGCCCGCCTCCATTGCCTGAATCTTATCCTCGGCAAAGGCGTTTGCCGTCATGGCGATAATGGGTATCGTTGCGCTGTCTTTTTTGCCGGCATTGCGTATTGCCCTGGTTGCTTCATATCCGTTGAGCCGCGGCATCATTATATCCATAAGGATAACATCAAAGGTATCCTCGGCGTTCCCGGTGAATTTATCGAGGGCGTCCTTTCCGTCAACAGCCCCGGTGACCTTTGCGCCCATATCGCCCAGAATGGATGCGGCTATTTCCATATTAAGCTCGTTATCCTCAACGAGCAGTATATTTACGTCCCTTATGTCATACTGCGCCGGCTTCTTCTTTGCGGGAAGCTGTTCCGTTGTATCTATCTCAAAGGGAACCGTTACCGTGAACTTACTGCCCTTGCCGGGCTTACTTTCAACGTCAATGGTGCCGCCCATCAGAGATATCAGCTGACTTGAAATGGTCATACCAAGGCCGGTGCCCTGATAGTTTGCGCGGCTTACGTTATCCTCCTGCGAGAATGCCTCGAAAATATGTTTTAAAAATTCGGGGCTCATGCCCTTGCCGGTGTCGGTCACGGTGAACTGATAGAAAACCTTTCCGTTTTCATAGCCGGTTTCCTTCGTTTCAAAAATAACGCTGCCGCCGTCGGGCGTGAATTTAAAGGCGTTGCCCAGTATGTTTATAAGCACGCGGCGCAGATGCATCACATCTGCCATTATTCTCGGATGAGTAATATCATCGCATATCTTTTCAAAGCGTATGTCGCGTCCCTCAAGCTGGCCCTGCATGATCGAGGTGCAGTTATCAACTATTATGCGTACATCGGTAGGCTCGCATACGATATCCGCCCTGCCGCTTTCTATCCTGCTCATATCCAGCACGTCGTTTACAAGGGAAAGAAGGTGGCGCGAGGCAACGTCGATTTTCCGGATGTACTCGGAGGCGTCTTTCGACATCTCTTCCTTTTTGGCAAGCGTTACCATGCCCATTATGCCGTTTATCGGGGTGCGTATATCGTGCGACATATTGGCGAGGAATACGGTTTTTGCCGCATTTGCCGCCTCGGCTTTTTTAAGCGCCTGCTCTATCTGCTCGCGCGATTTCTCGGCTTCCTCCCTTGCGTAGTAGCCGGCAAGGTAGCCCTCGCGCTGTTCGGTTATATTAAAGGCGTACATGGTTACCGCCGTTACCAGAAAGCCCAGAGAATAGAACGAGCCGTCCGGATAGAACATCTGCAGAAGTCCGAAAACAAGAGGGATAACCGAAAAGATAAGCGAGGATGTGTAGGAATATGCCGTTTCTCTGTCTCCGTTTCCCTTTTTTAGGTTGAAAAGAATATATATTATAATGGGCAGATAGTGGCAAAACTGCAGCAAGAAGGCAACCGTGCGTAAAATTCCCGAATGATAAACCGCGTTTTCATCAATGGTGAAGAACAGGCCGGTGAACGGGTTTTGGATAAGCAGTATCATCTGCAATGCGAATAAGCCAAGGCGTACGTATTTGAATACGTTTTTCGTCTTTTGGGGCAGATTGAGGTTATGCATAACGTAGGAAGAGCACACAATGGAAGCGCCTGCCGCCATGAAATGGAATCCGTAGGTGGAAATAAGATAAGGTATGGGCGTTGCGAAATGTATCGACGAGCCGATAAGTCCCCATGCGACGTCCACCGCGCAGAAGACGATGAAGAAGGCGAGCGCACGGCAGAATTTCTTGTCTATGGTTTCTTTGTACTCGGTGCTTTTAACGCGGTTAAGCACGATCGCGATAACGATGGCGCATACCGCACCTACATAGGCATACAAAAGATATATATCCACGGTCATATCCCCTTTTTGCTTATTCCTATACAGAATAATTATACCACCGCATACAAATTTTGTAAAGCGAAGAGCGGTTTTTATTGTAATATATTCATATATATAGTATAATTATAAATAAAAAACAGGAACGGAGTAATATTATGCCGCAGAAATTTTACGATCCCATGTTTTATCTGTGCTCGGACAAAATGCCTTTCACGATAAGGATAGAAATAACACTTACCGAAAAGGTGGATATCGCCCTTATGACAAAGGCGGCAAACACCGCCGTAAAGCGCTTTCCTTATTTCAGAATGACCTTGGTGCGCAAGGATAATGAGCTTGCGGTCGTGCCGAACGACAGGCCCATCGTTGTATACGAGGGGCATGACTTTATCCCCATTAACGATGAGAGAATAAACGGACATCTTGTGGCGCTTGCGGTCGAGGATAAGACGGTGCATTTCATGACCACCCACGTTATTACCGACGGATGCGGCTTTGTGCCCTTTATGAAATCGGTGCTTTACTATTATTACTGCTTCGTTACCGGAGAAGTGCTCGATCCCACCGGTATCTATCTTGCCGACGATCCTTTGTATGATGATGAGATTACAAATCCGTTTCCCGAAGATAAAATGGCAAAAGCCGTGCCGATGTATTCGGATAACGGCAAGCCGTATTTCAAGTATGTCGAGCTTAATAAGGATATTGACGATAAGCCCACAATATTCCGCTTCCGCATAAAAGAAAGTGACGTTGTGCGCTTCAGCCACGATAACGATGCCAGCCCCTGCGCCCTTTTCTCGGCGCTTACCTCGCAGGCCATAAGGGACGTGCATCCCGACAGCGACAAGGACATTATAAGCGCCGTTTCCTTTAATTACCGCGGCGCTTTGGGAAATAAGCATAACTACCGCATGCTGTGCAACGCTTTGCGCCTGCGCTATCCCAGGCGCACCGCCGATTATGACATCACAAGGCTGTGTACCTGCACGCGCGGCATGATCTCTTTGCAGAGCCTGCCGGAAAACGCCCTTTGCTATGCGCAGAGCTTGAAAGAGGGACTTGAAAAGGTTATCGCCCTTCCCGATGTAGCCTCAAAGCAAAAGGCGCTGCAGGATAAGGCGCTTTACGACTCGGTTGATACTACCTTCTCCATAAGCTATGTAGGCAGAATATCTTTCGGCAGCGTTGAGAAGTACATCACCTCCATGCGCAACTATACCGACGGCTCCACCTTCGAGTCATCCTTTATCGAAATGAGCGCCATAAACGGCTGGGTTTTCATAAACTTCTTCCAAAGCTTTTCAAGCGATATCTATTACAGGGCATTATTGAACAGGCTTGAGATGAACAATATTGAATATATCGAGGAAGAATCGGGCGAGCTTATTTTGCCGGGCATTGTTCTTCCTCTTTAACCTTCCCCTAAGGGAAAGGCATTGAAAGGAAAAATGAATGAAATTGAAAAATATAATCTTTGATACGGATATCGGGGGAGACTGCGATGACGTTACCGCGCTTGATGTGCTTATCGCCGCGCACAAAAAAGGAGATTGCCGCCTTATGGCGGTAACCTATTCTTCCCTTAATAGGGATGCCGGGAAATGTATATATGCCGTTTTAAAAGAGCACGGCATGGAAAATACGCCGATAGGCATGCGCGAAATTACCGATGACGGCGGGCTTGACAACTACTATGCATCCCTTGTTGCGGACGCTTTTCGGTGCGCCGACGCGCCGGAGTATGAGAATACGCAAAGGGCGTATAAGCTTATGCGAAAGCTTTTGGCGCAAAGCGACAAATGCGTTATCGCCGCAACGGGATTCCTTTCCAATCTTGCCGCCCTTTTAGCCTCCGCGCCGGACGAATATTCGCCTCTTTCGGGGTATGAGCTTGTTAAAAGCAAGGTGGAATATTTCGCCGTTATGTGCGGCGACTTCCGCCATACCGATATTTACACCGCGAAAACAAAAAAGTGCGTGCCCGAATACAATATAATGAAGGACGTGGAGAGCGCAAAATACTTTTTTAAAAACGCCCCCGTGCCCGTTTACTGTCTGCCCTTTGAAACGGGCGTTGACATGATTTCGGGCGCGCCGATAGTTTCACACCCGTCCACCCCCGAAGCGCTCGCCTTTAAAAGGTACGGCGAAATAATAAAGCGCGCCGACTTTTCCGGGCGCGACTCGTGGGATCCTGCCACCGTGATGTTTGCCGTTTACGGCAAAACCGATTTGTTTGCCCTTTCTTCTCCCTGCACGGTAACCGTTTCGGACAGTGCCGAAACGGATATCACATCGGGAGGCAATGTACGCATAATACTCTGCAATAAGGATAAGCCCTATATAGCCGGCGAAATAGACAAGGTAATATCGCCGCTGTTTGATTAAAGGACATCTTACAAACATAAAAAGCTTCCGGATATATGAGTGATAAAAAAGACCTAACCGTAAAAGGTTAGGTCTTTTGGTTTATTTGGAATGTTCAATTAGCTGTTTTTGTAGTATAAGTGCGCGATTATTATTTGTAGTTGTGGGCTTTGGCGAGCATCATATCCTTGACCTTCATAAGGCGCACCTGCGTGCTGCGCTCGTTTTCGTCGAGCTTCATGGTGATGAAGCGGATAGAGTCCTGCAGATCGGGGATCATAACGTGCTCCAGCGCGTTTACGCGTCTGCGCGTCTTCTCTATTTCCGCCGAGAGAAGGCGGCAGCCCTTTTCTATTTCGGCAAGCCTTAAAAGCTTTGGCAGAATTTCCGAAAGGGAGGTCACGGCATAGTCGAGGTCGGCGGAGGTCGCGCCGAGACCGTAGGGGTAAATATCGCTTTCGTCGGCGGTGCGCGTCTTGCAGCTGAATACGGGGATATCAACGCTCATAACGTTTTTGTATTCAACCTCGGCGCTTATCTCCTGCCGCGGCGCGGACAGCGCCAGCGTTGTTGCCTGCGGCGACATAACGGCGGATGCCAGTATGAAGTTTTTATTGGCGGCGTTTATACCGCGTTCCACCTCTATGCGCAAAGCCTCGTTTTCCCGTATCATATCGAGAAAACGCCGCATAAGCTCATCTCGCTTATCCTTTAAAAGCTTATGCCCTCTGCGCGCGGTAGCCAGCTTCTTTTTAAGACGGCTCAGCTCCATTCGGGTGGGATTAACCTGTTTTACAGCCATTCAAATCACCCTTCGTAATACTTGTCGAGGTATTCGTCCTTGATACGCTTAAGCTCTGTTCTGGGCAGGATGGAAAGAAGCTTCCAGCCGAGCGCCAGAGTGTCTTCGATACTGCGGTCGGTCTCATACCCCTGGGAAACGTATTCCTTTTCAAAGGCATCGGCAAACTTGGCGTACAGCTTATCCATATCGGTAAGCGCGGCTTCGCCCAGAACTACCATAAGCTCCTTTGCTTCCTTGCCTCTCGCGTAAGCGGCAAAGAGCTGGTTCATGGTGTTGGCGTGGTCGGCACGTGTTTTGCCCTGTCCTATACCCTTATCCTTAAGACGGGAAAGGGAGGGCAATACGTCGATAGGCGGGGTAACGCCCTTTCTGTACAGCTCACGGGAGAGAATTATCTGTCCCTCGGTGATGTAGCCGGTAAGGTCGGGGATGGGGTGAGTTTTGTCGTCTTCGGGCATGGTGAGGATGGGTATGAGGGTTATCGAGCCGCTCTTGCCCTTCTGTCTACCTGCTCTTTCATATAAAGTCGCAAGGTCCGTATACATATAGCCGGGGTAGCCTCTTCTGCCGGGCACCTCCTTGCGCGCGGCGGAAACCTCACGCAGGGCATCGGCATAGTTGGTTATATCGGTCATTATTACGAGAACGTGCATATTCTTCTCAAACGCGAGATATTCTGCGGCGGTGAGCGCCATACGCGGTGTTGCGATACGTTCAACGGCAGGGTCGTTCGCAAGGTTCATGAAGAGCACGGCTCTGTCCAGAGCGCCGGTGGCGCGGAACGACTCAACGAAGAAGTTGGATTCCTCAAAGGTTATGCCCATTGCGGCAAATACAACGGCGAAGGGCTCGCTCGTGCCTCTTACCTTTGCCTGCCTTGCTATCTGCGCGGCAAGCTGTGCATGAGGGAGACCGGATGCGGAGAAAATGGGAAGCTTCTGCCCTCTTACAAGGGTGTTAAGTCCGTCAATGGCGGAAACGCCGGTCTGTATAAACTCGCTCGGGTAGGTTCTTGCGGCGGGATTCATGGGGAGCCCGTTTACGTCCATGCGCTTTTCCGGTAAAAGCTCCGGGCCGCCGTCGATCGGTCTGCCCATGCCGTCAAATACGCGGGAAAGCATATCCTCGGAAACGCCCAGCTCCATCGTTCTGCCCAAAAAGCGCACCTTGCTGTCGGACATGTTGATGCCGGTGGAGTTATCGAAAAGCTGAACGAGTGCGTCGGTGCCGTTTATTTCAAGCACCTTGCATCTTCTCTTCTCACCGGAGGCAAGCTCTATTTCGCCAAGCTCGTTGTAAAATACGTCATTTACGTTTTTTACGAGCATCAGAGGTCCTGCGACCTCGCGGATGGTTCTGTATTCTTTTGGCATCAGTCTTCCTCCTTTCCGGAAAGGTTGCGGAATGCCTGCGATATCTCACTCATAACGCCGTCGTAGGCTTCGGTTATTTTATCGGTTTCGGTGTATTTGTATCTGCCTATCTTTTCTCTTACGGGGAGGTTTACTATATCGTTTATGTCAACGCCTCTGTTTAATGCGTCCCTTGCCTCATCGTAGAATGAAAGGATAAGTCCCATCATCTTGTACTGCTTGTCTACGGGAGTGTAGGTATCTATCTCGTGGAAAGCATCCTGATGTAAAAAGTCTTCTCTTATGGATCTTGCCGCTTCAAGCTTAAGTCTGTCGGAGGGAGAAAGAGCGTCCATGCCGACCAGCTGTACTATTTCCTGAAGCTCTGCTTCGTCCTGCAGAAGTCCCATCATTCTGCCGCGGCGCTCCATCCAGTTGCCGTCAACCGCCTTGTTGAACCATGCGCCCATATCGTCAAGATACAGTGAGTAGGAATTGAGCCAGTTGATAGCCGGGAAGTGGCGCTTGTAGGCAAGCTGTGAATCCAGTCCCCAGAAAACCTTTACTATACGCAGCGTTGCCTGCGAAACGGGCTCGGAAATGTCGCCGCCGGGAGGTGAAACCGCGCCGATTACCGACAAAGAGCCTTCCTTATTCTCGCTGCCGTTTACGATAACTCTGCCTGCGCGTTCATAGAACTGCGCCAGCCTTGAGCCGAGGTATGCCGGATACCCCTCTTCACCGGGCATTTCTTCCAGTCTGCCTGACATTTCACGGAGCGCCTCCGCCCAGCGTGAGGTCGAGTCGCCCATCAGCGCTACCGAGTAGCCCATGTCTCTGAAATATTCGGCAATGGTGATGCCGGTGTAAATGGATGCCTCACGCGCGGCAACGGGCATATCGGATGTATTTGCGATAAGCACCGTTCTTTCCATAAGGGAGTAGCCGGTCTTGGGGTCCTTTATTTCGGGGAATTCGTTTAAAACGTCGGTCATCTCGTTGCCGCGTTCGCCGCAGCCTATATAAACGATTATATCAGCCTCCGCCCATTTGCCCAGCTGATGCTGTACCACCGTTTTGCCCGAGCCGAACGGGCCCGGTACTGCGGCGGTGCCGCCCTTGGCAAGGGGGAACATGGTATCTATAACGCGCTGACCGGTTATAAGGGGCATATCGGGGGAAAGCTTGGTCTTGTACGGTCTGCCGCGTCTTACCGGCCAGGTCTGCATAAGGGATATTTCCTTATCGCCCTTTTCGGTTTCTATTACCGCGCATATATCGGTTACGGTATAATCGCCCTCGGTTATTGATTTTACCGTGCCGGAAATACCGTTCGGCACCATGATTTTATGCACTACTACCTTGGTTTCCTTGACCGTACCCAGTACGTCGCCGGGGCGTACCTTGTCGCCTGCGGCGGCTGTGGGGATAAAGTGCCACTTCGCGCTTCTTGAAAGCGAGGGCACCTCAACGCCTCTCTGCAAAAGGTTGCCGCTTATCTCCATAATGGAATTAAGCGGACGCTGGATACCGTCGAATATCGAGCCGATAAGGCCGGGCCCGAGCTCAGCCGAAAGAGGTATCCCGGTAGATTCCACCGGCTCGCCGGGGCCGAGGCCGGACGTTTCCTCATATACCTGCACGGAAGCAAGCTCACCGTGCATTTCTATTATCTCGCCTATAAGGCGCTGTTTGCTTACTCTTACAACGTCGAACATATTGGCATCATCAAGTCCCCTTGCAACGACAAGCGGGCCTGCGACCTTTTCAATAGTACCTACGTTCATATCCAATCCTCCTAAATTACAGTATATCCGAGCCGACAGCCTTTTCTACGCTCTCGTGAAGCGATTTCAGTCCCTGTCCCGTATTTCCGGACGCGCCGGGGATCAGAATAACGGCAGGCAGGGGTGAAAAGCTGTACTTTTCTATCTCTTCGGGGATAAGCGCGGCAAGCGCTTCGGTTATATATATTATGCCGTAGTCGCTCTTTGCAAGCGAATGCAGCGTTTTCTGCGCCTCTTCTTTGGTGCAGGCAAAAAAGGTTTCCATTCCCAAAGCGCCGTAACCGAGTATGCTTTGTCTGTCGCCCATAACGGCTATCTTATACATAGGACTGCCTCAACCTTTCTTTCAAAAACTCATCATCCACGCCGTACTTTTTCGCCGTGAGTATAACGCGCAGGGTTTTTATTTCGTTTTGCTTGCCTAAATAGTATGCGGCGATAGGCTCGATACCGAAGAATTCGCGCTTATAGCTTCTTATCTTTTCCATAAGGATATCGTCACAGGCGCGTTCGAATGATGCAAAGCCGGTCTTCAGAGCATCGGCACATTTTGAGTAATCGGTATTTTTTATATATTCGCCGACCTCGCCCGACAATGCCGCCGCCTTAAGCTTTTTCCTGTCGATAAAGGGCGTGTCGCCGAGCGCCTCATCGTAAAAGGCGCTTTTCTTTTTCATAAGCGAGCCTCTTACCGCCGTTTTAAGATCATAAACGGTGGCGGTGTGCGCGGCGAAATATCCGAAGAAGCCCTCTTTGAAGGAAAGCATATAGTCTGCCATTGCGCGGTCGATTATGATATCGCAAAGCTGGCCGTCGCCCGTTTCACGAAGGCGCTTTAAGGCGTCCCTTGCCGGAGCGCGCATACATTCGGGAAGAGAATCGAACTGCTCCTCCTTAACGGCGCGGTCGATTTCCTTTGCGCTGTACACGCCGTCAGGCAGAAACATATCGCCGGCATCGGGGAATACGGCGCTTCTTACCGCAGCCTTGAGATTATGGAAATCGCTTTCGGCAAAAATTACCGCCATGTCCTTTTTATCGGTTATCTCCGACATAAAGGCTTCAAGCGCGTTTTCGGCGTTTTTGCATATTTCATCGGAGTCATTGCCCTCATAGCCCTTGTCGGCAAGCATTTTTATCGCTTCGTCATAAGACTTTGCCGCAAGTAAGGATGACAAAAAGGCTTTGTCAAGGCAGAACTTTTCGCGGTAGCGCACGCGCGAAACGGCGTAAATGTAATCGTTATCTGCCATATTATCACCTGAAAAGCTCGTTTGCAACGATATCGGTAACGGTATCGGATGCGCTGTCAAGCACCGCGTCGAACGAGCAGTTTTCTTCGATTCCTCCGTACTTTAAGATAAATCCGCCCTTAATCTGTGCGTCCTTTTCCGAAAGGGATAAGCCCAAAGCGGCAATATCCTTTTCAAAGCCCGTGGTCAGGCGCGTTTTGTCCCCGGCGTTCAAAAGCATCTGTCCCTTCTCGCCAGCGTGTGCGTTTTTCTTTGCAAGGCGAAGCAGGATTTCAAAATACTTTTCGTTGTCAAGGGAGTAAAGGCGCTGTTTTACCTTATCCGTAACGCTGTCTATTACTTTGCGCTTGGTGCGCAGCAGCTCCTGCTTTTTTATGAGTGCAGCGGCGCTTACCGATGCCTCTTTAAGCTGAGCTTCTTTTTTGTCGTTTTCTTCCGAGGCGGTGTGCTTTATCCTTGCGCACCTATCGTCGGAGTCCTTTTTTATCTGCGCGCATTCCTTTTCGGCATCGCTTACAATGCCGGCGGCGTAATTTTTTGCCTCATCCAGAATGCTTTGTGTAAGTTTCTCAAGTCCGGACACTTTTCCGTCTCCTTTCACAGGATGCTTTTATAAAAATCAGAAGCTTGCGCCTGCAACGCCGTTGAGTGCAAGTATGGAAACAAGCAGAGAAAGGATGGCGTAGGTTTCAACCATTGCCGGGAAGATGAGCGCTTTACCCGACTGCTCGGGGCGCTTTGCAACGAGGGAGATTGCCGAAACGGATGCCTTGCCCTGATGGATAGCGGAGAATAAACCGCCCAGAGCGATAGGCAGGCAGGCTGCGCAGTAGCACAGGCCCTTGAGAAGAGAAATGCTTTCAACGCTGCCGCTTAAAAGTCCGATATTGGAAAGGCAGAGGAAGGCAACGAGCAATCCGTAAATACCCTGTGTGCCGGGCAGAAGCTGTAAGATAAGAACCTTACCGAAAAGACCGGGCTCCTCCGAAACAACGCCGGAAGCTGCCATGCCGCCCATGCCGACACCGATTGCCGAACCGATACCTGCCATGATGATTGCGAGTGCTGCACCTAAAACTGCGAAAAATAAACCCATGTTTGCCATAATTATTTGTCCTCCTTAACGGAATAATATTTTGTATTTGTATTGAAGGGGGCGAATTCTCTGCCGCCGCCCGAATAGAACTTGCCGAAAAACTCAACGAACTGCAGTCTGTTCGTATGCACATACGCACCCAGTACGTTGATAAGGAAATTCAAAAGATGACCTATAATGAAAACTATCGCGAAGGCTATCGGGTTTCCTATCATGGCGCCCATCTGGTTTACTACCGAGCCTACAACGCCGGTTGCCAGACCCAGTGCCAGAAGACGTGAATAGGAAATAACGTCGCCCAGCCAGCCGGTCACACCGTACAGTCCGTAAAGACCTTTCATAAGGCGCTTTAAGATGTTTTTGGATTCCCTGCCTGCCGTGAGCACGATGAATACCGCGCTTAAGATCGCCGCGATGTTTATTATCATGCTCTGCGTGGAGTTGTAATTAAGCTTCCAGCCGGCGATGCCCTCGAAAATGCCGCTGCCCATAAGCATGAAGATGAGCGATACAAGAAGCATAAGCCATGCGATAACATCGGCGAACAGGTCAAGCCAGCGCTTGTCCCGTATGCACTGGTAGGCGGCGATGCCAAGACCGGTAAACATATGGATAAGACCTATGACCATGGTGAAGATAAGCATCTTCATCGGGTCCTTTATCGGGGCGAACCATAAGCAGGGCGTCTTCCAGCTTGTATTGAGGAAGTTTTGTGATATGACCTCCAGCGCGTCGCCGAAAAAGCTGCCTAAAATAAGTCCCCATATAAGGGTGGATACGCCGCAGTAGAAAAACATCTTTACCGATTTCATTATAGGCGCGTCCGAACGGCGGTAGATCACCCATATTATGCCGCATATAAGCGCCATCAGCGCGCCGTATCCGGCATCCGAAAACATAAGTCCGAAGAGGATGTAGTAGAATATCGACATTATGCCGGTGGGATCTATATCGCCCTTGCCGGGCATGCCGTACGCCGAAAGCACCGTTTCTACGGGGGCTGCCAGTGCGTTATTCTCGGTGAGCACCGGCGCGTTGTCGTCCGCCTCCGATATTTCAACTGCCGCCGTAAACCTCTTTTCTATATCCTCTTTAAAGGCCTGCGCTTTTTTCTGCGGGATATAGCCCTTCATGAAGAAGGCATGGTCGGTAACGGCGAGGGAGGATATAACGCGGTATTTCTCCTCACGCATCGTGAAATGGTCAAGCGCGAAGCGAAGCTCATCAATATCCTTTGCGTAAAGGGCTATGCGCTCTTTCGCCTTTGCCTCTCTGGCTTTCGACTCTTCCGTTTCCCTCTTTAAGCTTTCAAGCTTCTGAAGCGGCGGTGTTTCGGTTATAAAGGGAGGGGCGATAAAGAAGTTTTGGCGAAGTATATCCTCAACCTTGTCCTTATCCTTCTTCCTATATAATATAAAGGCACAGGTTTGGTCTTTATTGTTGCTTAATATCTCGGCGTGCACCGGAGTGTCTTCATCGAAAAGCGCCAGGATATCTTCAAGCGCCGTCTTCGGCGGGAAAGCGCCCACGGCATAGAGGGAAGAATCGGTACGCGCGTTTATCATGGACAAATCAAAATCCTTATACGGTTCTATCGCGCCGGATAATGACGCGTTCTTTACGCGCAGCGCCTTTTCCTCGCTTATTTCCCTGTCGGCATTTATTATTTCGTTTGCCGTTTTCAAGGTTTCGTTTAATTTTTTGTAAAACGCATCGTAGTCGTCCTTGCCTACCGGCGTGCGCCCCTTGAAGGAGGACAGCAAGCCGCCCTTAAGCTCGGGCCGTGCAAGCGTCAGTATTTCCACAGCGCGCGAAAGCGTATTCTTTTTGTTTTTGAAAACAGACAAAGCGCCCGAGGTGTCTACGGTTTCAAGCTCATCGCATCCGGCATCGCTTACTTCCATGATGCCCTTCCGCTGGATATATTCCAGTATCTTTTTGCGCTGAGTCATTATGCCGCATATCTCGATGCTTTGTATCTTTACTATCGACATATCACGCCTCCTTAAAACAAAGCCTCAATAATGGCGGAAACGGCGCCGTCCGCCTTTTCCATTACCGCCTTTTCATAAGCGGCGGCCTCGTTTTTGCCCGTTTCGGCTGCCTGTGCGGTAAATTCATTGCATTCTTTATTTACCTGCGCAATGCGCTTTTCGGTTTCGTCGGCCGTTTCTTTGAGAGTGGTTTTTTCGTTCTCCGCTGCGTAAGCCTTTGCCTCGTCTAACATGGCGGCGGCTTTTTCTTTCGCATCGTTTATTATCTGCGCCGATTTTTCCTCTGCCTCAAGTACGGCATTCAAAGCTTCCTTTGCCACCGTTTTGCCTCCTTATATACTGATAAATAGCTGAATTGCGAGATATACCTCGAGCGCCGCCGATAAAAACAGCAGACACCCTACGTATCTTTTGTTTATCTTCCAGTAGTCTATGCCCAGCCATACGCAGATAGCGCTTATTTCCACAAGTCCGCCCGTAACAAGGTATTTTTCGGCGGAGGGTATTTTTCGCGATATCATAACGCATACAAGACCGAGCAGTATAAGCGCATACTGCCATGCGCGTATTTTTTTATTCATATTATCTCCCCCATCATAACAGTTAACCTATTATTCTATACTCTATAATACATTTTTCCTTATATATATGTCAAGTTAAATATGCCTGGTATAAAATAATTTTCGAAAGTTTTTTTCTTGTAAAATGATAAGCGTTGTGATATACTGAAAAAAATATGAATTCACTACGGGGAACGATGTGAAATGAGAAAAACATTATCCTGCATTACGGCAGTTGTTTTAATGCTTTCCATGCTGTCTTATCTTCCGGTAAGCGCGGATGATATCGGCCCGAGCACCGTAAACAGCGGCTATATAAACGTGATGACCGAGGCAGACGGCACGGTACATATCGAAAAGGGCTTTTCCGGCGGCAGCGACAGCGATTATACAATACCCAATAATCAGTTTGAAGGCAAGAAGATGAGTGAAGTGGTTATCGAAGAAGGCATAACCGGCATAGGCGCCATGGCATTCGCCTCCTGCGTAAACCTTGAAAAGGTTACGATCTCTTCCTCCGTTAAGCTTATTGACGCAAACGCATTCAGGGACTGCATAAAGCTTTCCGCGGTAGTTTCCGAAAGCAAATCGCTTAAGGTTGCGTCAAACGCGTTCAAGAATGTTGACTATATCGAATTTTACGCGCCGCGCGAATGGATAGCGGCAAACGCGACCGACTTTTACGGCGCAGGTTACGTGGATTTTTACAATTATGTTCCGGCCACAGAGGTTGTTGACACCGCTATGGAGACTTCCAGCATGATAAACAAGGGCGATATCTACGTTATCGTTTTCTGCCTCGTTATGCTCGGCGGCATGGCGCTTGCCTTTTGGATCCGGTTCGGAAAACATAAAGATAATGAATAAACAAAACTAATATAAAAAGGAAGTAAATAAAAATGAAAAAAACACTTGCTCTCGCTGTTGTTATGGTTTTGGCAATTTGCATGCTCGCATCCGTTACCGTTCTTGCCGATGAGATAAAGGTAATGGAAGCCCCCGTCGACGGAAAGATCGTAACTATCGTTCCCGATGAGTCAGTTCCCGACGATGAGGAAAAGATTGACAATGCCATTCCCGATCCCGAACTAAAAGAAGAAAAGATAGTTGTTTCTCCCGCTCCCGTTTCCAGAAGCACCGACGGCTTTGCCCCGATGCCCGAAAAGGAACTGAGTGTAAGCGACATATTTGTTGCCGTCTTCTGCGTTATTCTTCTTATATTAACCGGCATCTACTTCTACATCATGTATAAGCGCGAGATGGAGAAGGAAGCAATCAAAAAGGAAGAACAGCCGGAACAGCAGGAAGAAGCAAAAACCGAAGAATAAGAAGCAAAGAAGTGCCGCCGGGCACTTCTTTTTTTTGCAAAAGCTTTTAACGGAAAAAACGAGTTAGGAGTTAAGAGTTGAGAGTTGAGAGTTGAGAGTTGAGATAAACTGTACCTATAACTCCACTCTCCACTCTCCACTCTTCACTCTTGCCGGGCAGCTCTGTTCGCCCCTACTGAAAACCGAAAACCGAAAACCGAAATCTGATATTGATTTTACATCTGAAATATAGTACAATAATATATTATCTATCACTATGAAAGGAAGCGTAAGCGTGGAGCGCAGAAGAGTTGCCGCGATAAATGATATAAGCGGCATGGGCAGATGTTCGTTAACGGTAACATTGCCCGTGATAAGCGCCATGGGGCATCAGGCTTGTCCGCTGCCAACGGCGGTGCTGTCGGCGCATACCGGCTATAAAAGCTACGAGTTTATTGATCTTACGGATAGTATGCCGGCGCTTTTGAAAAGCTGGGATAAGCTCGGATTTGCTCCCGACGCGGTGTATACCGGATTTCTGGGGAGCGTAAAGCAGATCGAGCCGGTGCTTTCCTATTTAAAGAAGCATAAAAATTCGCTTATCATCGTCGATCCCGTTATGGGGGACGACGGCGTGATATACAAGACCTATACAAAGGATATGTGCGAGCGCATGAGGGCGCTTTGCGCCGAGGCGGACGTTATAACCCCGAACCTTACCGAGGCATGCATACTCACCGGGCTTGCCTATCCGAAAGCTCCCACGGAAAAGGATATAAACGAGATTGCGGCGGCGCTTAAAGAGGTAACGCGAAGAAATTTCGTTATAACCGGCGTTAAGATAAACGGCGCGCTTTTCAGCTTCGGGTATGACGGTGAATTTTTCAGGGTTTCGCATGAATATATTGACATTCCCGTGTGCGGCGCGGGCGATTTGTTCGCATCGTTGCTTTGCGGCTATCTGCTTTCGGGCGAGGAATTTCAAGCCGCCGTCAAAAAGTCGGGCGATTTTCTGACCGATGCGCTCAAATATACCGCAGAATGTAAAGCCGATCCCAAGGACGGCATCGTTTTCGAGCCGCTTTTGAAAACGCTATGAAGGACCACGTAAAAAAGCTTACAACGGCATCGGTATTCGCCGCCGTGATATTCCTCGCGGTATGGCTTATAAGGATACCTTTGCCAAACGGCTTTGCCCACGCGGGCGATGCGATAGTATTTTCGCTGATGCTGTTTCTGCCGCTCGGTTATGGCTGTGCCGCCGCGGCAATAGGCGCGGTGATAGCCGATATCGCTTCGGGCTATGCGATCTATGCTCCGTTCACCTTTATAATAAAGCCGCTGTGCCTTATTGTTTTTGCGCTTTTCAAAAAGAATAAGAGCCATATTGTCAGATATGCCGTTCCGGCGCTTATTGCCGCCGTACTCAATGCCGCCTTGTATTTTGCGGCGGACGGTATACTGTACGGCGTTCCGGGCGCGCTGGCGTCCCTGCCGGGCAATTTAACGCAGGGCGCCGTAAGCGTTATATTATTTTTCGTAATCAATATAGTTTCAAATAAATATAACACAGATAAAGGAGCAAAAAAATGAACAACTCTGAAAAGACGATGGATCAGATAATCTCTCTGTGCAAAAACCGCGGCTTCGTTTACCCCGGCAGCGAAATTTACGGCGGTCTTGCAAACTCATGGGATTACGGTCCTTTAGGCGTTGAATTCAAGAACAACGTAAAAAAGGCATGGTGGAAGAAATTCGTTCAGGAAAGCCACTACAACGTAGGTCTTGACGCCGCCATCATAATGAATCCTCAGACATGGGTTACCAGCGGCCACGTAGGCGGCTTCTCCGATCCGCTCATGGACTGCAAGGACTGCCACGCACGCCACAGAGCAGACAAGCTCATTGAAGAGGTGGGCGGCCACGCAGAGGGTATGACCTTTGAGCAGATGGAGGAATATATCAAGGAAAACGGCATCGTTTGCCCCGAATGCGGCAGCAAGAACTTCACCTCCATCCGTAAATTCAACCTTATGTTCAAAACCTTCATCGGCGTTACCGAGGATGCAAAGAGCGAGGTTTATCTGCGTCCCGAAACGGCGCAGGGCATTTTCGTAAACTATGCCTCCATCCAGCGCACCACCCGCAAAAAGCTTCCCTTCGGCGTTTGCCAGATAGGTAAAGCGTTCAGAAACGAAATAACCCCCGGCAACTTCACCTTCAGAACGAGAGAATTTGAGCAGATGGAATGTGAATTCTTCTGCAAGCCCGATACCGACCTTGAATGGTTCTACTTCTGGAAGGACTATTGCAAGAACTTCCTTTTGTCGCTCGGCATGAAGGAAGAAAACATGCGCCTGCGCGACCACGAGAAGGAGGAGCTTTCCTTCTACTCCAAGGCTACCACCGATATCGAGTTCATGTTCCCGTTCGGCTGGGGCGAGCTGTGGGGCATTGCCGACAGAACGAATTACGACCTCGGCCGTCATCAGGAAGCCTCCGGCAAATCCCTCGAATACTTCGACCCCGACACCAACGAGCATTACGTTCCCTTCGTTATCGAGCCCTCTTTGGGTGCCGACCGCGTTGCTCTCGCCTTCCTGTGCGAAGCATACGATGAGGAAATGGTTGACGAGGCAAAGAACGACAAGCGCGTAGTTTTACGCCTGCATCCCTTCCTTGCGCCCTTCAAGTGCGCCGTTCTGCCCCTTTCCAAGAAGCTCTCCCCCAAGGCTAATGAAATTTACGATATGCTCGCCAAGGACTTCATGGTTGACTTCGATGACGCCGGCTCGATAGGCAAGCGTTACCGCAGAGAAGACGAAATAGGCACTCCCTTATGCATCACCGTCGATTTCGAAACGGTCGAGGAAGAGGCCTCTCCCAACTACAACACCGTTACCGTAAGAGACAGAGACACCATGGAGCAGGTAAGAATCCCCATAGCCGAGCTTAAAGACTATATCGCAAAGAAGATCGAGTTTTAATCAAAACAAAAAGAAGTACGCGAGAGCGTACTTCTTTTTGTTGTGCAACGGAAAACACGCCCCCGATTGCTCGGGGGCGTGTCGTATTATTTTTTATTATGTAATAGGATTACCGCTATCGTCAACGTTTCTCACAACAACGCTATGCGCGGAGCCGTCAGCTTTATATCCATATTGCGTGGTTTCATCGCGTGTATCAATTATGCTTCCGGGATACTGATTGACCGTTGCATCGCAGCCGCCGTAGAACAGCAGCGCATAGGTCGGTCCCGTTACTCTGTTTTGAATAGTGCCGTGGTTGTTGACCGTAATTGTGCAGGGGCTCTCGGTGTAGATAACGTGTCCGCCGCCACCATTGTTGGTGATCAAACCATAGTTGTTTACGGTGTAATTGCCCGTTCCGAGGAATCTTACACAGTGTACGGTCTTACCCGCGTTGATCGTCGCGGTAGTCGTGCCCGTACCACTGAAGTTTAAGCTGCCGGACAGATCGGCATTTACGGTAACGCTGGAATTGCCGCTGATACCAAGACTTGCCAGTGTGCTGTCCACTGTGATGGCATTGTTGTCGCCTACAATTGTAATACCGCGCGAATTATTTTTGGTTATGTGGAAATTATACCCATTAGCGTAAACGATCGAAGGACAAATTGCTCCTTCTTCAAAATCTACCGTATCGGCAACTTTTCCGTTGATAACAAAGGATTCCGCATTTTTAGGTACGATCAAACTGTAATCACTCTGATTAGTTACAGTAACGTTGGTCAATTTGAAGTTCCGGCGAATTCCTTTATCTGTATTCTGTGAATTAACGCTTGCATTCAATTCTGCCACTGTTGCAAACGTTCCCGTAATGCCGATCGTATCACCGGATCTAGAACTGATATCGTATGCGGCTCCGGAAGTTTTTGTGTTATTAAGGGTACCGTTATTGAAGCAATTATAAAATGCCGATTCAGCTGGAGCTTTGGAAGAAATACCCGATACATCAGTAGCGCATGCGGTGATATTCGCAGTATTTATCAAATTGACGCCGACAACCGCTGTATTTTGTGCAATACCGCCTACACCGTCGCAAGAAGAAGAATCGGAAAAATCGAAGCTGCCATTATTTATGCAATTCACAAAATATTGTTCTTCGCCATTATTGTAAGCATCTCCGACAATACCGCCAACGCCTTTGCTTTTTTGCGGAATATGTATCGTTCCATTATTAGTACAGGAAATAAACGCGTTATGCTGTCCTCCCATGGCGTTGAACGACCCGACTATTCCGCCGATATAACCCGATTCACTCGTATTATTCATTGTAACATCAGCATTGTTTACACACTCAATTATGGCGCAACCGTGTTTTGAGGTGCAAAAACTCTTTTCTACACTCGGACTAACGCCAACAATACCACCTGCATTATAAACACTTGCCGTAACGGAAGTATTACTGTCGGTAGAACAGTTTTTGATAACGCAACCATTGACATTACCGATAATTCCGCCAACACCTTTTGCGCCGGAAATTGCAGAATTTTCAACAGAGATGTTATAGATGTACGCGCATTCGCCGGAGCCGATTACTCCCGTCGCTTTTTTATCAGTAGTGGTTATGCTTGCATTCGATATTTTGAGATTCATAATAGAGCAGGTCAGGTCTTTTTCTATTTCAAACGTATTGTATGTAAGCGTATCTTGATTCCAACGTCCCCCAATGTTAATAGAATTTTCTTCGCCAATTACATAGCCGAACAGACCTTCTGCGCCATTATTTGCATTTACAGTGAGATTGCTGATTGTCTTATTGTTTCCGTTAAACACACCGGAGAACGGATTATCCTTTGTTCCGATAGGACTCCACTCTACATTTTCCAAGTCGATATCTTTCTGCTGAGTAACTGTCCAACCCGAATAATTTTTGCCGTTATTTACACTATTACGGAATTCGGCAAGGCTCATTCCAATAGAAGGTTCGCCTTCTTTAGAGGCAATTACTTCGGGGAGTTTTACAATAAAGGTAAACGGGCTGAACTTTTTGCTGCCGATGGTAAGCATCTTTGTTGCGGCATCAAAATAATATTTTCCGTCTGCAACCGCTGCTTTGCTTTCGACCTTTTCCATTTCAACCGGTACTCCGTTATGTGTATGGAAAACCTTTGCAAGAACTCTGCCATCCGGAATCTGTGCGGACAAATCAACCTCTACTATCTGATCAAAATCGGTTATCTGTGTTTTAGTGCCGTCGGATTTAACAGCGAAGAATTTAACATCGAGGTTAAGGGCTTCTTCGTCATTTGCAAGATTAACCTGTACGGGGGTTTTCACCTCGTCAACGGTCATCATTATTCTTTCGGTATCTTCGGGAAGCACTGCATTGGCAGGGATCTTTGCCTGTGCCGCAATCTTATTGTTATCGTCATAGGCGGTAATCTTGGTGATTTGATCCTCTACAACTTTTGCTTCGGCAACTACAGGGTACTGTGCTAATGCATCATACAGATTGTCAAAGCTGTCAGCCTCATAGGTGTACTGGGTGGCAATGAGGTTTACACCGAATTCGATAGACAAAGTACCGTCCTTGCCATTGTTCATGTTGAAGTCGTTATCGTGGTTGGTGGGCTCCCAGTAGATAGCAACGGTAAAGGTCTTTTCGGAAGCTTTACCTTCACCTGCGTTTGCAGGATAAAGGACATCTGCACCGTTAAGGCTCCAATCCTTAAGAGCTACACCGTCGGTAATATCGGCGCGGCTTTCGGGAACGCTGTTAAGAACGGCAACCTTTAAAACCTCGGTAAGGTTGTGGCCGTTGTAGGAAGTGAAGGATGCAACGTTAAGTTCCATTTTGTACTTAAGTGCAAGGTCGCCTACGTTTTTAACCGTAAAGGTTTCGTAAGCGTAAGCGCCGGGCTCCCACTTTGCAACGTCCGTGAAAAGATTCTCGGTGGTTGCCGTAACCTTTTCCTCGGAAACGTTTTTGCTCTTGTGGAAAAGCTCAACGTCCAGATTGCCTGCCTGAATGGTGTTTACGCCGCTTTGTACGCTGTCGGTAAACCATGCGTATGTAGTGCCGAGCAGCATGGCAACGCAAAGCATAAGCGAAAGAACACTTACAAGCAGTGAT
Organism: Eubacteriales bacterium; assembly: GCA_045599805.1. Lineage (GTDB taxonomy): Bacteria > Bacillota > Clostridia > Oscillospirales > UMGS1783 > JAZRWQ01. The sequence goes on along the minus strand of JAZRWQ010000012.1, from coordinate 2,799 downwards.
TTCTTGGTGTTTTTCATTTTCTTATTCTCCTTGTTTTTTTTTGAGAGCTACCACATTCTTTACATTATGTTGCAATTTACCATATAAAATGACGGGTTTGGATAGTTTGATTTTCCGACAAAAATAATTTCAGGATAACTCGAAAAGGCTATTTACAAAAGTATCATATTATGGTAGTATTTAGTTACCGTGATATGAGGGCTTGCAACATAATGTAAATTATGCTGTAAGCCTTATTTTCGTAATAGCACCCAAGACAGGGAACCGTCCCTTGTCTTGGGTGTCCGCTTCGCGGACAAGAATATATTTGACTTGATTTATTTTATGTGATACAATATGTTGTCAAAATAGGATAATGGCGGCATTTTTACGGGAAAATAATTTTGCGCGCTATTGCATAATCTACACTTGGGTGGTATACTATTGATGAAAAAGGTTGAGATATTCACCGACGGCGCCTGCTCGGGCAATCCGGGGCCGGGCGGCTGGGGCGCGATACTGCGCTTCGGCGGTACGGAAAAGGAGCTTTCGGGGGGAGAAAAGGAAACGACCAACAATCGAATGGAGCTTACCGCGGCAATAGAGGCGCTTTGCGCTTTGAAGGAGCCCTGTGAGGTTATATTGACTTCCGACAGCAAATATCTTACCGATGCCGTAAATTTGGGCTGGCTTGATGCGTGGAAACGCAACGGGTTTAAAACCGCAGGCAAAAAGGCAGTTAAAAACCCCGAATTATGGCAAAAAATAATAGAGCTTACCGCCATTCACAAAGTCACGTTCATTTGGGTAAAGGGACACGCAGGACATCCCGAAAATGAGCGGTGCGACAGGATGGCTGTCGGCGAAATAGAAAAACTAAAATAATTCCAATACATTGAAAGAAGTGAATTTTCATGGGAAAACGCTTTGTTTACGCGGACAATGCGGCAACCACGCCGCTTGATCCGAGAGTTCTTGAAAAGATGATGCCTTATCTTACCGAGATTTACGGCAACCCGTCCTCGGTACATCAGGCAGGACAGATGGCTAAAGCAGCGGTTGACGAGGCAAGAAAAGACATTGCCGACTGCATGGGCGCAGAGCCCGGTGAAATTTACATCACCGCCGGCGGCAGCGAATCGGACAACTGGATAATAAAGGAGCTTGCCGTAAAGAGTTTAAGACGCGGCAAAACGCCCCATATCATTTCCACCGCATTTGAGCATCACGCCGTACTTCATTCCTTGGAGGAAAGCGGCGCGGAGGTTACCCTGCTTCCCGTATACGAAAACGGCATCGTAAAGCCCGAGGATCTGGAAGCCGCCATTAAGGAAAACACCGTTCTGGTAACAGTAATGTTCGGCAACAACGAGATAGGCTCGATTCAGCCCGTAAAGGAGCTTGCCGAGATAACTCATAAGCATAAGGGCGTTATATTCCATACCGACGCCGTACAGGCGCTCGGACATGTGCCCATCAACGTTAAGGAAATGGGCATTGACGCAATGAGCTTTTCTGCCCATAAGTTCAACGGCCCCAAGGGCATCGGCGGCATGTATATGCGTAAGGGCATCGTTCTGCCCAACCTCATTTCCGGCGGCGGTCAGGAAAAGGGCAAGCGCGCCGGCACCGAGAACCCGGCAGGCATCGTTGGTATGGCGGAGGCTTTGAAGCTTGCCTGCGCCAACATGGAGGAGAACACAAGGAAGGTTACGGCTCTTCGCGATAAGCTTATAGACGGCATACTTGAAAAGATACCCTACGCGAGACTGAACGGCGACAGAACGTGCCGCCTGCCCGGCAACGTAAACGTTTCCATTCCCTTCATCGAAGGCGAAAGTTTACTTTTGTGGCTGGATATTAACGGCATCTGCGCTTCCTCCGGAAGCGCCTGCACCTCCGGCTCGCTCGATCCGTCTCATGTCCTTCTTTCCATAGGACTTACCCATGAGATCGCTCACGGCTCACTTCGTTTTTCTCTTGCGCATACCAACAGTGAGGAGGACGTAGACTATATTCTCGAAACTCTCCCCGGCATCGTACAGAGACTGCGCGATATGTCGCCTCTGTGGGATACCTTCCAGAAAAATAACGGAAAGGAAAACTGACTATGTATTCAGATAAAGTAATGGACCATTTCACCAATCCCCGCAACGTAGGCGAAATCCCCGATGCCGACGGCATCGGTGAGGTTGGCAACGCAAAATGCGGCGACATAATGAGAATGTACCTCAAAATAGAGGGCGACATCATCCCCGACGTTAAGTTCAAAACCTTCGGCTGCGGCGCCGCCGTTGCAACCTCCTCCATGGCAACCGAGCTTATCAAGGGCAAATCCATAAAGGAAGCGCTTTCGCTTACCAATAAGGCGGTTATCGAGGCGCTGGACGGCCTGCCTGCCGTTAAGGTGCACTGCTCGGTACTCGCAGAGGAAGCCGTTAAGGCAGCCCTCACCGACTACTACACCAAAAAGTGCCTGCCTCTGCCCGCAGAACTCGTAAACGCCTGCAATGGCAACTGCGAGGCTTGCGGCGGACATCACTGATTGATTGTTTCCGTTACGGAAACAATCAATAGTTAAGAGTTAAGAGTTAAGAGTTAAGGTGTCGGCACAGCCGACGGATATTGATATATGCAGTTTTTGGAATTAGTGTTTGATATTGCGCTGGATGCGCTGCTTGACAGCTTGAAAACCCTGCCGTTTTTGTTTGCGGCGTTTTTGCTCATGGAGTTTTGCGAGCATCACGCGCAGGGCAAAATAAACAGCCTGCTTTCTGCGAGGAACGGGACGGACGTGCTTTTCGGCGCCCTGCTCGGGCT
>JAZRWQ010000011.1:0-14853 GCA_045599805.1 Eubacteriales bacterium | reverse complement strand
GATGCCGTCTGCAATGCCGTAAGCGTGCCCGTCATAGCCTCGGGCGGCGCCGGCTGCATAGAGGATTTCATAACCCTTTTCAAAGCTCTGCCGAAGGTGGACGCAGGCCTTGCCGCCTCGATATTCCACTTCGGCGAGGTTAAAATTTCAGACCTTAAAAACGAAATGAAGAAACACGGTATTCCGGCAAGAATATAAGGAGCAGTTATGATAAACATTGATGAACTTAAATTTGACGAAAAGGGACTTATCCCCGCAATAGTGGTGGATGCCGTATCCAAACGGGTGCTCACCCTTGCCTACATGAATAAGGAAAGTCTTAAAATCTCCATGGAAAAGGAGCTTACCTGCTTCTGGAGCCGTTCGCGTCAGGAGCTGTGGCTGAAGGGCGAAACAAGCGGCAACTTCCAGCACATAGTTTCCATCACCGCCGACTGCGATAAGGACGCCCTCGTAGTTTTAGTCGAGCCCGACGGGCCCGCCTGCCATCTCGGCACCTTTTCCTGCTTCGAAAATCCCGTATATGAGAGCGAAAACCGCAAAGAGTTTTCCTATGAGCAGCTATATGAGCTCATAAAGGGCAGAAAGACCGAAAAGAAGGAGGGCTCATATACCACCTATCTTTATGAAAAGGGACTTGACAAGATTCTTAAAAAGGTGGGCGAGGAATCCACCGAGGTAATAATCGCCGCCAAGGCAGAGGATAAAAAGGAAACCGTCTATGAAATATCCGATCTGCTCTATCACCTTATGGTGCTTATGATTGAGGCGGGCATTTCTTTGGAGGATATTCACAAAGAATTATCTTCCCGCCACGTCATAGACCGCAAGATCAAACAAGAGAAGATGACTTAAGGGATGTAAAAATAGCGCAGACCGAAAAAACAAAAAAGAGAAAGGTTTTGTGATTTTACCTTTCTTACAGAAATAAAGCTTTTATTAAGGCTGACTTAAAGAAGTAGGGATTCGACGTTTGTCGAATCCCTTTTTATTTTATGTTTTTTCTAATGTGCTTTTTCACCTCTCGTAGTATCAACATACAACTTCGGGTGAAAAAGCACATTTCTGCATCTATTTTTCCTATCCCGAGATTTTACTTTCGGTCTATACCAAAAAGTGCAGATTAAAGCTTTTGAGTAACTCTTAACTCTAAACTCTTAACTCTTAACTTGTACGCCTTCCCTCCTCAAAGCGCGATTCTGCATCTATTTTTCCTATCCCGAGATTTTACTTTAAGGCTATATCATTTTCGCCTTTTCTGAAAACTGAAAACTTTTGTTCTCTATTTTAATTCAATTACCGTTACCGTCGGCCTTGCTTTTTCAGCCGTGCATACCGAGAGCGCGTAGCCGGGGATGATATCGTATTCGTAAAAATTATATCCGCGCTCTATGCCTTCGGTTTTAAAGCCGCATTGTGTCGGGATAACGCAAAAGGAGTTAAGCGGACGGGCAAATCCTTGTCCGAGCGCCTTGATATAGCTTTCCTTGAGCGTCCATATACGGTAAAACAGAGCGCTGTTTTTATTTAACGCCTCGGTTTCATCGGGGTGAAAAAAGCGCGCGGCAAGGTTTAAATTCGGCTCACCGGTTATTTCAACGTCAACTCCGCATTCACTTTCGGATATCATAACGGCGGCGTAATTCCCCGAATGGGAAATCGAAAAATGAAGCTGCGGTGCGGAGGCAAAATACGGTTTGCCGTGCTCGTTTTCGGCGTAAACCATGTCGCGCTCGCGCAGTCCGTATTCTTTCAGGGCAATATCGGTAAGCAGCGATGCGCCAAGCGAGCGCAGTTTATCTTTCGCGATTTTGCGCGAGTTTATTTTATTCTGTCGGTAGACTGATACCTCGCTTAAGCGTTTCGGATCAAGCGCGGAAATATCCGCGCAGTATATTTGCGCCATATTTTACACCTCTATGGTATATCCGGAGGAAAACTGCTCCGCCTTGTCGCCTATCTCCTCTTTCAGTATTTCAAAGGCTCTGTCACCGGTGCAGTGTCCGGTGCATATATGTTCAATGCCGGTGTCGCGCACGCGCTTTGCGAAGGCGCGCACCTCATCGTCGCTCGAATTGAACAGGTGCATGCCTCCGATAAAGGCGGTGATGTGTTTATCGGGAAAGGCGGCGGTTACTTCCTTTATTATGTTGTCCGCGCCCGCGTGCGAGCATGAGGAAAAAATGCAAAGTCCCTTTTCGGTTTCCATAACAAGGCTTTGCTCATGCGCAAAATCGTCCGGGAAAAATCTCAGCCCTTTGCGGCGGTAAAGCATCGCCTGCCTGCCTATAAGCTGCAGGCTCTCGGTCGAGTGCGGCACAAGATAAACGCCGGGGATGATTTCGCTTATGCCCGAAACATACTCAATTCGTCCGGCATACTTTTTAAGCGTGCCGCGGCGAATGCCGTCATACTTGTAGCGCCGCCCCGTTTTAAAATAGCAGTTTTCCTTTGCGCCCTCTCTTATATAAAGCTTTGCCTTGTCGTTCACGGCAAAAAAGCTGTCCAGCCCGTCGGCATGGTCATAGTGCGCGTGGGACAGCACGCAACAGGATGCGTTCTGTATATCCGCCCTGATCGCGGCGGCGTTTATAATAAAGTCGCCGGTAGCACCGGTGTCTAAAAGCACGCCGACTCCGTTATGCTCAATATATATCGCAAGCCCCCATTCGGCAACCAGACATCCGTCGCTCTTGTTGTCGATAAGTACAGTAGCTTTCATAATTATTCCTCCGCTATTCATGTGTATGGTAAATTTGCCATGGGAAAGTCCATGCTGTCAGCCTTTTGACCGGAAAAAATCATGCCTTATGCGTTACGTGCAGGTACATATTTCCGACAGCCGTATTCATATTTATCGGGATAAGCTTTATTTCGGGATGAGCGTTGGCGAAAACGAAGAACAGCTCATGCGCAAAGCCCTGACCCATGTAGTCTATGCCGTCAAAGTCTATTTCCACCTCTTTGAACTGTTCAAGTCTGCTGCCTATCCGCTTTGCCTGTGAGCGCGATATGGGTGAACTTTCAAAAATATTTTTAAGAGGAATACGTGTTTTTGTAAAGCCGCTGTCCACATCGGAATATTCATTGAATATATCGGCTATCTGCTTTTGCGAGGTATTGGAAAGGGAAAGATATACCCATGTGCCGAAGTCACATTCCTTTTTTATATCGGCAAGCATCTGCTCGCTGTATTTGTTGAAGCCGAATATCTTGTGATCGGAGCATATCAGAAAGGTGTCCATTATACGTGATGTGAAGAAAATGCCCTCGCCGGAATGGTGCACGTTATCGGTAGTAAGCTTGCCCTTGGAAAGCTCTATTATCGCATCGTCAAGCGTGGGGTACCCGAAATGGTTTTGTATCTTCCTGAAAGCGCCTATGCCGTTATCAAATATATTAACTTCAGTTTTAAGATAATCTTTTTCTATTTCAATAAACAGTTTATCAGCCTGCGAATGGTCTATGACATTATTCACCATTTCGGTAAAAGCATACATCCATATCGTTTTGACATTCTCCGGGCAGTCCTTTATTACAGGTGCTATATAAGCATCAAATATGGCATCCTCGCTTTTAAGCTCATCCTTTTCACGCGAAAGCTCGTAGGTGTACTTTTCTGATATGAGAAAGTATTTGTCGCGGCTGCTCTTTTTGATAATCCCCTGTTCCTTGAGCTCATTAAGATAAACGTGAACAGTGCTCGAGCTTATTCCAAACGCCTCGGCGGTTATGTGCGATATGCCGTCTCGCTTTTCGTCTATTTTGGAAAGTATATATTGTATTATGGCTTTTTTTCGTTCTTCGGAAAATTTCATAATATAGTCCTTTCTCATGTTACTACGCATAGTATATATTATATTCGGGAAAATATCAATAGAAATTCCGAATAAAATAAAAGAAATTCCGAATAAGCAATTTTATCCGGAATTTCTTCTGCTTTGATAGGTCAGTATCTGAAAATCTTTTTAGTCAAACTCTGCGCGGTGCTCCTCTATCCAGGGAACGATGAATTCGTCCGCGCCTATGCGGGCGCAGCCCTTTACCACGGCATCATAGGCAACATCCCAGTCGGTGCAGTAGGCAAATTTCATTTTGATTTTGCCGCCGGTCATCTTCTTTATGGCGGCTGCGTCGGAGTCAAACTTTATATAATCGGCGCCGCTTTCAACCACAAGGTCGGAAACTATCTGCAGTTCCTCATCGGTAAGGCAGGGATGCTGTGCGCCATATGGCGAATAGACGATGAATTTTATAACTGTATTCGGGCTGAATTCTCTGATTTCCTTAACAATGCGGTTGTATTCTTCCTTTGCCTTGTCAAGCTTGCGGTCACGGATGTAGGAAAGGTTGGAAACGATGTCAACATCGGTGGCGCCTAAGGATATGACCTCCTTGGCTTCGGCGATTTTGATGTCGGCGCTCGTTGCGCCGCACGGGAAGCCTACAACGGCGCTTATGCCGCACTTGTCGCCGAGGCGTTCCTTGCAGAAAGCCACTCTGTCGGGGTTTACGCATACCGATGCAAAACCGTATTTCAAAGCGTTGTCGCAAAACATTTGCACGGTGGCGTCATCGCATATCCATCCGAGGCAGGAATAATCAACCTTTGCGCAAAAATCTTTTAATTTCATGTCGTTTCCTCCGTAGAATATCAGTATTATGAATATTTCCGTATTCAGTTTATCCGTGTTATCGGGCTATGTCAATACCTTTATGAGCAATTACGGAAAAACTTGCAGGCGGCGGATACGCAGGATATTTCGGGAGAAATAAAATATTTGACATATCCGGCTTTTGATATTAGAATGTTAAAAGAAAGAATCGAAAGGATTAGCCATGTCTGATACCGAAAAAATACTGAATATTGCCGGATGTTTTGCGATTGTCGGCGCGCCTGTAAGCGTTCAGCTCTACGGCAGCGGCCATATCTGCCAAACCTATCTTACAGTCACCGATAAAAATAACCGCTACATATTGCAGCGTATGAATGAAACGGCGTTTCGTGATATCGACTCGCTGATGAAAAACATCGCCCTTGTTACGGCGCATCTGCGCGCCAAGGCAAAAAGCGAGCGCGAGGTAATGCGCCTTGTGTATACAAAGGACGGGCAAGCCTACCTTCGCAGCGCAGACGGCGCATGGCGCGTTTACGAATTCAATGAAGATACGCTCTGTCTGCAGTCCCCCGAATCGGCGGATGATTTCTTTGAAAGCGCCGTCGGCTTCGGGCGCTTTTTAGAACAGCTTGCCGACTTTCCGGCAGATAAGCTTACCGATACCATACCGAATTTTCATAACACACCCGACCGCTACCGCATCTTCCGTCAGGTGCTTATGGCCGACAAATGCGGCCGCGCCGCATCGGTGCGCGGCGAAATCGAAGCCTTTCTCAAATATGAAGAGGAGGTTTCGCTTCTCCATGCGCTTCGCCAAAGCAGCAAGCTTCCTACCCGCGTAACTCATAACGATACCAAGCTCAATAACGTACTGCTTGATGCAAAAACGCGCAAAGCGCTCTGCGTAATAGACCTTGATACCGTAATGCCGGGGCTTTCCCTTTACGACTACGGCGATGCCATTCGCTTCGGCGCCGCAACCGCCGATGAATCGGAAAAGGATCTTTCAAAGGTGGATATAAATCTTGACTATTTCCGTGCTTTTACCAAAGGCTATATCGGCGCCTGCCCGTCACTCACCGAGGATGAGATATCCCTCATGCCTCTCGGCGCAAAGACGATGACGGTGGAATGCGGACTTCGTTTTTTGACCGACTACCTTGACGGCGACAACTATTTTTCCATATCCTACCCCGACCAGAATCTTGACCGCGCGCGCACTCAGCTTCGCATGGCCGACAAAATGACCGCGCGCTTTGCCGATATGCAGCGCATCGTTGCGGAACAACTGCAGAATTTAAAGAAATAGGAATATGATTACAGGAAATAAGGCGATTCAATGATTTTATTTATGCTTTCCCTGCGGTTGTTGTCCCGGGCTATTTTGTCTGGGGCAGAATTACAAACCGCATATTCTCCCCGGACGATCGCCCCACGCCCGCCATCACGATGAGCGACGGGGAGGACTGTTCGCCGCCTATTTCCACAACTGCTTTTTATATAAACCGAAACAAAAATAAAATACCGAAAAACGCAAAAAACATCGGCGGCATATCATAACGATATGCCGCCGATGCTTTTGCGATGCTTTTATTTCTCGATTTCATATACCGCGACTTTGGTGTATTCGTTTTCACCGGTGTCGGGGTAAAGGGCGCGTGTATAGGTGATGCCGCGCTTTGCAAGGCAGATATCGAGTATGCAAAGGTAGATGCCGATATCTATGCGGTTGAAGTAGGCGGCGGCAGATGCGGTAAGTATGCCGATTTTGCCCTGCTTTTTGTATCGGTAAACGGTAAGCCTGCCGTCCTCATTTTCAACGAACCAGGGCTGTGAGTTGCAGGCGCTGGGGGCAAAGCGGGTTACGTCGGCAATGCCCGGATCATCGCCTTTCCATATTTCGTTTAGCGCCTTGCGCTTTGCCTTATACATATCCTTGCGGTATTTGCTTTCGTCGTTTACCTTGCGCAAAGCTATCATGATAACAAAGTCCAAGCCGTTGTACGTCGGCTCGTCCGGCTTGCCAAGACCGTACCACAAGCTGCCGATGTTGTGCTTTACAAGATACAAATCAAGCTGCTGACCGATGTATCCGGCGTTTAAAAGATAGTTTTCTTTCTTTTCGCTGTAAATAAGAATGCAGTACTGGGCATCCTTTTTGAAGCACACCTCGGAGGACGGTATAATCCGTATGTCGGTTTTTATATCGGGGTAAAGGCTTTCAAAGCTTTTATACGCGCTTGCTATGCCCGATATTTCGTCTTCGGTTATCGTGTCGTTCCCTACACCCCTGAAAAGGTGAAAGGATTTTCTTTTGAATATCGTTTCGTAGTATCCGGCAAGACTCATATTATATCTCCCTGTATTCTTATTACTCATATGCTTTCATAGCATATAAAAGCGCTATCCGTTTATAATTATTTCGTTTTGCATTTCCTCTCCGGTATGCAGTATGAATTCCATTTTATCGCATGAAGAGCGCGCAAGCAGCATGGGTATGCTGTCAAGCTGTGTGGGATCGAAAATATCGCCGTTGTAGCGAAGATAGGTCGTTGTTTTGTCATCGCCGTCGGAGCATTCGATAAGTACGGAAAGGCGCATGTCATCGGGCAGTACGGGCAGCACCGTCTGCACGGCAAGCTCCTCGAAAACGGCAAGCAGGCGGTTTATCGTTTTCTGCGAAAGGCTGTGTCGGCGGCCGAATTCCTCTATGCGCGTGTTTATGCCGATAAAGTCAAAGTCGCGCGAGGTAATGACTTCCTCAAATACCTTCAAATGGCGGACAAAGCGGCGCGTTTTCTCCTTCTCCGGAGAGTCGAAAATTTCTTCCGGAGTGCCGCTTTCGTAAATGCGGCCGTCGTCAATATACAGTATGCGCGAAGAAACGTCGCGCGCGAATTTCATTTCGTGAGTAACGATAAGCAAAGTGAGCCCGCTTTTGGCGAGTGAGCGGATAACATTCAGTACCTCGGCAACCATTGTGGGATCAAGCGCGCTTGTGGGCTCGTCAAAGAGAATGATCTCAGGCTGCATGGCAAGCGCACGCGCTATTGCAACGCGCTGTTTCTGACCGCCCGACAGCTCGTCGGGATAGGCGAATGCGCGCTCCTTAAGGCCAACCGTGCGCAAAAGCGACAGCGCGTTCGCGATAGCCTGCTCGCGCGGCATTTTCAGTACGGTCATCGGCGCGAGCATGATATTTTCGATAACGTTAAGATGGGTAAACAGATTGAAGCTTTGGAAAACCATGCCCGTTTTTCTTCTGACCTGCGCCCATTTATTTATATCCGATATATCGGTGCCGTAAAGATAAACCTTGCCGGCGGTGGGCTTTTCAAGACGGTTTATTAAACGAAGCAGGGTAGTTTTTCCCGTGCCCGAGGGGCCTATAACGGCAATTACCTCGCCGGAATCAACGCTGAGACTTAAGTCGCCTATAACCTCCGAGCCGTTAAAGTCTTTTTTTATGTGGTCCAGCTTTATTATTTCGGTATGGGGGGCGTCTTTTTTGCTGAACAGATTTGCCGTGTCGATAAATTCCGCGTCGGGTATGCTGTCGGGGCATTTCTTCTTGTCAAGCTTTATTTCAATAAGGCCGATAAGCGCCGTCAAAAGCCAGGCAAGGAGAATATATATAAGCGCGTTTATTATAAGCGGGAAGAACGCCTCGTAGGTACGGGAGCGGATGATGTCGGATGCCTTCGTTAAATCCTGCACCGCAATATAGCCCACAATTGAGGTCATTTTCATCATGTTTATGAATTCGCCCTTGTAGGCAGGCAAAAAATGCCGTATCGCCTGCGGCAGTACTATCCTCGTAAATGACTGATGCTTGTTAAGTCCGAGCGCCATGGCGGCTTCCTTTTGTCCGTCGTCCACCGCGCCGAGACCAACGCGTATTATCTCGGCGGAGTTTACGCCGAAGTTAAGCGAAAAGCCTATTATCGCTACCGCGATACCGCTTAAATGTGAGGATGCGAAAACGATATAATACAGCACCATTAAAAGTACTACAAGCGGTATGCCCTGAATGAATCGGATGAAAAACGCCGTAAATGACGACAGCGACGTACGCCTGTTTTGCCGGCAGATGCAGATGCCGAATCCCAGAAGCGTGCCCAGTATCAGCGAGCTAACGGATATCATTATGGTTATGCCGAGGCCCGAAATGATAAGCTTCCAGCGGTTTTCCTTTATAAGTGTTTTGAAAAAGCTGCTGCTTATCCTTTCCCAAATCCCTTTGGAGTCTTCGGTTTGTCCCGATGCGCTTACGTCCGCCCTGCGGCATAAAAGCACGATGCCGCCTTTGTAGTGAGTGGTGGGGAAGTCAACGCTCATGCGCCGCTCGTCGGTTATGGATATCGAGCCGGAGGCGATATCGGCCTTGCCGGAGGAAACGGCGGATATAAGAGCGGAGAAATTGGCCTGGGAAATTTCCACCTCTTTGTTAAGCTTCTTTGCCGCCATCAGCACTATCTCAACCTCGTAGCCTGCCGAGGCGCCGTTATCGTCAACATAAGACATGGGCGACTGGGTGGAATCGTGGATGTAGCGTATAACGCCGCCGGAGGTGTCGTAGCCGCTGTACTCCTCCATATCTATGTGCATTTTTTCGTTTTCTCCCGAAAACCATTTATCCTTTAATCTGTCCAGCGTACCGTCTGCTTCAAACTCTTCTATTATTTTTGAAAAATCCGAGGTGAGAGGGCCGCTTTTCTGAAGCGCGAAGCCGTAGCTGTCGGTTTCCACCGCATCGGGGAATATCTCAAAATCGGGATTCTGTGCCTCCACAAGCCTTGCAACCGGCTCGTCAAGACCAACGGCGTCAACGTCGCCGTTGCGTAAGGCAAGTATCTGTCCGGTGATATCGTCGTAGTATTTATGCTGAAGATCGGCAATGGCACCGTTCAGGATATTGTCAAACACCGTGCCTGTCTGACTGCCTACTACCGCGCCCGAAAAGTCGGATACCTTGGTGTATTTAATCTCGTTTTCGGCTGCACTTGCCCCTGCACAGAAGGACAGCAAAAGAACAAGCGCGGCGATCAGGGCGGCAAGTGATATTATATTTTTGCGTGATATCGTTTTTCTCATTTTCTTCTCCGTTAATGTTCAGCATAAAAATCCAATATTATTCTACGCTTTTTCCCTTTAAAAGTCAATTGCCGTCATATATAAATTAACATCGGGAAAAACTTGATATTTCGACAAATCGGTGATATACTTGCAGTGCGTTTGTGTTTAATAAAAAAAAGAAAGGCAGAAAAAAATGAAGAAAACCGTTAAAAAATCCCTGATTCTGATTCTCGCTGTGAGCCTGATTCTCTCCCTTTTCGTTGTGCCTGCATCCGCCAAAGGCAATATCGATGTCGTTAAGGGCTTTATGAAAGAACAGATATTATACGATGACCTTGTGAAGCTTCTTGACGCCGTAAAAACAAACGACGGCGCAAAGATATTCATGTGTGTTCTGGAAACCTATCCCGATTATGTTACCGGACTAAAAAAGCATATGGCCGATAATTCCGGCGGCACGGGGAAAGAGGCTTCGGTTATCTCCGTTGGCGATATCGTGCTTTTCTATGTGCTCACCGTCATTTGCGCGGCGGCGATAGGCGTATTCATAACCTACGGCATCATGAGAAACAAGATAAGAAAATTAAAGGCTTCCGCAATTGATACCGAAAGAAAAGAGTAACAAAAGGGCTGACGCATAAGCATGAGTCAGCCCTTTTGCCGAGGAATGTAGAAAAATATATACCGGAAGCGATATATCAAATTAAATAACGCGCTTGGGGATGGTGATAAGATAGCGGATAGTGCTTTCATCCTCATGCTTTTCGGCGCTGGCGTTTACGCCGGCCTTTTTCAAATAGTGCACCGAACGGTCAATGGTGTTGGTAAACAGGCGTATATCCTTGAAAACGTAGATGCGTTCGCGCTTGATGCCGGGCTTTATCAGGCGGCTTACGTACTTTTCGGTTTGCGCAACGTTAAGCCCGTGCTTTGCGATATGAAGCGCGGCGGCAGGCTGTTTTTCCTGCGGCAGACGGGTAAGCTCCCTCGCGTGGCGCTCGGTAAGCTTTTCGCGTACGATAATTTCCTGCGCCTTGCCGTTAAGAGAAAGCAGTCTTAGTTTATTCGCGATCGCCGACTGGCTTTTGCCTATGCGCTCTGCCAGCTGTGACTGCGTGAGGTTAAAGGTGCTTATGATCCTGCGTAGGGCAAGCGCCTGCTCAAACGGATTCAAATCCCTGCGCTGTACGTTTTCAATAAAAGCGGCAAGGGAGGCGTTCTCGTCATCGTGTCCGCATATAATGCAGGGCACCTTCTCCATGCCCAGCATAAGGCAGGCACGCCATCGCCGCTCGCCGGCGACAAGTATGTAGCCGTCATTATCCTTTCGCACAAGCAGAGGGTTTATAAGCCCCACCTGCCCTATGCTGCCTGCAAGCTCGGATATTGACTGCGCATCGAAAAGCTTTCGCGGCTGATTGGGATCGGGGCGTAATAGCTTGATATCTATTTTCTTATACTCGTCCACATTTACGCACCTCTCTTTGCCCTCATATTACCACTCTTTATGTCTTACCGCAAGCAAAAGGCATCGACTCATAATTACAAAAACTACCCGTATACGTCATTTCGTATACGGGTTTTTCTTGTATTATGCGGTATATGAAATTATTTTGCAAAAAAAGTGTGTAAACTTTTCCCTTATCAGTAAAATTCCACGCGTGAAACGGCAAAGCATGCTCTGAATACGCCCTCAAGATCGGACTCTTTGCATGAAACCCTGTAAAGACCTGCGGCGGAAAGCTTATCGCCGAGCGCGCTCTTTGCGCCGTCCTTAAGGATATTCGTTCCCGCACCTTCGAGATATGCAGCGGGAGCTCCGTGATGCAGTACGCTGAAGTTTAGCTTTATGCCGGTTCTTTTCGGCTCGACCGAGTAGCCGAGCCCGGCAAGATCATCCCAGCAGTTTTCGCCGTCGATTTTAAAGGATGAAGCGGAAACAAGGGAAAATGAAGTGCCGCCGTTGCCGTTTCCGTAGCGTGTCGTTACCGTGTGCGAAACGGTATGCTCCCGTCTTTCGTCGGTCAGCCGGTTAATGAATGTATAGCGGTAGGGGGTGAGCACACCGATATGGTCGCATATCGCTTCGTATACCGGCTCTCTGTCGGGCGTTTCGAGGATGTAGCTTTGGTTAAGCTTTCCTGTCCAATGGAAGTAATATTCCTTTGCCGGAGTTTCGTCCTTAAGCACCTCGTCGGCAAGAGAAGGATCAAATTGCTTTTTTGAATTCTCAAAGGGAGAATTGCTTTCGTTCTTTTTCGAATCGGTCACGGTTTTGATTACCGACACCGCAGCGGCGATTACGCCGACGGCAAGAATTATATAAGGAACGTATTTGCCGCCGGGAGACTGGATCTCCTCCGGCGCATCGGGGTTATACAGAACGGTTACCGTTTTACCCTCCTTCATGGAAGAGGAATAGGAGGGATAGGGGATGCTGTTATGCTGTACGCCGTTTTTGTCGGTGTAGGAAACGAAAACGTTTTCGCGCTCCTCTCCGGAAGAATCGGTGTAGTGCTCTATGCTCATAATGGTGCCGTCAACGCTTTCAAGCTCTGCCTTCGGCAAAGAAATAACGATGCAGGATATGACGATAAACATAACGCCAATTAAAAACAGCAGTGCGTAAAAGCGTATCTTTTTGATTTTTCTTAAGGTGTTTAAAAAATTCATTTTGTCCTCCCTGCCGCAGCATTACAGCGGCTTTTTAAGTATTTTATTGAATCGGCGCGGATAATTTTCGGGTGTGGGCGATACCTTTTCTATTATCACGGCGCTGTGCCCGGACATATCGCCGTCAAAGCCGCAGTTTTTAACGCAAAGATATTTTCCGCCTAATATCCTTATGGCGTTTTCGGCTTCCGTTACCTCTTCTTCCGCCTTCACGCCCTTAAGGCTTATGAATACGCCGCCCGTTTTAACAAAGGGCAGGGCAAGCTCGGCAAGCTTGTTAAGAGGAGCAACGGCGCGCGAAACGGCAATGTCATAGCTTTCGCGGTAGTCGGTATTTAAAGCAAGCTCTTCGGCGCGCGCCGACAGCGGCTCTATATTATTAAGGTTATTTGCGCGCGCAAAGGCGGCTATAAAGTCAATGCGCTTGTTAAGCGAGTCAAGGCAGGTGAGCCTTATATCCGGACGTGCAAGGCGCATCGGGATCCCGGGAAAGCCTGCGCCGCAGCCTATGTCGATAACCTTTGCGTTTTCCTTTATATCCCATACCTTAAGTGGAGAAAGACTGTCCAGAATATGCTTTATGTATATTTCGTCAAGGGTTTTGGCGGCGGTCAGATCCATCTTCTGATTTTCCTCATAAAGGAATTCCGCAAAGCTTTTGAATATCTCGCCGTCAACGCTGATGCCGTATTCACCGGCAATTTTTTCAAAGTCCATTTCAAGCCTTCCTTTGCAGCCATATTATAAGCACCGACAGATCGGCAGGGGAAACGCCCGAGATGCGCGATGCCTGACCTAAATTCTCCGGCTGTATCTTGTTCAGCTTCTGCCGCGCCTCAATGCGCAGTCCCTCAATAAGATTGTAATCGGTGTTTTCGGGCAGGCGCTTGCCTTCAAGCTTTTTGAAAGCCTCCACCTGCATGATCTGCCTTTTTATATAGCCCTCGTACTTTAAGGATATCTCCACCTGCTCGGTAACGGCACTCGGCAAGTCGGGCCGGTTCTTATCTGCACATTCAAGCGCACCGTAGCTTATCTCGGGACGTCTTATAAGCTCGCCCATCTTTATGCCGGTGGCAAGGGGCGCCGAGCCGTATTTTTCAAGTATCGGGTTTAATTCTACCGGCGAAAGGTTAAGGCTTTCCACCCTTTCCAGCTCGTCCTTGATAAGCTTTTGCTTTTCAAGGAATTTATTGTATCTTTCCTCCGATATAAGCCCTATTTTGTAACCGGTGGGGGTAAGGCGCTCATCGGCGTTGTCCTGCCTTAAAAGCAAGCGATACTCACTGCGCGAGGTCATCATTCGGTAGGGCTCGTTTGTGCCCTTGGTAACAAGGTCGTCAACCAAAGTGCCTATATAGCTCGTTGAGCGGTCAAGCACCATGGGGCTTTTGCCCTTGATTTTCAGCGAGGCGTTTATTCCGGCGTAAAGCCCCTGCGCGGCGGCCTCCTCATAGCCGGACGAGCCGTTGAACTGACCTGCGCCGTACAGTCCGCCGATGTTTTTGAATTCCAATGTGGGGCGCAGCACAAACGGGTCCACGCAGTCATATTCGATAGCGTAGGCGGTGCGCATAACAACGGCGTTTTCCATGCCCTTTATCGTGTGCAGCATCTCAAGCTGAACGTCCTCGGGCAGGGAGGAGGAAAATCCCTGCAGATACATCTCCTCGGTGTCAAGTCCCATCGGCTCAACGAAAAGCTGATGCCGCTCCTTATCCGCAAAACGCCTTACCTTATCCTCAATGCTCGGGCAGTATCTCGGGCCAACGCCCTCGATAACTCCCGAAAAGAGGGGCGAGCGGTGGAAGTTTTCGCGGATTACCCGGTGGGTCTCCTCATTGGTATATACAAGATGGCATATAACGCTGTTGCCGCGCGTTAAATTACTGTCGAATGAAAAGGGGGTTATCGGCTCATCGCCCGGCTGCTCTTCCATCTGCGAAAAGTCAATGCTTCTTTTTAAAAGCCTGCAGGGAGTGCCTGTTTTGAAACGGCGAAGGGAAACGCCCTCGCGTATCAGCGCCTGCGACAGTCCGTCTGCCGCCTGCATCCCGTCCGGTCCGCTGTCAACAATGCTTTCGCCTATAATTACCTTGCCTTTTAAGTAGGTGCCGGATGCGATTATCGCCGCCTTTACCCTGTATCTGCCGCCCGTGCGTGTTATCACCGCGGCAATTTTGCCGTTTTCCACCTCAATGTCAACGACCTCGCCCTGCCGCAGTACAAGGTTTTCGGTGTTTTCGAGGGTGTGCTTCATGCGTATCTGGTAGGCGCGGCGGTCTATCTGCGCGCGCAGCGAATGAACGGCAGGGCCTTTGCCTAAATTCAGCATGCGGCTTTGAATAAAGGTTTCGTCCGCCGCTCTGCCCATTTCACCGCCCAAAGCGTCTATTTCCCTTACCAGATGTCCCTTTGCCGTGCCGCCTATCGAGGGATTGCAGGGCATATTGCCCACGGCATCGAGGTTTATCGTGAAAATTAT
>JAZRWQ010000010.1:0-2149 GCA_045599805.1 Eubacteriales bacterium | reverse complement strand
CGAGTTTATCGGAAACGGTATCGAGCTGAGGCTCGGAAAATACCGTTTTTACGCAGTAATCGAAAAGCTCTTTGGTGATGTTTTCAACATCGTATCTGTTTATGATGCGCAAATCCTTAAGATTTGTTATCTGCAAAAGAGACACGATATCATTTTTAAGAGCCTTTGCCTCATGTGCAAGCTCTTTTTTCTTTTCAACATATACTCTGTATACCATTTCGTACTCCTTTACTTGAACGCCTTAAGAGCGCGCTGACCTATATCGTTTCTGTGGAAGCCATTGGAAAATTCAACCTTATCCGTATGCTCGTATGCTTTCTTTATGGCATTCTCAAGCATATCGGCAACGGCAGTTACGCCCAATACTCTGCCGCCTGCGGAAAGAAGCTTATCACCGTCAATCTTGGCACCGGCAACGTAAATATCGGTATCCGCCGTCTTTTCGGGAAGTTTCATTTCAAAGCCGCTTTCGTATTTTACGGGATAGCCCTTGGAAGCAATGATAACACAGCAGGCGCTTTTATCGCTGAATTTTACCATATCGGCGCTTAGCTTCTCATCTCTTACAGCCTGCATGATCGAAAGCAGGTCACTTTCTAAAAGAGGCAGTACGACCTGAGTTTCGGGATCGCCGAACCGGCAGTTGTATTCAATTACCTTGGGACCGTTCTTGGTTATCATAAGTCCGAAATAAAGGCAGCCCTTGAAGGTTCTTCCCTCTTTATTCATTGCGTCGATAGTGGGCAGGAAAATCTTTTCCATACACTCAGCGGCAATTTCCTTGGTGTAGTACGGGTTGGGAGCAACGGTGCCCATGCCTCCGGTATTAAGTCCCTCATCATTATCGTGAGCACGCTTATGGTCCATGGAAGAAACCATGGGAACTACGGTTTTACCGTCGGTAAAGGACAGCACGGAAACCTCGGGACCCTCCAGAAACTCCTCTATAACTATATGGCTTCCGCTTTCGCCGAACACCTTATCCTCCATCATGGATCTTACGGCATTCTCAGCCTCGTCGCGTGTCTGCGCTATTATAACGCCCTTGCCAAGTGCCAATCCGTCCGCCTTTATAACGGTGGGGATAGGCGCGGTTTCTATATATGCGAGCGCTTTTTCCATATCGTCGAATACTTCGTATTCGGCGGTGGGGATGCCGTATTTTTTCATAAGGTTTTTGGAAAATACCTTGCTTCCCTCAATGATTGCCGCACGTTTTTCCGGGCCGAAGCATTTAACGCCTATTTTTTCAAGCGCGTCTACACAGCCCAGTACAAGGGGATCATCAGGGGCTACAACGGCAAATTCAATGCTGTTGTTCTTTGCGAAATCAACGATGCCGTCGATATCCTTTGCACCGATTTTTACGCAGGTGGCATCAGCGGCAATACCGCCGTTGCCGGGAAGAGCGTATATTTCGGTAACGTTTTTGTTTTCTTTAAGCTTTTTTATAATGGCGTGCTCTCTGCCGCCACCGCCAACTACCATTATTTTCATGTCGGTATCTCCTTTTTAATGGTGGAAAAGACGCATTCCGGTAAATGCCATGGCTATACCGTATTTATTGCAGCAGTCTATAACGGCATCGTCTCTTATTGAGCCGCCCGGCTCGGCAATATAGCTTACGCCGCTTCTTCTTGCGCGCTCAATATTATCGGAGAACGGGAAGAAGGCATCGCTGCCTACGCTGACACCGGTAATCTTTGAAAGGTATTCTTTCTTTTCTTCTCTTGTTAAAGGCTCGGGACGGGTGGTGAAATAGTTTTCCCATACGTCATCGCCTAAAACGTCCTCATAGTCATCGGAAATATAAACGTCAATAACGTTGTCTCTGTCCGGCCTGCCGAGAGTAGACTTAAAGGGAAGATTCAATACCTTTTCGTGCTGGCGCAGATGCCAAACGTCTGCCTTATTGCCGGCAAGACGGGTGCAATGGATTCGGGACTGCTGACCTGCGCCGACACCGATTGCCTGACCGTCATAAGCATAGCAAACGGAATTGGACTGAGTATATTTAAGTGTGATAAGAGAGATGATAAGATCTCTTACCGCTGCTTCGGGAAGCTCCTTATTCTCGGTTACCATATTGGAAATAAGTTCGCGGTTTATCTTGAATTCGTTTCTGCCCTGCTCGAAGGTGATGCCGAAT
>JAZRWQ010000009.1:0-20152 GCA_045599805.1 Eubacteriales bacterium | reverse complement strand
ATTTCAAGGAAAACGGTTGGCTTATTTTAGATACCGGCTGGCATTGCTTCAACCTTGCAAATGATGATGCCGCCGAGTATCTTACAAACTTCCTGTGCGAAGCCTTTAAACGTGACGGTGTAACCGTTTACCGTCAGGATGCCAATATAAATATGCCCTCCTTCCAAACCTACTGGAAAAAGCTTGAGGAGGACGGCAGAAAGGGATACTCCGAAAACCGCTATATTATAAACTATCTTAAGATGTTCGACGGTATCCTCGATGCTCTTCCCGATAACGGATTTATAGACTCCTGTGGCTCGGGCGGCAGCAGAATAGATCTGGAAACGACCAAGCGCGCCGTAGCTCTTTGGCGCGATGACAAAAACGGCGTGCCTCTTATAAGCCAGTGCCAGACCTGGGGCGTAAACTTCTTTATGCCATTTACCGGTCAGTCTATCCACGGCGGCGAGGATGCCGATACATTTAACTATAATGCCCGTTCAACCATGATGCAGAGCAGTCAGATGGCATGGGGCTACCCGTCCGATGATGATGAGCTTTTGCCATTCAAGCTGAAAGCCTACAATGATTTCAAGGCATATATGCCTTATGCCGTAAAGGATTATTATCCGTTATCCGCATATAACGAGGCAGAGGACGGAGATATCGCGTGGGAGTTTTTAGACCCCGAAACGCAAAAAGGTATAATCCAGCTCTTCAAGCGTGCGGGAAATCAGAAAACAGAATTTACCTATTTCCTAAGCGGACTTGAGCCTAACGCCAAATACGAAATATATGATGTTGATACAGGCGAAAGCACAGAAATGAATGGTAAAACTCTGATGACAAAGGGCATAACCTTAACGGTTACCGAATCACAGGCGGCAAAAATCTATACAATTGAACAGAAATAAAAAGGTCTGCACCCTAACTTAGGGTGCAGGCCCTTTTTTCAGTAGCAAACGGTAAGCTGCATTTTAAATCGTTCCTGACCGTAAACGGCATGCGGTATTTTAACCGGCATAACCATCGTTTCTCCCTCGGTAAGGATATGCTCTACTCCGTCAACGGTAAATCTCCCTGTTCCTTCAAGCACGGTAACCATCGCATCTCCTCCTGCGGCGTGAGTGCTTATCTCTTCTCCCTTTTCAAAGGCAAAAAGCGTAATACTTACCTTGTCGTTCTGGATAAGAGTCTTGCTTACGATCTGTCCGTCATGATAATCCACAAGATCTTTGAGTTTAAGATTAACGGACCGTTCGATGTTTTTCATTATTGCGTCCATGGTGCTTCCCCCTTTCGGATTTTCATTTATTATATCTTGATTTGCAAGGACTGTCAACAGGGCATAAAAACATGCATCTGTATTGTAATTCTGCAACAATTATGATAAAATCATACAAAAGTACAAAATTGGAGTTTTTTTGATGCAGACAACAAGAACGGAAGAATACGCAAAAGAATTATCATCGCTTATACAATATGAAACCATATCGGTTACGGGTGCGGCAAATACCGAGAAGTTCGAGGGCTTTAAGGAGCTTTTAAAAAAGACTTTCCCCGATATATATTCGGTATGCGAGTATGAAAATTATCAAAATGCCTTTGTCCTTCGCTGGAAAGGTAAAAATTCGTCTCTCAAGCCTTTTTTGTTTATGAATCATCATGACGTTGTTGAGGCAGGCGGCAACTGGAAATATCATCCCTTTGACGGCGTTATTGCCGACGGCAAGCTGTGGGGGAGAGGCACGCTTGACACCAAGGGCGGACTGTGGGCGATGCTTCGCGCCGCAAACGAGCTTACAAAAAGCGGTTTTGTTCCCGAAAGAGATATATATTTCGAATCGGCATCCACCGAAGAGACCGACGGTACGGGTGCACAGCTCGTTGCGCAGAATTTCAAGGAGCGCGGTCTGCATTTCGAAATGGTGCTCGATGAGGGCGGAATGATAATGTACGATCCCATCGGCGGCTCTACCGGCACCTTCGCCGTAGTGGGCCTTGCCGAAAAGGGCTGTGCCGATCTCAAGTTTGTTGCCCGTTCAAAGGGCGGTCACGCATCTACTCCCGGGAAAAACACTCCGCTTGTAAGACTTGGCAAATTCATGGCGGCTGCCGAAAGGTCGCATATATTCAAGTCAAAAATATCTCATGTAATAAAGGAAATGTTCAAGCGCCTTGCACCCACCATGAAGGGCGCACTTAAAATCATTTTCGGACATCCTGCGTTTTTCGCACCCCTTCTTAAAATTGCGATTCCGGCAATGAGTGCCACTGGCGGCGCCATGCTTCGCACAACCCTGGCGTTTACCATGGCAGGCGGCTCAGACGGCTATAACGTGCTTCCGCAGGAAGCTTACGTTACCGGCAACATGCGCTATTCGCACCATCAGGGCGGAAGCGCAAGCATTAAGGCCATAACCGCGCTTGCGAAAAAATACAAGGTCGACACCTACGTTATGGACCCCGGCTTTGATTCGGGTGTTACCGAATGTGATACCGAAGCTTTCAAAATGGTCGAAAGGGCGGTCAGCGCGGTTTATGAGGACGTTATAACTCTGCCCTACATAATGACCGGCGCAAGCGACTGCCGCTTCTTTACCGACCTTTCCGACGGCTGTTTGCGATTCGCACCATTCTATATCGATGAATTGCAGCTTAAAAGCATACACGGTATAAACGAAAACGTAAACCTTTCAAGTCTTGCCCCTGCGGTCGACTTTTATAAACATCTTATGACGGAGGAACAGTAATGGAAAAGAACGAAAAGAAAGGGCTTAATATCAGCGTAAAATGCTTTATAACCGCCATCGCGGTAATATTCGTCCTTATGGTAGCTACCTATCTTCTGACCTTCTTTGTGCCGGGCGGTGAGTACACCCGTGTCGAAAACGAGGCAGGGAATATGGTAATAGATGAAACTGCCGAGTTCAAAACGGTCGAGGGCGGCATACCTTTCTGGAAATGGATTTTGTCTCCGCTTCTTGTTTTAGGTGCAGAGGGAAGCGGCACGCTTATTGCCGTTATAGTATTTCTGCTCGTTATCGGCGGCGTGTTCAACAGTCTTGAAAAATGCGGGCTAATGAAATACATGCTCGATAAAATAACCTTCAAGTACGGCAAAGCAAGATACAAGCTTATGGCTGTGATAATCTTCTTTTTCATGGCAATGGGCGCCTTTATCGGCTCTTTTGAGGAATGCGTACCCATGGTACCCATCGTTGTCGCGCTGTCACTTAGCCTTGGCTGGGATAAGCTCACCGGCGTTGCAATGAGCCTGCTTGCCGTCGGATGCGGCTTTGCTTCCGGTATCTGCAACCCATTTACGGTAGGCGTCGCGCAGGGACTTGCCGGTCTTCCCATGTTCTCCGGTGCATGGCTCAGGGCAGTGGCCTTCGTGCTTATTTATCTGCTTGTGCTCCTCTTCGTGCGTGCCCACGCAAAGAAAATCGAAAAGCCCATCGAAGTACAGAGAGCGTCCATTTCCTCTTTTGAAAAAGATCCCAAGAAGGATAAGGGCCTTATCTGCTTCGTATCCATAATCGGCGCAGGTCTGCTTTTAATTCTTTCATCCGGTTTTATCCCGGCTTTGCAGGACTATACCCTCATAATCGTTGCGGTAATGTTTCTTGCGGCAGGCATCAGCGCTCCTCTTGTTTCGGGCATGAGCTTCAAGAATCTCCTTGTAACCTTCTGGAACGGCCTTGTAAGCATACTTCCCGCAGTTATCATGATACTTATGGCGTCCTCTATCAAATATACTCTCGATGAAGCAAACGTGCTCGATACTTTACTGCACGGCGCGGTAGGTATGGCAAGCACAATGCCGAAATGGGCGGTAGTCCTCTTTATCTATGCCATCGTTCTGGTAATGAACTTCTTTATCGGCTCCGGCTCGGCGAAGGCGTTTATGCTTATTCCTCTTATCGTGCCTCTTGCGCAGGTGTTCGCCATACCTACACAGCTTTGCATAGTCGCATTTGCCTTCGGTGACGGCTTCTCCAACGTGCTCTATCCCACAAATGCCGCGCTTCTCATAAGCTTGGGACTGGGCGATGTGAGCTACGGCGAATGGTTCAAATGGACGTGGAAATTCCAGGCATTGAATCTTATCTTAACCTCACTTCTCCTCCTATTCGGACTTGCGGTAGGTTATTGCTGATAATAATAAAAAGGTCTGCATTAACAATGCAGACCTTTTTTTAATGTTTATCGAAAAATTCTTTTAATTTTGCTTTGAAATCTTCCGTCTGGTCGTACAGGGCGTGGTCGTACTTCTCATAGGTAAGCATTTCGCAGTTCAGCACTTTCGCAAGCTCGGCTATGCCGTCATATCCGAAAACCATATCATTTTTCGTGCCTATTACAAGCGCGGGGCATTTTATGTTTTTTATCTTATCCGAAATATCAAATACGGTGCAGGCGTGCCCCTGGGATGCAATCTGCGGCAAAAATGCGTCGCTGATGGTGGTTAGGATCATATTGCGGGTATCTTCGGAAAAATCGCCGTAAACACTTTGTGCAAAGCTTTTCGCCAAAGCGGCTTTGTCTTTTTTGAGAGCCGATTCCGCCCAGCCGCCAAGCACCTTGTCGCCAAGCGGTGTATGTTTTAACGGTGATGATACGAAGACAACGCACTTTATAAGCTCGGGACGGGTCGCGGCAATGTACTGTGCCATCATTCCGCCCTGCGATGCGCCCGACAGATAAATGTCTTTAAGGGATAGCTTTTCTGCACATTCGATTGCAGCATTGGCCATATCCTCGGCGGTAACGCCGTACTTTAAATTTTTCGGGCGGTCAATTAGATATATCGTGTAATCGTCCGTCAATGCCTTATATGAGGCCTCTATCGCATCGGCGCTCCCGGTCAGCGGCGCTGTCGTTATGCCGGGCAGCATCATATACGCTCTTTTGCCGCTTCCGAAAACTATGCAGTCCATATCGCCGCAGGTTGTTTTAATGGGGATTATTCGTGCCATTATATTTCCATCCAGTCAAGTATGTCGTTATATATGCTTATGCAGTCGGGCTCGTTCAGAAGCTCATGTCTCATGCCGGGATAAAGCTTCATAACGGCAGTTTTACCCCTCTTTACAAGGGTATCACAAACTGCCTTAACACCCTTGCCGAAATCGCCCACGGCGTCATCCTCGCCGGACATCAGGAATACGGGAAGATCACCCGGTATATTGTCGATATGCTTCTTTTTCTGTATGTACTCAATGCTTCTGAAAAGATTTAAAAATCCGTTATAGGTAAATAGGTAGCCGCAAAGGGGATCGTTTAAATACTTGTCAATGCTTTCGCGGTTATTTGAAAGCCAGTCAAAATCGGTTTGGTTGGGCTTAAAGTGACTGTTATACTTTCCGAATGAGAGGTTGTTCATAAACGGGCTGTGATGTCTCCAGCTTGTAAGCGTGCCGCATACGGCGCAAATCATCTTGCCAAATGCCAGAACGATTCCCGGCTGTCGTGCCGTGCCTATTATTACCGCGCCGGCAAGCCCTTTACCGTAGCGCATGATATACTGGCGCATAAGAAACGAGCCCATGCTGTGTCCCAAAACGAAATAGGGGATATCGGGGTATTTTTCCGCCGTCATTTTCCTGATGGTGTGCAAATCCGAAATAAGGCATCCCATGCCGTTCTTTTTTGCAAAATAGCCGAGTCTGCCGGGATGAATTATCGACTTTCCGTGTCCCAGGTGGTCATTTCCCACAACGTATATGCCCTTTGATGCCATATACTGCGCAAAAACGTCATATCTTTCAATGTGCTCCGTCATGCCGTGAGCCAGCTGCAAAACGGCTTTGGGACTGCCTTCCGGCAGCCATTCGATAACGTGTATCTTCGTTATCCCGTCCGCGCCGTCAAAATAGAATTCGTTCTTCATTTAACCGCCTCCCGTATTTATTACAGTATAGCATATATTTTTCATAAAGTAAACACGGCATATACGAATAAACGTATATGCCGTTTTGCAATAAACGATAAAGCAGTACTCCGTGTATGCAAACATTATCGTTCCGTCCTTAAGCCGTATGAACGAGCCTTATCCGTTGCGCCGGTTTCCCTCACTTGTGGTGATCATGAAAACCTCTTTGCCTATCTTTTTCATTCTGCAAGCCCTTCTTCCTTTTGTTTTTGATATTATTTTTTAACCGTAATAAACGCCATTATCGAACAGTAAAGATTATAAGCCCCGGAAACTACGAGAGTAATATTCGCGATATCCGCAAATGCAAGCTGTATATTCAAAAACAGAGCCACAACCGTGCCTACTATCCAGAGATAGGAATACTCGATATAGGCAAAGGCGGTAAGCAGCGAAACAAGTACGCCGATAAGCGAGGAGGTCGTATCCAGAACGGCAACCTCGGATTTAAGCATCTTCAGCACGGCAAAAACGCAAACCCATGCCAAAACGTAAGCGATTGCTGTAAAAATGCGCAGTTTCTTTGACATCTTTTTAAAGGTAACGCTTTTTTTGTATGAATGCTTCTGCCAGTTGAAAAAGGTAAAAAACTGTACTGGGCAGGAGAAAAGCAATACGTAGGCCATGGTGGAATACGCACCTAAAAGCCAGTAGACATAAATGTATATTATCGAATTCAAAGCCCCGGCAAGATAGCCGTATCTGTTTGCCTTGCCCTGCAGCATCATTACAAAAATGGATACGAGAAAGGGCAGCATCTTTATAAATGGCTGCTTAAATATTATGCCGAAAACGATTATCAGAACGCCGGTAATCGCGGCGATACATATCCTTATTTTTTTCTCCATTCAAATCACCTTCCGTAGGGCAGTATAGCATAAAGAATATAGCGAATCAATTAACTAAAGCGACATAAATTACTTGAAAAATTCGCTTTGGGTTGATATAATCATATCGGCGGTGATATATATGAATGAAATATTCAGAGAGTTTGTATTTGCAATAGGCAATACGGAATTCAGCTTTTATTTTACGGACGAAATATTAAGCCGGGATAAAAACTATAAAAGCGGACTTCACTCACACAACTACTGCGAACTTATATACGTATACAAAGGGAAAATCGAAATAAACGATGAAGAAAATTCTTTCGTATTCTCGTCTGGTGAAGCGGCGGTCATTCCGAAAAAGATATTGCATACGGTGTCTTCTATCGAGGATCCGTATAGAATCATCGCCGCATTTTCCATAAGAAGGCTTGCCCGGAAAGCGGAGGACACCTATACGCAGTTTGAAAAAATCATAAACGGGGATAGTATCGAAAAAATCAGCAACGAGTTTTTCAAAAATGCCTTTGAGAGAATGATAAAATATTTCAGCGGCAATTTTGATTATTCCGATGAGCTTATAAAGTCCTGCCTTGCCGAACTGGTTATAATTCTGAAAAACGTCTTGTCGAAATACGGTAAACCGGATATCCCGTCTCTGTCTCAAACCGACGGTTACAGAAGCTACGTGCTGGACAGCCTTCTCAGCAGATACTGTGTGTCGGCTGACGACATATCCCTTGATATTATTTCCGAAACCCTGCATCTGGGCAAACGGCAGGTGGAAAAGATTTTCTTAAAGACCTACGGGCAAACCTTCAGGCAAAAAACCGCCGAGCTTAAAATGGTGCACGCCAAAGACCTTATCTGCAATACTTCCCTCACGGTTACGGACATCTCCGCAAAGGTGGGCTACGGCTCGGTAAACGGATTTATAAAGGCATTCGAAAAAATGTACGGCATAACCCCCGAAAAATACAGGAAAGCGCATGCGTGATTTTTTTATAAATATTTCTTATCATAGCTTGATTTTGTTAAATTTTTCTAATATATTCCATATAATTATTTACAGAAGCGTAATTTAGTGCTACAATGTCTGCATAGTTACTGTATCAAGGAGCAATTATGTTAACATTTGATTATTTAATAAAACTGGCAGCCGAAAAACACGCATCCGATCTTCATCTTTCTCCCGGCAGGGTGCCGAGCTGCCGTATCGACGGCGAGATTACCGGTATACTTCCCGACAAGCTTACAGCGCAGGATACGCATGATATCGCATATCAGATTCTGAACGATATCCGCCGCAAAGCGCTGGAGCAGAACGGCGAGGTTGATTTTTCCTGCTATGATCCCGAAATCGGGCGTTTCCGCCTAAATATCTTCCATCAGCGCAACAGCGTAGCACTTGTCGCCAGAATCCTGTCGCCTGACATTCCCACCCCTAAAGCACTCGGAATCCCCGATTCCGTAGTGGAGGCATCCCATAAAAAGCGCGGTCTGATCCTCGTTACCGGCCCTACCGGAGTCGGCAAAACCACAACCATCGCCAGCCTTATAAACCAAATCAATCTCAATTACGAAAAGCATATCATCACGCTGGAGGATCCCATCGAGTATATTCATCCTCACGCCAAGAGCATCGTGAATCAGCGCGAGGTAGGGGCGGACACACGCTCTTTCTCCAGCGGTCTCTTTTCTGCACTCCGTGAGGACCCGGACATCATCTTCATCGGTGAAATGCGTGATCTGGACACTATCTCCAGCGCTATCACCGCCGCCGAAACCGGTCATCTGGTGCTCTCAACGCTGCATACCTCCGGTTCAGCCTCCAGCATCGACAGAATGATTGACGTATTCCCGCCCCATCAGCAGCAGCAAATTCGCACCCAGCTTTCGGACGTTCTGGAGTGCATCGTTTCTCAGCAGCTCCTGCCTCTTGCAAACGGCAACGGCCGCGTCGCCGCAATGGAGGTCATGCTGAGCAACAGCGCCATTCGCAACTGCATCCGTGATAATAAGACCTACCTGATTCCCTCCATTATCCAAACCAATAAGCTTGAGGGAATGCAGACAATGGACAGCGCCATCGCGAAGCTTTTCATGTCTAATCGTATCACCCGCGATATTGCCTGCTCCTTTGCCTACGACAAGGAAATGATCAAGCAGATTCTCCGCTGATTTTTATAATATTATTGTATCGTAAAAAATCGACAGCTGCCAAAAGGAAGCTGTCGATTTTGTGATTGGACTGCGAACGCGAAGAAGATATGCTCGGCAAAGCGCTGGATGGTGTTGAACCTGCGTAATGTTTAATGATATATCGCCGGCGCAATATGATATATTTGCCTTGCGGCAAATATGATATAATATTCATTCCATGCAAAAGGCACTTGCGAAAGCAAGTGCCTTTTGCATGGCGGAGATGAAGAGATTCGAACTCTTGCGCCGGGAGTGCCGGCCTACCGCATTTCGAGTGCGGACCCTTCGACCACTTGGGTACATCTCCATATTGGGTTTTCGCAAATCGGAAGAGTGCCGGTTGGCACTCTTCCGGATTTTTTTGTAAAATTAAAGCTGGTCGATAACGAACTGATTTTCGGTAACAACCTTAACGGGCTTGGAGAAATCCAAAGCGAAAAGTCCGATGAAAGACTTTGCATCTACCATGATGCTGTTGTCGAGAGAGTGGAAATAAACGTCTTCCTGAACGGTAGTTGCAAGTCTCTGAATTTCCTGAAGCTCGGATATGCTTTTGATGGTAATGATTTTTTCCATAGTATAACTCTCCTTTTATAGTTTTTATTTTTTACCTTTCTAATTTTATCTTATTGTCGGCGTTTTGTCAATACCATTCCCTTGACAAATTGATGTTATACAAGTATAATTGGTTATACAAGTTTTACTTTTGGAGGCAAATCATGTCGAAATATATGGGGCAGGTAAAGGTTGGGCCGAAGGGGCAGATAGTTATTCCCAAGGAGGTGCGTGAGATGTTTTGCATTTCCGCCGGGGATAGTCTTATGCTTCTGGCTGACGATGAAAAGGGCATAGCCATAGAGAGATTTTCCGTTTTCGAAAAGCTGGCGGACGATATATTTGCGAAAAGGCAGAGCGCAAGTGCCGACGAAAAAAAGTTTGCAGACAACATAAAAGAAATGGGTGAATGTGATGACGGCAATAAAGAGTACTGGATTAAGTAAAAGCTATAAAGATACCGCTGCCGTAAAAAAACTTTTTCTTGAAATAGATAAGGGCGAATTTTTTTCTCTTTTAGGCGTGAACGGTGCGGGAAAAACAACAACGGTAAAGATGCTTTCCGGCATAATCGCGCCGACATCCGGTGATGCGTTTATCTGCGGTCACAGCATAGTGAAAGATACATTGGAAGCTAAAAAGCATATAAACATATCTCCGCAGGAAACGGCTGTGGGCATGCTTTTAACGGTAAGGGAAAACCTTGAAACGGTTTGCGGCATATACGGCTTCAGCGCCGCCACATCAAAGCAAAAGGCGAAAGAGACCATTGAAAGATTCGGCATGGAGCCAATAGCGGATAAACGTGCCGGAGCGCTTTCCGGCGGCTGGCAGCGAAGACTTTCCATTGCCATGGCGCTTATAACCGAACCGGAAATAGTTTTTCTGGATGAGCCTACGCTCGGGCTTGACGTGCTCGCGCGCAGAGAACTTTGGAGTATGCTTGAAGCGCTTAAGGGCAAAGTAACCGTTGTGCTTACCACCCATTATCTTGAGGAAGCCGAAAAGCTTTCCGACCGTATAGCCATTATGGCAAAGGGTGAAATAAAGGCGCTCGGTACGGCAGATGAGCTTAAGAAGCTTGCCGGTAAAGATAACTTTGAGGACGCATTCGTTGCCCTCTGTGAAGGGGAGGTAAGATGATGAAGGCATTAACGTTTGCCATGCGCAATACAAAAGAGATACTGCGCGATAAGCTTACTCTCTTTTTCGGTATAGGTTTCCCCGTTATATTGCTTTTAATGCTGAGTCTTATACAAAAAAATATTCCCGTGTCCCTATTTGAAATAGAAAAGCTTACACCCGGCATCGCCTTTTTCGGGCTGTCGTTCATGGCCCTGTTTTCGGCGCTTATGATATCAAAAGACAAAAGCACGGCGTTCATGTTAAGGCTTCGTGTGTCGCCCATGAACGGCGCAGACTTTATACTGGGCTACGCTATGCCTTTAATTCCCATGGCGATAGTGCAGATGCTTATCTGCTTTGCGCTCGCTTTACCTCTCGGACTTAAATTCACGCCGCGTATTTTTCTGTCCATGGCTGTACTTTTGCCGTCGGCAATAATGTATATCGCGCTCGGTCTTATCTTCGGCGTTCTGCTTAACGATAAGCAGGTCGGCGGTATATGCGGCGCACTTTTAACGAATCTTTCCGCCTGGCTGTCCGGCGTGTGGTTTGACGTTTCTCTGATGGGCGGCGTTCTCGGAAAGACGGCAGACTGCCTGCCGTTCATTCACGGTGTAGAGTCGGCAAGAGCGGCGCTTATCGGCGGCGATGTATTTCCTCATCTGTGGTGGGTGATAGCCTACGATATCGTGCTCATCGCCCTTGCGATAATCCTTTTTAACAGAATGCTTAAATCCGATTAACTATGACTGTTTTTTGCAGTCAGAGGGTGAAAGCTCAAAGTATTTTCTGAACTCTATCATAACTATGCTTCAGGCAAATATCATTCTCTCGGCTTGCCTGATAATTTTCCGGACAAAGTGCCGGAAAATGCGGATATACAAAATGCTATGGAAATACTTCAAAGCTTCGGACTCAACGTGAAATAAAAAAGCAGACAATGAATTTCATTGTCTGCTTAATTTTTGTGTTGCTTACGGCATGGAGAAAAATCCGGTGATTATATTAAATATCTCGGTATTGTCAATAACGTCCTTTTTGAATATATCCGCCGTGCCGGCACCTGCGGCAAAAATATTTACGTTTACTCCCGTATGCTCGCCGCCGGAGGTGAACAGATCGTTTGTAAGGTCGTTTACCGTGGGATTTTCGGGCAGGACAAGACCTCCCGTTTCGTGGTCGGCAGTAACAAGCACGAGCGTGCCTTCGTGCTTCTCGGCATAATCAAGAGCAACGGCGATTGCGCGGTCAAATACCGCCATTTCTTTCATGGTGCCGTTCATATCACAGCCGGATGCCGATGCGTCTATGTGTGAGCCCTCTACCATAAGGAAAAATCCCTTGTCGTTTTCAAGAAGCTTCAATGCTTCGTCGGTCATAGCGGCAAGGTCGGGCTGAACACCTCCTGCCATGTCGGCATATTTGAACAAACCTATTACCTTGTCGCCGTTCTGTACGTCTGAAAACTGGCTCTGTTTCGTTATGTGCTTGTAGCCGTGCTCCTCCATGGCGGTTTTGCAGTTGAAGTCAAGATTGCCTTCGCCGCCGCCGAAGAGTACATCAACGTCAAGCTCTATCATATCACGCATAATATCGGGGTAATTATCTCTGAACTCATTGTGCGCGAAAAATCCGGCAGGCGTTGCGTGGGGAACTATCTGCGTAACAGCTGTACCCGTGCGCATACCGATTCCTTCGAAAAATTCGCCCAGATTCGGAATATCCTTTCCGTCCTTGTCAACACAGATACGCTTGTTAAGCGTTTTTACACCGGTAGCCATCGCGGTAGCGGCAGCGGCGCTGTCGGTAGTTTCTCCGTCAACATTGCAGGTGGTTACTTCGCAGATCTTCGGCATGGCGTCACAGGCAAGGTCTGCGCCCTTGGCTATCCTTGCGGCTTCGAGGTGATTCGGCCCCATTCCGTCACCTATCAGCAGTATTACGTTTTTAACCTTTGCCGTTTCGTTGAGCGAGTAGGTTTTGTTTTCGGCCCACTCAAGATCCTCAAAGGGCTTTTTTTCGACAGGCTCTTCCGATATGCTTTCGGATTCCGATACGGATTCTTCTGCCGATATGCTTTCCGATGCGCTTTCGGAAACACTTTCGGACGGTTTTTCTTTTTTGGTGCACGCCGTAAGGGAAAATGCAAGGCAAACGGCAAGTATCAGTGATATTATCTTTTTCATTGTGTTTTCCTTTCATCGTTGATAAAGATATGATATCAGTTTTCTTGAGTCAATTCAAGTTGTAATGAGAATAAATATATGCTAAAATAAAGGAGAGGTGGAAAAAATGAAAGAAGAATTTATGGAAAGAGCGCTTATTTTGGCAAAAGACGCCTATAATAAGGGTGAAGTGCCCGTCGGCGCCGTAATTGTAAAGGACGGCGAAATAATAGGCGAAGGGTGTAATATGCGTGAAACAAAGCAAAACGCCCTTTCCCATGCCGAGACCGAAGCGATAAACAACGCCTGCAAAAACATAGGCTCATGGCGGCTGGATGGGTGCGATATGTATGTGACATTGGAGCCCTGCCCGATGTGCGCCGGCGCAATAATAAATTCGCGCATCCGCAGTGTATATATAGGTACTGCCGATAAAAACGGCGGCGCAGCAGGCTCTGTTGTAAATTTGTTCGAGCACCCCTTTTCTCACCGTCCGGCATTCTTTTACGGCATAAAAGAAAAAGAATGTGCCGCGCTTCTTTCCGGGTTTTTCGAAAAGCTCCGATTTTAATTATTAACTTGACAAAAGATAATAATTGTAGTATATTATTATAAAATATTTTTCGGATTAGTATATTATGGTTTCTCTGCATAACAATTCCGCTATCGCGGCGAATGGCTTTGCGTTTGGCGTTGCCTTTTCGGCAAGGTCAGCTAAGCTTGCTGTGAGACGTAAAGAACGAATCTTATTTGGTTTTTATGCCGCAGTATAGACTGCGGTTTTATTTTTATCGGAACGGAGGGCGTATATGAAAACAATCAGAATAGATTTATCAAAAAGCTACGATGTTATCGTCGGAAGCGGCATTGTATCGCTCCTTCCGGAAAAACTTCGCGAAATAAATAAAAACTGCCGCATAATGCTCGTTTCCGATAAAACGGTGTACGGATACTACGGCGAAAAGGTGCTTGACTTATTAAATGACGCCGGATACCAGACGGATAAATTCATTATGGAAAGCGGTGAGACATCTAAAAATAAAGATGTGCTCTTTAATCTTTTGGAAACGCTTGCCGAAAAGAATTTCCATCGCACCGATATGCTCATAGCCCTCGGCGGCGGAGTGGTGGGCGACGTAACCGGCTTTGCCGCATCCGTATATATGCGCGGCATTGACTTTGTTCAGATACCCACAACGCTTCTGTCGGCGGTAGATTCATCCGTCGGCGGAAAAACAGCGGTAAATTTAAACGGCGGCAAAAATCTTGCTGGTGCATTTTATCAGCCGCGGCTTGTTGTCTGCGATACCGATTTTCTGAAAACCCTGCCTGAAACCGAATTCTCATCCGGTATGGCGGAAGTAATAAAATACGGCATGATAACCGATATTGAGCTATTCGAAAAGCTTGAAAATGGCTCTTATGATATGGAGTGGATCATTTGCCGCTGCATACAAGATAAGCGCGATATCATTAAGGATGACGAATTTGATAAGGATAAGCGTGCGCTTCTCAATTTCGGGCACACGATAGGCCACGCCATAGAAAAGGTGAGCGGTTATAAGATAAACCACGGTAATGCCGTTTCCGTAGGTATGGTTATGATATCCGCCGCGGCGAATAAGGCAGGTATGTGTGAGGATGTAAATGCGCGGCTGATTCCGCTTTTGGGAAAGTACAATCTGCCAACCGTTACGGACTGCAGTCCCGCGGAGATTGCCTCCGCTGCACTTAAAGATAAAAAGACGGACCATGACGGAATAAATATAGTCATTCCCGAAGTTATAGGCAAATGCCGTATCTACTGTTCAAGCGTTTATGAGCTTGTCAAGATAATCGAGCTTGGTGTGAACTGATGGATATTCGAGTTTATCCCGGACGGCTTTCGGGTACGATTCCCGCCGTTGAGTCAAAATCATATGCGCAAAGGCTTATTATAGCCTCCGCGCTTGCCGACAAAGAAACGGAAATCAGTATAAGCGTCCTATCCGATGATGTAAAGGCATCCCTGAATGCCGTAAAATCCATTGGTGCGGGCTGTGCCGTACATGACGGCTCGGTAACCGTAACCCCGTCCGCAGGGGGAATATCCGAAGTTATCGACTGCGCAGAAAGCGGCACCGCTGCAAGGCTTATTCTTCCTGTCGCTGCGGCAAAACTCGGCAGGTTTACTCTTGCCGGCGCCGGTTCGCTCTTGAACCGTCCATTTAAGAATCTGTGCGATGCTTTGCGATGCAACGGCTGTGAGATAGACAGAGATACCTTGCCGTTAAAGATAGACGGCAAGCTTTGCGGCGGCAAATTCATGATACCGGGAAGTGTAAGCTCGCAGTATGTTTCGGGGCTGCTTTTCGCTTTGCCCATACTGAATGAAGACAGCGAAATAATCCTTACCGACGCTTTGCAGTCATCCGGCTATGTGGATATGACAATAAACGTTTTGAATCTTTTCGGAATAGAAATAAACAAAACAAAAACAGGATACCTTGTAAAAGGAAATCAGCGGTATATTTCCCCCGGAAAGGCTTTGGTTGAAGGTGACTGGTCAAACTCGGCATATTTCCTTGCTGCCGGCGTTAATGTTACCGGTCTCAATAAGGATTCTCTGCAAAAAGATAAAATAATTACAGAAATTATAGATAATATTGACATAATTAAGAAAGTCGATGTTTCCGAGATACCTGACCTTGTGCCGATAATATCCGTAATATTTGCGCTGAGCAAAGGAACACGCAAAATAGTAAACGCTTATCGGCTCCGCTTCAAGGAAAGCGACAGGATGGAAAGCACGGTCGATATGATAAATTCTCTCGGCGGCAGGGCGCATAAAAAAGCGGACGGTTTGGAAGTTTGCGGCACGGGATTATCGGGTGGCAGGGTATCGTCACATAACGACCACAGAATAGTTATGGCGGCTTCGGTTGCCGCATTATATGCCAAGGGCGAAACAGTAATAGAAAACGCGCAGGCGGTGAACAAATCATATCCGGGATTCTTTTCGGATTTCCAAAAACTCGGAGGTAGGGCGGATGTCATCTGACTACGGCGAAAATATAAGAATATCCCTTTTCGGTGCATCCCATGCTCCCGAAATCGGCGTTGAGATAGACGGTATTCCCAAAGACACCGTGCTTGATGACGAGTATATTACGGCGTTTATGACGCGCCGTGCGCCGGGCAGAGATGCTCTTTCGTCTCAGCGAAGGGAAAAGGATATCCCCGAAATTGTAAGCGGTATGGAAAACGGTAAAACAAACGGAAAAACTCTTCGTGCCGTAATAAAAAATACCGATGTTAAAAGCACAGATTATGCCGATATCATGAACAAACCCCGTCCTTCGCACGCCGACTATCCCGCATACGTGAAGTACGGTAAAAATTATGATTTTCGCGGCGGCGGACAGTTTTCCGGCAGAATGACAGCACCGTTATGCTTCGCCGGCGCAATATTCAAAAAGCTTCTGGAAAACAGCGGTATATACATCGGCGCACACATCCTTTCGGTGGGCGACATAGCAGACGACAGGTTTTCTTTGGAGCCCGATACTGCCGAGCTTTTCTCCGCATCAAAAAAAGACTTTCCCGTATTAAACGACGAGAAGGGAAAGCTTATGCAAAATAAAATACTAAGCGCAAAGGAAAACCTCGATTCCGTAGGCGGCACCATAGAATGTGCCGTTACCGGAATTGACGCCGGAATGGGCGAGCCGTTTTTCGGCGGCATAGAAGGATATATATCAAGAGCCGTTTTCGGAATTCCCGCCGTAAAGGGCATAGAATTCGGCTGCGGCTTTTCGGGTATGCGCAATCCCGGCTCACAGTATAATGACGAATACTTTGTTCATAACGGCAGGGTGAAAACCTATTCTAACAATAACGGCGGCATTTTAGGCGGACTGTCAACGGGTATGCCGATAGTTTTCAGCGCTGCGGTAAAGACTACACCGTCTATTGGCACGGAGCAGAAAACCGTTGATTTATCCACTATGACCGATACCCGTATCACGGTAAACGGCAGGCATGATCCCTGCATACTCAAACGGGCAGTGCCCTGCATAGAGGCGGCGGCTGCCATAGCGGTATACGATATGTTAAGGAGCGGAAAATGAGTATAAACGAGTGCAGAAATGAAATAAACGAAATAAACGATTCCTTAACAAAGCTCTTTCGCCGCAGAATGGAGATAGCTTCTCTTATAGCAGACGAAAAGAAAAAAGAAGGGCTTCCCGTTTGCGACCAAAAGCGTGAAGATGAAATAATTCTGAAAGAAACGGCAAAGGTGCCCGAAGAACTTAAGGAATATACCGAAAAGTTTTATCGTGCTATCTTTGAAATAACCCGTTTATACGAAAATTCGAAGGGCTAACGATGGATTACGGTCTTATAGGCAAAAGCTTAAAACACAGTTTTTCGCCTTATATTCATAAATCTCTGTGGGATGCAGACTATAAACTGTGCGAACTTGACGAATCGGAAGTCGTACAGCTATTTAAAACCAAAGATTTCAAGGGCGTAAATGTTACGATACCTTATAAAGAGCTTGCCTTGAAAATATGCGATGAGGCGGATGAAAACGCAAAGCATATAGGCTGTGTGAATACCGTAGTGAACAAAAACGGCAGGCTTTACGGATATAATACCGATTACCGGGGGATGCTCTACAGCCTGAAACGGGCCGGAATTTCCCTCGAAAACAAAAACGTTCTTATTTTAGGCAGCGGCGCGACCTCCAAAACGGCAAAAGCCGCCGCACAAAACCTCAATGCGGCGTCAATATCCGTGGTATCGCGAAACGGCGCTCTTAACTACCGTAACGTTTACGATTTAAAGGATACCGAAATAATAATAAATACCACACCGGTAGGTATGTATCCCGATAACGGCGGTACGCCTTTGGATATAAATAAATTCAATAAGCTTTCGGGCGTTATGGACGTTGTATATAATCCTTTGCGCACCCGCCTTATTCTTGCGGCACAGGAAAATGGCATAAAAACGGCTGACGGATTATCAATGCTTACAGCGCAGGCGGTTTATGCCGCGAATATCTTTTCGCAAAAGAGCTTTACCGAAAGCGATATTGAAAATCAAACGGAAAAACTTTACAAATCACGCGAAAATATAGTGCTTATCGGCATGCCGGGCAGCGGTAAAACCTCTATTGCAAAGCTTATAGCAAAAAAAACAGGCAGAGATTTTTTCGATACCGATTCCGCGATAGAAAATGAAGAGGGAAAATCCATTCCGGAAATATTCAAAGCAAACGGCGAGGAATATTTCAGAAGGACGGAAGCACGGATAACGAAGGAAATCTCAAAGAAAAACGGCTGTGTAATATCTACCGGCGGCGGTTGTATACTTAATAATGAAAACCTGCGTGATCTTCGCCAGAACGGCAGACTGTTTCTGATTGAGCGGGATATAAATCTTCTTGCAACAAACGGCAGGCCTCTTTCTGAAGATCTGTCATCCCTTCGGACGCTTTATAATGACCGAGCGCATATATACAAAGCGGCAGCCGATGCAATCGTGGAAAATAACGGTGATGATTTCGGCAAAACCGCCGAAAGGATATGTGAAATATATGAAAATACTTGTGATAAACGGCCCTAATATAAATATGCTGGGCATAAGGGAAAGGAATATTTACGGCAGCGACAGCTACGATTCTCTTCTTATGCTCATAAAATCGCATTGTTATAAAAATAATATCGTCTGCGAATGTTTCCAGTCAAATCACGAGGGCGAGATAGTGGATAAAATACAAAGCGCCTACGGCGTTTTTGACGGCATAGTTATAAATCCCGCCGCCTATACGCATACAAGCATCGCCATACTCGATGCTTTGAAGGCGGTATCTATTCCCACCGTCGAGGTGCATATCTCCGATATATCACAAAGAGAAGAGTTCAGGCAGTTTTCATACGTTTCTCTTATAGCGAAAAAAACAATAACGGGGAAAGGCCTTAAGGGCTATACAGAAGCAATAGATTATCTTACTGCATTTATCAGAAAGGAAATATAAAATGAACTACAAGTATTCTAAAAACGCCGAATCTTTAAAACCGTCCGCAATACGTGATATGTTTAAGCTTGCACAGCGACCGGGCGTTATCTCGGTATCGGCGGGAAACCCTTCTCCCGATGCATTCCCCAAAAAAGAAATACTTAAAATAGTAGACGAGATATTTGCCGAAACACCGATAAGAGCGCTTCAGTACAGCACTACCGACGGCGATTCCGAATTTATTAAATTTATGACGGAGTATCTTCAGCGGAGCAAGAACATATATCACAGCGACGATGTTCTTACGATAACCACCGGCGCACAGCAGGCAATGCAGCTTGTTGCGCGCGTTCTGTGCGATCCCGGCGATATTATCGTTGCAGAGGATCCCAGCTTTGTCGGCTCTCTCAACAGCTTCCGTTCAAACGGTGCCAAGCTTATAGGCATTCCCATGAATGATGACGGAGTGGACGTTGATGCTCTCGAAGCGGTAGTTAAGGAAAACAAGATAAAATTCTATTACACCGTACCCAATTTCCAAAACCCCACCGGCATTACAATGAGCCTTGAAAAGAGAAAGCGTGTTTATGAGCTTGCCTGCAAGTATGATTTTGCCATTCTGGAGGACGATCCCTACGGTGAGCTTTACTACAACGGCGTAGTGCTTCCCTGCATAAAGTCAATGGATACCGAGGACAGAGTTATCTATGTCGGAAGCTTTTCAAAGGTTATCTCTCCCGGCCTTCGTGTGGGATTTGTTTACGCAAATAAAGATCTTGCCCGCCATATGGTCATCATGAAACAGGCCGACGATGTTCATACCACGATTCTTTCTCAGCTCATCTGCCACCGTTTTATGCGTGAAACTGACTACAATGCATATCTTGATGATTTAAGACGTCTTTACGGTCATAAGCTCAATT
The DNA here is from genome assembly GCA_045599805.1 of Eubacteriales bacterium. Taxonomy (GTDB): domain Bacteria; phylum Bacillota; class Clostridia; order Oscillospirales; family UMGS1783; genus JAZRWQ01. The sequence goes on along the minus strand of JAZRWQ010000009.1, from coordinate 428 downwards.
TCACCCTGGAAAAGTTTGATAAATATCTTGCTCCTCACGGAGTTACCCATTCCACGGTAAACGGCGGACTTTTCGTTTGGTGCAGGCTTCCCGAAAACATTGATATGCATGAGTTCTGCCAAAGAGCTATCAATGACTACGACGTTGCTCTCGTTCCCGGCGATACCTTCCTTATCAATTCCGACGAGACGACCGACTGCTTCCGCATAAACTTCTCCACTCCGACTTACCCCGATTTGGAGGAGGCCTTTATGAGAATAGACAAGTGTCTTCAAAGCTTTGAATAATCATAACACAAAGAATCACCTGATTTATGGCGGTGCAGCATAGGGATAAACACAGCCGTTTCGGCGATTTTTGCCTAACGGCTGCGTTAAAAACCTCGACCATATATATCCATTATGCTCTCGGTTTTTGCCTTGCCGTAA
>JAZRWQ010000008.1:0-9803 GCA_045599805.1 Eubacteriales bacterium | reverse complement strand
TGTTCCCATTCCGAACACAGAAGTTAAGCTCATCAGTGCTAACAATACTCGGAGGGCAGCCTCCCGGGAAGATAGGTCGACGCCGGCATACACTTTTATGAAAACCAAAACAAAAGCATATGCCTTAATAGCTCAGTCGGTAGAGCATGCGGCTGTTAACCGCAGGGTCGTAGGTTCGAGTCCTACTTGAGGCGCCATAGAAATGACCACACCAAAAGGTGTGTCTTTCCTTTTGCCGCCTCAAGTAGGAGATTAAACATATGCTTTGCAATTAACAACCGCATGTCTGAGACTAAGCTGCTCAGTCGGTTCAATGACGCCCCAAGAGCGTGAAACGCGATTGGCTGGCGGAATTAATGCAAGCGAACGAAGTGAGTCGTAGGCAAAGGAGCCGAGCGCGTCCGGTGGACGGAAAAGCGAGGCGAGTTTGGCGCAGCGGTCGAGAAAATCAAGGCGCTTCAGCTCCGCAGATTTTCTCGTCAACCGCAAGCCGGCGCCTGCACCGCATCCCCACTCAGTACGCATAAACGCAGTTTAGCGTTCGAGTCCTACCAAAAGGTGTGGTCATTTCTATGTTGTTTACCTCTAAGAGATAATTTTTAATTTGTTTCTTTGATTTTTTTAATATTTATGATATTATAATAATGCGTTCTAATGATTGTAATTTCTGAGAGGTAAACAATGCTCACCCATCCTATCGCACCGGTTTATGATAACAATTCAAAAATTCTCATATTGGGCAGTTTCCCTTCGGTGAAGTCGCGTGAAGCCGGTTTCTTTTACGGACATCCGCGTAACAGATTCTGGCAGGTACTTGCCGCTGTATTTGATTCAAGGGTTCCGCAAACGATAGAGGAGAAGAAAAGTTTTCTTCTTTCATATAATATTGCTGTTTGGGATGTTATCGCTTCCTGCGAAATAAAGGGGAGTGCCGATAGCAGTATCCGTGATGTTACGCCGAATGATTTGTCGGTTATACTTAAAAATGCGCCGATAGAAAAAATTTTCGTAAACGGTAAGGCAGCCGAAGGCTACTATGTAAAATACACCGAAAAGACTACGGGCCAAAAAGCGATATGTCTTCCGTCAACAAGCCCTGCCAACGCGGCATGGTCATTGGAAAAGCTTATAGATGCGTGGAAGCAAATCGATATCAGATGAGGTATAGATATGAACTACATAATAAGAACAGCAAATGAAAACGATGCGCAGAACGTCCATGATGCGTATGAGGAATGCGTGAAGGCATCTAATATTACCTTTACTTTGCAAAATCCATCGGTGGAAGAGTATAGAGAGAAAATAGTGCATACTCTTAAAACCTATCCGTTTTACGTTGCCGAATCCGATGATGGCAAGTTTTTGGGTTATGTCTACGGCTCGCCGTTGCGGCCGCACGATGCGTATAAATGGAACGTTGAATCAACCATAGTGCTGGCTCCCGATGCGCCGAGACGGTGCGGTATCGCAACAGCGCTGTATGGCGCATTCTTTGAAACATTGCTTGTGCAGGGATTTAAAACCGTATTTGCTGTTATTGTTGACGGCAATATTCCGAGTATCGCTTTGCACGAGTCGCTGGGATTCATAAGAGAAGGCAAAACGGAAAGCATAGGTTATAAGAACGACGAGTGGAAAAGTATACTTTGGTATAAAAAGCAGATAGCACCTTATGATACTCCCATAGAACCGATACCGTTTAGTGAACTTGATAAATAATTTAAGCCGATGAGTGATGCTCATCGGCTTTTTTCAGAGAGTTGAGGGAGATATACCGTATTTCTTTTTGAATTCACGGCTGAAGTACAGAGGATCTTCATAGCCTACCGCATAGGCTACCGAATATATATTATCAAAGTCGCCTGATTCTATTATCGACCGCGCATGAGCAAGCCGTTTATCAATAATATACTTTCGCGGCGTCATCCCGTATACGGATATGAATATCTTTCTGAAATAAACATCGGATATGCCGCACAGGCGGTGAAGCTTTTCGACGTTAAGATCGTGCTCGAATATGTGCTTTTTCAGGTATTCTGATGCGGGCGCAATCATATCCGCCTTTTTGCTGTCATGCTTTTCGTTGCTTACCGCAACTGCAGCCAAAAGGTCATAGAAAACGCAAAGACATCTGTATTTATCCGATGTGCTGCCCATAAGCCACAGTTTCGGAAGCATTTTCAAGTCGATGGCAGAGCTGTATCTGAAGATAAACGGCCGCTCTGATATCTCGCCGTTAAAATTAAAAACGATATATCTGCTGTCGTTGTCATCCATTTTGGTAACGTGGTAGCTTTCGCCTTTCGGAATGAATATGAATTCTCCGTGCTGTAAGGTAACGGTCATATCGGGAAAAGAATATTTGCTTGCGCCATCATAACGGTATATAAGCCCGTTATAAGGACGTTTGGAGTAATCACGGCTTACGCTTGCCGGACCTCCCGTAATATTCACCAGTTTTATATTCTCTATATTGTCAAACATAATATCACCGAAATTATTATAATTTATAACTAAATATATTTCAATGGTGTTTTGAAAAATACATATTGTTTTGTTTTATCTATTCATTTATATATGAGTTGTGATAGAATCACTTGGGGTGATAAAAAATGTTAATAGTAGTAAAACAGGTAGTGATTTTGTTTATGTTCGTCTTTATCGGGTATATTCTCGGTAAAACGAAGCTTGCAAATCCAGACCATACAAAGATACTTTCCATAGTAACGGTCTACGTATTCCTGCCGTGCAACATATTTAAAACGTTTATGACCAATTTTACGCCCGAAACGGTCTTTGAAAAATTCAAGCTGCTTCTGATATCTCTCGGTGTGATTGTCGTGCTTGCTGTCGGGATGCATTTCTTATCAAAACTGCTCACCAAAGCTCCCTATCAGCGCATGGTTTACAGATATTCGCTCATAATACCGAATTATGCTTATATCGGCTATCCGCTTGCGGAGGGACTTTTCGGCGGCGGCGCGCTTATGGATGTCATAATCTGCTCTCCTCCTCTTTCGATTTACGCCAATACCGTCGGCTACGCCTCCCTTACCAAAACAAAGCTTTCTTTAAAGCGTATCTTCCGTCCGATAATCGTTGCGATAATTTTGGGACTTGCCTGTGGTATGTTAAAGCTCAAGCTTCCCGAGATAGTGATGGATATTATAAATAAAAATGCCGCCTGCATGTCGCCGGTAAGCCTTCTTCTGTCGGGCATCGTAATATCGCAGTTTACGATCAAAAGCCTTTTCAATAAGCCGATGAACTATGTCGTTGCACTTATAAGGCTCATCGTTGTGCCGGCAGTCGTTTTCTTTGCGGTAAAGACAATCTTTTCCGCCGAAACCGCGCTTCCGCTTTTCTTGCTTTATGCCATGCCCTGCGGCTTCAATACCATAATATTTGCCCGTATCGCCGATGAAAACTGTGAAACGGGTGCATCCCTCGCCATAACTTCTCTTATCCTTTCATGTCTTACCATACCTTTGCTTATACAACTATTCGGTTTAGGAGGCTTAATATGTACCCCATAATTACTGAAAATGAAAAAATGACCGTGAGCGAAGTATACTTTACAATGAATGACGGCGTAAGATTGTATACCCGCATCGCCGCACCCAAGGGTGCTGAAAAATGCCCGATCATCCTTCAGCGAACTCTGTATGAGGATGCGCACAACGGCACGCCCCACAGCCTTGATGATCCCGAAATGAATAAATGCGTTGACAATGGCTTTGCTCTTGTATTTCAGCATTGCAGAGGCAGGGGAGACAGCGAGGGCTTTTGTCATCCATATATCGAGAGGGAAGACGGACTCAGAACTTTGGAGCTGATACGTCAGCTTCCGGTTTATAACGGCGAAATATATCTGCACGGATACAGCTATCTGACTTCGGTGCATCTTACGTATCTTGACACCTGTCCTCCCGATATAAAGGGTGCATCCTTTCAGATACAAACCGATCTGCAGTATTACAGAAATTACCGCAACGGCTGCTGCTATAACTGGACTAACGCCGACTGGTGGTTTGACGTGGCTGACCGCGCCTATCCTGTAATCAATCCCGAGCCGATAAAAAAACGCCCGTACATCAATCTTTCCAAACGTCTTACCGGCAAAAGCATACCCGAATTTGATGCCCAGCTTATGAATATAACAAATACCCCGTACTGGGATATGGACCATCGTTCCTCCGCGTGGAAGCATCTTAATTTCCCCGTAATGCTTACCGACGGCTGGTATGATTACTATATTGACGGTATGTTTTCCATGTGGGATAGAATCCCCGAGCATTTAAAGGATAAATCACTTTTTGTTGTCGGACCTTACGGTCATGCTACTAAGATTTCCGATAAATCCGAATACGATATGCCGCACGGCAATATTCCCGAATACGCCTATGTTGAATGGTTTAGGAGCATAAGGGAAAATACAAAATATCCTTATGCCGAAACGGGCAAGGTCAATTTCTATTCCATTGGTGCCGATAAATGGCGCGCAGAGGATTTCCCGGTAAACGCACCCGCCAAGCGGTTGTATCTGAATGCCGACGGCACTCTTACCTCCACACCCGGAAAGTCAGGAGAACTGCCCTATGAATATGATCCGTCAAAGCGCCCGAACTATTTTAAGCATAACGGCATCTTCAAGGCAGGCAAACTCAAGGAGGGCATCCTGTCCTTTGAATCGCAAACGGCAAATGAAGATACCGACTTTTTCGGCAAGGTACGTCTGCATGTAAACGTAAAATCCGATTGTGAGGATACCGCCTTTGCAATGCGTCTGTACTTTGTGGAAAACGGCGAGGCGTATAACCTTACCGATAATATTATTGCACTGAGCTTTGTTGATGATGAATATAAGCCGGGCGAAAAAATCCTGCTTGATACCTTAACGCCGCCTATCGGATTTACATTGAAAAAAGGATGCAAATTAAGAATAGACATTGCCTCCGATAATGATATTTATGTGCCCCATGCCAATGTCAAAGGACATTTTGCCTATGTTACCGAGGAAAAGATTGCAAACAACACGGTAATATGCGATAATGAAGCATATATAGAGTTGATCGAGGGCTGACGGGACAAATCGGGGCATTAAGAAACAGGAATATACATTTTCTTTCTGCTAAAATGATACCGTAAGGGGAGAAAAATATGGAATGGATAACCTGTTTAAGAAAAGTTCTGGCGTATATTGAGGATAATCTTGAAAGTGACATCGATATTTCCGATGCAGCAGATGCCGTTTTCGTGTCTCCGTTTTATCTTCAGAAAGGCTTTCAGATAATGACCGGATATACGCTGGGAGAATATATCCGCAGCCGCCGTCTGTACGAAGCCGCAAAAGCAATATTGAATACCGATGAAAAGGTTATTGATATTGCTTTAAGATACGGCTACGATACCCCCGAAAGCTTTACCAAGGCTTTCAGTCGTTTTCACGGCTGTACGCCCTCAGCAATGCGCAGAGGGAAAAACGCACCCCGAATTTTTCTTCCGCTTTCAATTCATGTAACGATCCAAGGAGGAAATAAAATGAATTATACCGTGTCCCCGATGTTTGCTTTCAAGCTTATAGGCTTCCCGAGGGTTTTCGATTACGAAACGTCCTATAAGGAAATCCCGAAATTCTGGGATGAAATCTGTGAAAAATACTGCCGGAATATCTATAACGGCAAGCCTGCCGCCACGCCGCAGGAGAAAGCGATACAGGATAACTGCATAGGCGAGTACGGCGTGTGCATTGATGACATAGGCGGCGGAAAATTCCGCTATCTTATCGCCGGCAGATACTGCGGCGGCGAGGTGCCAGATGGAATGGAGCTTGTTGAATTTCCCGGTGGGGAATGGGCAAAGTTCAAATGTGTCGGGCCTATTCCCGAAGCATTCCAAACGCTCAATACCCGTATCTTTAAGGAATGGCTTCCGGGAAATCCCGAATACGAAATGGCGGGCAATTATAATATAGAATGGTATTCCTGCGAAAGGGAGAAAACCGATGCCGATTATGAAAGCGGTATCTGGCTTCCGGTTAAGCGCTATGCCGATGAAGTAAAGGAAACCTACGGTGCAACCGAAGCATATAAAGAAAGCGTAAGGAAAAGCGCAAACCGCACCGCCGAGGGTATGAGGGCGCTTGGCGACGGTATGATGGAGATTTTCTCTCGCTTCGGCAAGATAAAAAACGGCGCTCCGGACAGCGCCGAGGCAAAGGCGCTTGCAAAGGAATTACAGCAGTATATAACCGATAACTTTTATAACTGCACAAATGAAATATTCCTTACCTTAAGCGATGTATATACGGGCGACGAACGCTTTAAGAATAATATCGACCGTTCCGGCGGCGAAGGCTGTGCCGAATTCGCATCACGTGCAATCAAAGAATATCTTGCATAAATAAAACCTCTGCTTTGCAGAGGTTTTTTATTTGCATTTTTCGCCTTTTATGTTAGAATATAACGTAAAGGGAGATGAACGTAAAATGCCGAAATACGAACATGCAAATCACAGAAGCCGTATGCGCGACAGATATGCGTCAATGGGCGCGGATTTTCTGAACGATGATGAACTTCTCGAAATGCTTCTGTATTATGCCATACCGCGCGTAGATACCGCACCGATAGCCGCAAAGCTTATGGAAACCTTCGGAAGCTATTCGGCGGTACTCGATGCAAACGAAAAGGCACTTTTGAGTATAGACGGCATAGGCAGACATACCGTTGAGTTTTTAGGTTTTATCCGTTCATTCCTGCGCCGTTACAAATCATCCCAAAGAGAAAAGCCCGTGATGTTGAAAAATTCCGAATCGCTTGCGAAATATCTCGAAGCGCAGTTTAAAAATGTTGACAGGGAATTTGCATATATCGGCATACTCGGCCCGAACGGAGAATTTTTGTACGGAGGCGTTTCCGAATGCGGCGACGTTTCTTCTGTTGACGTAAGTATACGCCGTATTGCGGAGCTGTGCATAACGCAGAATGCGACCGATTATTTTATCGTACATAATCATCCGTCCGGCATGGCGCTTCCATCCAGAACGGATCTTAAAAACTCCCTCGTAATAGAAAACTCCCTCACCGCAATGGGACTTATCATGCGCGACCATTTAATCTACGCCAACGGCGATTTCTGCTCCATGAATAAAAGCAATATGCTGCTGAGAAAAATGACAAGAGAACAGATAGAATGTGCTCTGTCCGAATAATGATATAAGAACGGTCTGTGGACCGTTCTTTTTTTGCGGCTTTAATAACGGCAGAGTATTTTTGCATGATAAGTGAGTGCTCTTGCAAAAATAAGGCTCAAAATCACTTCTGCCGGCCTTTTATTTATCAAAAAATGAATCAGATTCAAAATTTATTGCAAAAAAGTGCAATTAGAGCTTGAAAATCAATGCCAAATATGGTAAACTGTTTCTCGGCTCTAAATATTATAATAAAACAAGGAGACATGAAAATGAAAAAAATAATTGCTTTTGTCCTGGCGGCTCTTATGCTGCTCAGCTTCGCAGGTTGCGGAAGTACCGCAAACCTTCGTTTCGTAACCGGCGGTGAAGCCGGCACCTATTACGCATTCGGTTCCGTAATCGCTCAGCACGCAAGCAACAATGCAGGCGTTAACGTAGTAGGTCTTGTAGGCGCAGGCTCTCAGTCCAACATCGAAGAGCTTAAGGCCGGCAACGCAGAACTTGCATTCTGCCAGTCCGACGTTATGGCTTATGCTTATAACGGCGAAAGACTTTTCGAAGAAAAGGTAAATAACTTCTCCGTTCTCGGCGCTCTCTATACCGAACAGGTTCAGATAGTAACTCTTGATCCTTCCATCAAGACAGTTGCCGATCTTAAGGGCAAGAACGTTTCCATCGGCGCAGCAGGCTCCGGCGTGTATTTCAACGCTATCGACATCCTCGGTGTTTACGGCCTTACTGAAGATGATATCAAGCCTACATATCAGTCATTCGGCGACAGCGCAGACGCTTTGAAGGACGGCAAGATCGATGCCGCATTCATCGTTGCAGGCGCTCCCACCACAGCAGTTACCGACCTTGCAACCACCAAGGACGTTTATCTCGTATCTCTTGATGATGAGCACGTTGAAAAGCTTCTGGAAGTATCCCCCTACTATGCAAAGTGCGTAATCGCTAAAGAAGTTTACAATCTCGATGCAGACGTTACCACCGTTGGCGTAGGCGCAGTTGTTCTGGCAGCCGACACCGTATCCGAAGATAACGTATACGCTATCTGCAAGGATATATTCGATAACGCATCCAGCCTTACCGAAAGCCATGCAAAATATGCGGAAATCAATCTTGACTACGCTTCTTCCATCACTTCTGTTCCTTATCATGCAGGCGCAGTTAAGTACTTCAGTGAAAAAGGTATAACCGTTAACGGTAAATAAAAAGACAGAAAGGAGTGTCTCTTTTGAGCGATAAGTTCGAAAAAGACATCCCGGCAGCAGAAAATACAACCGCAGAAGATCTTGATGCGGTGATGCGTAAATATGACAGAGAATCCAATACGCGTATATGGACCGGTGTCCCCAAAATCATCGTGGGCATCTTCATGGCGCTCTTCTCTGTTTACTGCATCTGTATGACGTTATTTTCAACCGCTCTGCCGGAAACAAGACTCACCCTGTTTTTAGGGTTCATAATCATAATAGGGTATCTGAATTTCCCGGTAAGCAAGCATAACGTTAAGGAAAACTACATCCCGTGGTATGATATTTTGCTTATGCTTGTCGGCGCAGGCTGTTTTTTCTACTTTGCAATCAATGCATTATCCATAATCAAGCTTGCAACGGCAATAACGCCTTTACATGTAGTTATCGGTGTTGTCGGTATACTCGTGCTTGTAGAGCTTTGCCGCAGATGCGTCGGCATACCCATCCTTTGTGTTGTTGCGGCTTTGCTTATTTATGCGTTTTATAATCAGTTCTCATACGGAACTCCCGTTTACATGGCGCTGAAAAACATAATTTTCAAGCTCTTCTACACCACAAACGGCGTAATAGGCACACCTGTAAACGTATGCTATACCTACATAGTTCTGTTTATAATCTTCGGTTCGTTCCTTGAACGTACCGGTATCGCCAATTTCTTCATCGCTTTGGCAAACCGCATTGCCGGTTGGTCAAGCGGCGGTCCTGCAAAGGTTGCCGTAATTTCATCGGCTCTTTGCGGTATGGTTTCCGGTTCCTCGGTAGGCAACACCGTTACTACCGGCTCGGTAACCATCCCCATGATGAAGAAAACCGGCTATAAGCCGGAATTCGCAGGTGCCGTTGAAGCCGCCGCATCAACCGGCGGTCAGATAATGCCTCCTATTATGGGCGCCGCCGCCTTCCTTATGGCGGAGTATTCGGGGCTTCCTTATGGCACCGTTGCCGTAAAGGCTATACTGCCCGCAGTGCTTTATTTCCTCGGAATTTTCATTGCGGTTCATCTCGAAGCCAAAAAGCTGGGACTTAAAGGTATTCCCAAATCAGAGCTTCCGTCCTGGAGCTATCTTGCAAAGAATATCTATCTGCTTTTGCCGCTTGTGCTTCTTGTATGGCTCGTTGCCTCCGGCACAAAGACAATGGCTTCTTCCGCGGCTCTGTCCATAATCGCCGCTTTCGCTGTAGGCTTTATCAATATCTTTGTTAATGCCCTCCACGATAAAAAGGACGGCGAATCGTTCGGCAAGGTATTATGGAATAGCTTTCTTGCGGCACTTAAGGCCGCATGGGAATCCCTTGTTGCAGGTGCAAAAGGCGCTGTTACCGTAGCCGTTGCCTGTGCAATGGCAGGTATC
>JAZRWQ010000007.1:0-17440 GCA_045599805.1 Eubacteriales bacterium | reverse complement strand
CACCGGCAGTGTTAAAAACACGGCTACACCGTATATCGTGATAGCACTGTCTGTTGCCGCTATCATCGGCTCTGCTTTGATTTATTTTAAGAAAAAATAATTTAATACCATTCAGGAAACATCTTATCCATGCTTCTCGTCCTATACAGGGATATAAAAGGAGGAAAGCATGGATATTTTGCTGATCGCAAATAGAATAATAGGCATTGTATTTTTTATCTGTTATATTTATCAGTTTATATATATTCCGATATCTGCTTTTGCAACCTCGAAGAAAGCAGCCTGTAAACCAAAACCGAATTCAATAGCTGTTCTGATTTGTGCAAGGAATGAGGAAAAGGTTATAGGCGACTTGATATCAAGCATCCACCGACAGGATTATGATAGGTCGCTCATATATATATTTGTAATGGCGGATAATTGCACCGATAATACCGCAAAAATAGCCCGAGACAATGGGGCAGAGGTTTACATACGGCACTCGAAAAGAAAGATAGGGAAGGGCTATGCGCTTGACGAGCTTCTTATGAATATTAAAGGCTTGCATCCAAACGGATTTGACGGATATCTTGTATTGGATGCAGATAATATTCTAAGTGAGGATTATATTTCTCAAATGAATATCTGCCTATCTGCCGGCTCGGATATTGTAACAGGGTACAGAAACAGTAAAAACTATGCTGATAACTGGATTTCTTCCGGATATTCCGTTTTGTTCTTACGTGAAAGCCGATTTCTGAACGGTGCGCGAAAAGTTTTAAAGACAAGCTGTTCGGTGTCGGGCACGGGTTTTATGTTTAGCAGAGGCATTTATGACGAAATGGGCAGTTGGAATTATCATTTGCTTACCGAGGATCTGGAATTTACTGTCGATCAGATACTAAAAGGGAAGCGGATAGATTACTGCCCCGATGCCGTCCTTTACGATGAACAGCCGGTACGCTTTTCGCAGTCATGGCATCAGCGCATAAGGTGGACAAAAGGTTATATACAGGTATTGCGGCAATACGGCATTAAGCTGTTAAAAGGTATATTTAAAGGTCGGTTTGCCTGCTACGATATGTCTATGTCAATATTTCCCGCATATCTGTTATCAACAGTTTCCGTTATTACAGATGCTGTCTGTCTTATTATCGGTTTGTCTTCCGGCGCATCTGTTTTAGAATCGCTTTTGCCTGTTTTTAAGATGATATGCGATGCATACCTTATTATGTTTTTAATCGGTGCTATAACGGTATTTTGTGAGAGAAAACAGATAAAGGCATCCGTATTTGAGAAAATAAGATCGATATTTACCTTTCCCATATTTATGTTTACATTCATACCTGTTTCCGTTTGTGCAATTTTTTGCAAGCCTGAATGGAAAAAGATAGAACATAACATTTCAGTAAAAAATACACCTTAGGAATTATCCTAAGGTGTAATTTTTAAGTCATTCAGTTTTTCTTAACTGCAAGAGTAACGTTTTCGCCGTTTATATCCCATTCCTTAACGCTTCCGTCTGTATTGCCGAGTACTAATTCATCAGCAAGTACGTCGTGTGAGATTTCAGCCTTGAATTTTTCAATAATGGCTTCAATCTTTTCATTGTTCATAGCATAAAGGGTGATATGGTCGGTAACATCAAAGCCGGCTTCTTTACGCATCGTCTGTACCTTGCTTATAACTTCTCTTACATAGCCTTCTTCAATAAGTTCGGGGGTAAGCTCGGTGGAAATAGCGATCTTATAAGAAGCATCCTGCTGGCTTGCGAATCCCTCTACCTTTGTCGGTGTAATAAGCAGGTCATCCGCAGTAACGGTGATTTCGGTGGAAACAAGCTGCAATTTGAGCTCGCCGGTGGAGTTGAGTTCATCCATTGCGGCATTGCCGTCCAGCTTCTCAAGAGCGTCTCTTATTTCACCGAGTAGCTTGCCGTATTTGGGACCTAATGTCTTAAGCTGTGGTTTAAAGGTGTATGTGGAGAATTTGGACATATCGTCAACAAATTCAACCTTCTTGATGTTAAGCTCATCTTCGATTATTTCAACATAGAAGGGGTTGAGCTTCTTTTCGGAATTAACGTACATAACAGAAAGAGGCTGACGGTTCTTAAGTGCAGCATCGTTTCTTGCAGCTCTGCCGAGAACAACGATATCGAGAACGGCTTCCATGTTTTCTTCAAGCTCGGTATCAATATATGCTTCATTTGCTTCCGGATAGTTGCAAAGATGGATACTTTCGGGCTGAGTCTTATCGATATTTACTACAAGATTCTGGTAAATATCCTCGGTCATGAATGGAATCATGGGTGCGGCAAGCTTGCATACGGTAACAAGTGTGGTATACAAAGTCATGTATGCGTTTATCTTGTCCTGAGTCATTTCCTTTGCCCAGAAACGCTCTCTGCTGCGGCGAACATACCAGTTGCTCAGTTCGTCCACAAAATCCTGCAACGCTCTTGCTGTTTCGGGAATCTTGTATTCGGAAAGATCCTTGTCACATTCCTTGATAAGAGTATTAAGACCGGAGAGAAGCCACTTGTCAAGTACGCTCAGCTTATCATATTCAAGCTTATACTTGGTCGGGTCAAACTCATCAATGTTCGCATACAGTACATAGAATGCATAGGTATTCCAAAGGGTGCCCATGAACTTGCGTTGACCTTCCTTAACCGCACCGCCGTGGAAACGGTTAGGCAGCCAGGGTGCACTGTTTTCATAGAAGTACCAGCGGATTGCATCTGCGCCGTGTTCATTAAGTGCATCGAAAGGATCAACGGCGTTGCCCTTGGATTTACTCATCTTCTGACCGTTCTCATCCTGAACGTGGCCGAGAACGATAACGTTCTTATACGGCGCTTTATCAAAAATCAGAGTGGAAACAGTAAGCAGGGAATAGAACCAGCCTCTTGTCTGGTCAACTGCCTCGGAAATAAAGTCAGCAGGGAAGTTTTCATTGAAAATATCCTGATTTTCAAACGGATAATGCCACTGTGCGAAGGGCATTGAACCGGAATCATACCAGCAGTCGATAACTTCTTCAACACGCTTCATCTGTTTGCCGCACTTCGGACATTTGATTGTAACGGCATCAATAAACGGTCTGTGCAGTTCAATATCGTCGGGACAGTTGTCCGACATGCTCTTCAGTTCTTCAATGGAGCCGATGGAGTGTTTGTTGCCGCACTTACATTCCCAGATGTTAAGAGGAGTGCCCCAGTAACGGTTACGGCTGATGCCCCAATCCTGTACGTTCTTAAGCCAGTCGCCGAATCTGCCGGTGCCGATGCTTTCGGGAATCCAGTTAATGGTGTTATTGTTGGCAATAAGCTTGTCCTTTACATCGGTCATTTTTATGAACCAGGTGTTTCTTGCATAGTAGATAAGGGGAGTATCGCATCTCCAGCAATGAGGATAGCTATGTTCAAACAATGGCGCATCGAAAAGCAAACCTCTCTCTTCAAGGTTCTTTATAACTAAGGGATCGGCCTTCTTTACAAAGATGCCGGCAAAGGGAGTTTCTGCAGTCATTTCGCCCTTGGGGTTAACAAACTGTGCAAAGGGAAGATCGTATTTCTTGCCAACTCTTGCGTCGTCTTCACCGAAAGCCGGAGCATTATGAACGACGCCGGTACCGTCGGTAAGAGTAACGTAATTGTCGCAGATAACATAGTAAGCCTTCTTATCAAGCTTACCGCAGTCGAACAAAGGCTCATACTCCATATATTCCATATCTGAGCCCTTGCAGGTTGATATAATTTTTGCATCGGAGCCGAGTACACTGGGAACAAGTGCTTCGGCCATGTAATAAACGGTGCCGTCTTTTTCAACCTTTGCGTAGCTTTCGTTGGGGTTTACGCAAAGAGCAACGTTTGAAGGTAAAGTCCAAGGCGTGGTCGTCCATGCAAGGATGTAAGCATCTTCACCCTTAACCTTGAATTTTGCGGTGCAGGAGCGTTCCTTTATATCCTTATAGCCCTGTGCAACTTCGTGAGAAGACAGAGGTGTCCCGCAGCGAGGGCAGTAAGGAACGATCTTGTGACCTTTATAAAGTAATCCCTTATCCCATATCTGCTTCAAAGACCACCAAACGGATTCAATGTATTCGTTGTGATAGGTAACGTAAGGATCATCCATATCGGCCCAGAAACCAACTGTGCCGGAGAAATCCTCCCACATTCCCTTGTACTTCCAAACGCTTTCCTTGCACTTGGCGATAAAGGGTTCAAGTCCGTATTCTTCGATCTGCTCTTTGCCGTCAAGACCAAGCAGCTTTTCAACTTCAAGCTCTACCGGCAGACCGTGGGTATCCCAGCCTGCTTTACGCAGTATCTTGTGGCCTTTCATAGTCTGATAACGGGGAATCATATCTTTGATTACACGGGTAAGAACATGGCCTATATGCGGCTTTCCGTTAGCTGTGGGGGGGCCGTCATAAAAAGTATAAATAGGGCAGCCTTCACGCTGATCAATACTCTTCTGGAAAATCTTCTTATCTTCCCAAAGCTTTCTTATAAGCTTTTCACGCTCGGTGAAATTAAGGGAAGCAGGAACTTTGTCGTACATTAAATTACCTCCTAATAAAAAACTTCGCCCTTTAACAGGACGAAGTATAAATCGCAACCACCTATTAAACATACATCTATATGTCATCCCGTTAACGGAGGATATCCGGCGCGGCCTACTTTAATTTCAGCCTGCAACTCAAGAGGGATATGCGTTAGTTTCCCGGTATCGGATTTCACCGTCCCCGACTCTCTTTGACCGTTTATAAAAAACGCACCTATCTCTGTCATAGTTATTATTGATATTTTACCATAGTACATTTCTTATGTCAATAATATAGAAGTGTTTTATATTGACAAACGTCTCAAAAAAATATATCATAATCAAATAAAAGGAGTGATTATAATGAAAGATTCATATATAGCAAGAGGTATTTCGCGTGACGGCAGCGCAAGAATAATCTGCGCAGATACTACAAAAATAGTTGATACCGCCGCAGCTATTCATAACACATCCAAAACCATGACAGCGGTGCTTGGCAGATCGCTTACCGCATCGTCGCTTATGGGTTCACTTTTGAAAAGCATTGAGGATACAATGACATTGCAGATTCGCGGCGACGGCCCCGGTGGTCTTATCGTCTGCTGTGCAGACAGCTACGGTAACGTAAGAGGTTATGCACAGAATCCGTCGGTTGAGCTTGAGCCGAATGATAAAGGAAAGCTTGACGTAGGCGGTGCGGTAGGCAAGGGCAGTATTTACGTTGTTAAGGATATGGGACTTGAGAATCCGTATGTAGGCTATTCTCCGATTGTCAGCGGCGAAATAGCCGAGGATATTACCGAATACTTCGCAAAAAGCGAACAGACACCTACTGTATGCAATCTCGGTGTACGAGTTGAAAAAGAAGGCGGCTGTAAGGCATCAGGTGGATTTATTCTTCAGCTTCTGCCGTTTGCCGATGAAGGCATAATTCCAAAGCTTGAAGAGAATTGCGGTAAAATAACATCCGTTTCCGGACTGATAGATGAAGGCAAAACTCCCGAAGAAATAATTGGCATAGTATTTGACGGTATCGAATATGATATGTTCGATAATGTTGATATAGCATATAAGTGCGTATGTAACCGTGATAAATATGCAGCGTCCCTTGTCGGTTTAGGACCCGATGAATTACAGGAGATAGCCGATGACGGAAAAGGCGCGGAAATCTGCTGTCAGTTCTGCAACACAAAATATAATTTCAGCGATGATGAGATCAAGAAACTTTTGCAAATAGCAAAATCGAAAAAGGAAAAGCAATAAGGAGATATATTATGGAGTATAAGTTTTTTGAGTATTTTAAGGATTTGTGTAAAATTCCTCATGGCTCGGGAAATACGAAGTCAATAAGCGATTACTGCGTGGAATTCGCAAAATCAAAATCTTTAAAATATATTCAGGATACTCTGAATAACGTTATTATTTTTAAAGACGGTTCAAAAGGCAAAGAAAATCTGCCTCCCGTAATTATTCAGGGGCATCTTGATATGGTTTGCGAAAAGGCGTCCGATTGCAATAAGGATATGACAAGGGAAGCAATAGACCTTGTTGCAGGCGAGGAATATTATTATGCCAAGGGCACGTCTTTGGGCGGCGATGACGGTATAGCTGTAGCCTATGCATTAGCGCTTCTTGATGATGATTCCATTGAACATCCGCCTTTAGAGGTCGTATTTACAATAGATGAAGAAACGGGAATGGACGGCGCAAAGGGTATAGATTTATCTGTATTGAAAGGCAAGCGGCTTCTTAATGTGGACTGCGAGACCGAAGGTGTATTTATCGTCGGCTGTGCAGGCGGTTTAAGAAATCAGATCGAGCTTCCGGTTGAATGGGAAAGCGTAACCGATGACCTGTTTACTATTGAATTTTCCGGGCTTTTAGGCGGACATTCAGGCGGTTGTATCAATATGGGACTGGCAAATGCCGTTAAAATTTCCTGCGAATTTCTCAATAAGCTTTCAAAATCCGTTGATTTCCGAATAGCTGAATATAACGGCGGCGATAAGGATAACGCCATCCCCAGCCATGTTGTTATGAAGCTTACAATGGATTCTTCGGATGAAAAGTTTTTAATGAAAACGGCAGAAGATTTTGTTGCAAAGCATAAAAAATCATACCCTAACGATCCGGATTTGAAGATCGACATTAAGAAAATTTCTCCAAAGAGAGTTGAAGCATTGTCCGACGAATCGACTTTAAGAGTTATTGCGCTTATAGATGCATTGCCCAATGGAGTTCAGAAGATGTCTGCGCTTAAAGGACTTGTTCAGACATCATTGAATTTAGGCAGTGTTCGTCTCAAAAATGATAAGCTGGTACTTCGTTTTGCTCTTCGTTCTTCTGTAGGTGAAGAAAAAACGGCACTTTCCGATAAGCTGAAATACATTGCAAAAATGTATGGCGCATCTTCGGAAACATCCGGTGAATATCCTGCGTGGAGTTATGAGGCTGAATCTCCGTTGAGAAAGCTTATGTGTGAGGCGTTTGAAAAGCAGTATGGGAAAGCTCCGTCTGTTGAAATAATGCATGCCGGAATAGAATGCGGTTATTTCAGCGAGAAGATCCCGGGACTTGACTGTGTGTCTTTCGGTCCTACCGTAGAAGATATCCATACATTTAAGGAAAGACTTTCCGTGCCTTCCGCAATCAGAACATGGAATCTGATTTTAGGTATTTTGAAGAGAATGTGTGAGTAATATGAATCATTTCGGAAAAATAGCGGCGATTCTTAACAAATATGAAATGGATGCCGTAATGCTTTCGTGCGAAGCAAACAGATTTTACGCATCCGATTATTTTTCGACCGGCAGCGACGGAATTGCGCTCATTACAAAGAACGCAAATTATTATCTTACCGATTTTCGTTATATTGAAGCGGCTCAAAACAAAATCGAAAACGCCGATGTAATAATGGTTGATTCGGTAAACACCTATTCAAAATGCATTAATGATATCTTTGAAAAGCATAACATCAAAACTGTCGGCTTTGATGATGAGTACATGACGGTAGGTGAGTTTTCTCGTTTCAATAAAAAGCTTAAATGGAGTCCTAAACCGGCATCTGCCATGCTTTCGTCAGTTCGTCAGACAAAGGATGATGACGAAATATCACGTATGATAAAGGCGCAGCGTATTGCCGAAAAGGCGCTTGAAGAAATAAAAAATGATATTAAAGTAGGTGTAAGTGAAAAAACAATCGCTGCTCGCCTTTTGTATCTTATGCTTATCAACGGTGCCGAGGATAAATCTTTCGATCCTATCGTTGTTTCCGGCAAAAACAGCAGTATGCCTCACGGAGTTCCTACTGAAAAGAAAATTGAAGCAGGGGATTTTGTTACACTCGATTTCGGCTGCAAATATATGGGGTATTGCTCTGACATGACAAGAACATTCGCAGTTGGTTATGCTTCCGACGAAATGACGGACATTTACAATACCGTTTTGACGGCACAGAAACAGGGAATTGCTGCGGTTAAGGCTGGCGTTACCGGTAAGGATGCGGATAACGCCGCAAGAAAGGTGATTGCCGATGCCGGATTCGGAGAATGCTTCGGACATTCATTCGGTCATGGTGTCGGTGTGGAGATTCATGAATCTCCGAATCTTTCGCCATCCAACAATAAAGCGCTTCCGGTCGGTGCGGTAGTTTCCGCAGAGCCGGGCATATATATTCCCGGTAAATTCGGTGTAAGAATCGAAGATGTACTGATAGTAAAAGAAAACGGATGCGATGATATAACTCTTGCCGATAAAAACCTTACGATATTATAAAAATAAGCCCGACAATGTCGGGCTTATTTTATACATTATTATTTATGTAACCGAAATCTTCATTGTCAATGATTTCTCTGATCCAGCAGTTTTTGGGGTTCTTTTCCGCCTGATACCATTCGGGAGAATAATGGAACCAGCGCATAAGGAAGGTGCGCAGAGTAGTACCGTGAGTGAAAATAAAGAGAGTGTCTTTATTTTCTCGCTCGTAATCGCGGATGATTGTTCCCATAAACTGGTGTATACGAATCGCAACATCAAAGGGGCTTTCACCAAGCGGCAGTCTTGCGTAAAATTTACCTTGATTCTGCACCTGACGCAGAAATTCATCATATTCTATTTCATATCTTGCCGCCCATTCGCTTTCGGGAAGAGAGTCGAACAAACCGAACTGCTGTTCAATAAGGGTTATATCTTCCTTGATATCTTTGATACCGAGGGACTTATTGAATTCTTCACTCGTTTGACGGGTGCGAAGATAGGGACTGCGCCACAAACGTGCTTTGTTTAAATCAATGTCATGTTCATCGCAGTATTGTTTAAGCCATACACCTTGAGTATATGCCTGATTTTTGCCCTTGTCTGTCAGGGAAACAAGGTGGTCGGGTAATCTTTTTTCGTAGTTTTCGCCGGTGTTAGCAACGGATTCGCCATGTCTTATCAGAAAAATATGCATATCATTTCATCCTTTATTAAAATTCAAGTGTGTCGATATCGGGCAATATTGCTTCTATATCCGCCTTGTATATGGGTATAGCGCGCTTTGTTTCTTCGGCATCGGCGCCGTAATAGCGGATATGATGGCGTATAGCGCGAATATCACTTATTAGCTTCGCTTTGTATTCAACTGATTTTACTGTAGCTTCATCGTCAGTTCCGAGATATATCGGCAAGAACTTTTTCCAGATATAAATGGCCAAGTCGTAAGGCATTTTAACAAATGCTTCAACAATCTTAGGATCAGCCATACCAAAGCCAACGTATGTAACATATATGTTTGCAAGCTCAAATATTGGATGACCGTGCGAAAGCGTGTCCATATCGATGAGAAGTGTTTCTCCATTCTGTGACATTACGTTATTGGTGTGATAGTCGCAGTGAAGCATATTCAGCCTGTCAGGTACATCCTCAATAAGCTTTCTGATTTTATCCGCGTCTTCTTTATTGAGATAGGGCTCTGCCGCATCAATATAGTTTATCATCCAGGGTTTGATATTCGGCATATCGGTTTCTTTTACCGCAGTAGAATGTATCTTCTTTAAAAGCTCGGCATATTCGGTGATATATTTATCTCTGTTCTCTTTGTCATTTGCAATAAGTTTTGAGTAGGACTTTGCATTTAAAAGTTCAAAACCAGAGCCGTAGCTGTTGCCGACCTTAACAATATCATATGAAATAGCGGTGGGGATTCCGAGGACAAAGGCACGGCGCGCAAGTTCACGCTCGTTTTTAATATCGGGAAGGCTGTCCGGATTCTTGTAAACCTTAACAATAGTATCCTCATTATAGCGATAAACCGTTCCTTTTGCGCCCTGACCTATGATTTCGCATCCGTCAACGCTCATGCGTCTGAATGCCTTTTCAATGGTAAGCATTTCGGAAAAGCCTGTCATTTCAAATATTTCATATACTTCGGAAGATGCATTGATTATTTTAAGTGTAGGTTCACTTTTTTTGCATTTAAGAATGACCCTTAAGCCTGCGCTGGAAATGTACAGGAGATTTTCAACATCGATAATAAATTTTGCATGAGAGTTTTCATTTATTATATTAAATATTTCCTCCTCGGTTTTCGGAGCATTTGATGAATCAATCCTGCCTTCGAGTAAGATAACAAGTAAATCATTTTCACATGTGTATTTCATTGACATACCCTCCGTATTTTTTCTATATTGTACCACATTTGAAAAGTAATTACAATAAAAAAACTCCCTGAAACCAATTTGATTTCAGGGAGTCGTTAAAAGAAAAATTACTTTTCTTCTTTTTTCTTTCCGCCAATAAATGCTACAATCCAGAATACAATAAGTACTAATCCAGATATGCCGTAGCAAAGAGGAGTAGACCATGCGGCAGTTTCTGCGCATACGAAGAAATCGATCATCTGACCTGCAAAGATAAATGCCATTGCAATAGGAGCAATAACCATAATACATACTTTGTAGAAGATAGTGAAAGCTTTGCTGTTGGAAGATCCGATTTCGATTTCATCAAGGATTGGCTTGGATTTAAGTTCCCAACCGATCATAAGAGCCATAAGCATTGCGCCCAAGGGCATTGCAATACCTTCAGACCAGCAGTCCATAAAGTCAAGGAAGCAGTCCTTCCACATAGGTGCGGGAGCCCACTTAAACAGACCGCTTGCGCCGAGTCCGTCAACTGCAACGAGGGTAGCTTCGATAGCAATAGCAACGCATACCCAGAAAACTATCTTGCTGCGGTTAGGAGTCTTTTTCTTATGTTCTGCAAAGTCAACGAAATATGCAGTAATAACTTCGATAAGAGAGATAGCGGAAGAAATAGCGGCGATAAGAACGAGAGCATAGAAGATGGCACCGAAGATAGCGCCGACTGCGCCCATGGATGCGAAAACATCCTGCAGGGTTACAAACAGAAGCTTAGGTCCGCCGAGTGCGATTTCGTTAAGAGGAGTGCCGCTTGCAATACCGTTTGCAACTGCCGCGGGGATAACTGCGATGCCTGCAAGCATAGCAACTAAGGTATCGGCAATAACGATGATAACGGAGTTCTTCTTAAGATTTTCTTCTTTATTAAGGTAAGAACCGTATGTAATCATAGCGCCCATTGCAAGAGACAGGGAGAAGAACATCTGACCGCCGGCGGTAGCAAGTACCGATATGAAGTTAGGAGAGGATTCAATGAATCCTGCCTTAACAGCATAACCGGGAACAAACATGAATTTAAGTCCTTCGGATGCCCCGGGAAGAGTTACCGAACGCATGATGATTATGATAAGCATTACGAAAAGTGCGGGCATACCGATTTTATTGAACTTTTCAATACCTTCGGAAACGTTGCTTCTGTTGATAAGGAAGCAGATAATAAGGAATAGCAGTGTAAATGCTGCGCAGCCAATGGGATTTGTAAGCATACCGGTGAAAGTATCGCCGCCCGAAAGGGTAATGCTGAATGATTTCTGAAGATTAAAGCTGAGCTCGGAAAGGTTCAGAGAGAGATACTGCAGGCAGTAACCGCCGAGAACGGAATAGAAACTCATGATAAGGAACGGAGCGAGAAGTGCAAGCCAGCCTATCCATTTGAATTTCTTGGTGTTTTTGTAATAAGCGCCGATAGCACCCTTCTTAGACTTGCGGCCTAAAGCAAGTTCGGATACCATAATAATAAAGCCTACGAAGATTGCCAGTGCAAAATAAACAAGCAGGAAGGTGAAACCGCCGGATTTACCCATTTTATATGGGAACCCCCAAATATTTCCCAAACCTACGGCAGAACCGATTGCGGCCAAAAGGAAGCCAATGTTACTTCCAAATGAACCACGATTGGATTTCTTTTCCATTATTTTTTCCTCCTTAAATGCCATAAAAGAATATTTATAAAAATTATAACACTTTTATTGACTAAATAAAAATGAAAGTTTATAATGTTGGTATTAGAATCTTTAATATATAAATTCGGAGGGAATAAAAAATATGGACTCAAAGAAAATACAGGCACTTCTTATTGCCGTTGAAACCGGCAGTTTTACAAAGGCGGCGGATATACTTGGATACACTCAGTCCGGACTTACGCATATGATGAATTCACTTGAAAAAGAGCTTGGCTTTCAGGTTCTGCTTCGCGGAAATTACGGAATAAAGCTTACTCCGGAGGGTGAGAAAATAGCGCCGTATATGCGTTCATTCCTTAAAAGCGAAAAACATCTTACGGATGCTGTGAAAAATATACGCAATTTTTCATCCGATCATATAAAAGTGGGGGCATATTCAAATATTATTTCAAGCATTCTTCCGGAAATAGTAGATGAGTTTCGAAAGAATTATCCAAATTCCTCTGTCGAAATAATATCCGGAGGCATGGATGAATTGTATACCGATTTATATGAGGGCAGAATAGACATTGCCCTTTTAAGCTATCGCTCGGGAGAACAGGTGAAATGGGTGCGTCTTGGAAATGATGAGCTTATGGCTGTTTTGCCAAATGATGATGAGCATATCGATTTCGTTCCCATTACTGATTTTAATAGCCGGCAGTTTCTTATGCCAAACTACGGATTATCATTTGATATAATGCAGGTATTTAATAAATATGATATAAATCCGTATATCAAGTCCACTTTATTGGATGATGCATCTGTTATTGCGATGGTTGAGCATAATTTCGGCATCAGTATACTTTCAAGGCTTGCACTGAAGGATAAAACGCATTTCATTAAATCCTTGCCCCTTTACCCTAAATGTTTCAGAGAGCTCGGTATAGCATGTCTGCCTAAAGAGCAGTCTTTGATTGCAAGAAAATTTATTGAAATTGCAGTTAAATGTATAGGCACAAAAAAAGAAGCCTGATGTCAGGCTTCTTTTTTATACCTCGTAATCCATTGCGAGTCTTACTTCAAAGTATGGACGAACAAATGTGTTTGCAACATGCTGATGTTCGGGATGAACTTTATATGCCTTGACCGATTCCGGATTTTCCATTTCGCAGTAAAGCATTACGTCTGCCGTGGAGGTATCGAGTTTGTCGGTAATTACCTTTGCCATAAGCAGTCCCGGTACTTTTCCCGCAAGACCTTCAAGATTGCATTTTATATCGGAAATTATTTTTTCTTTATTATCTCCGGTGTATTCTTCTTTGATTTTCCACATAACTATATGTTTTACCATCATAATCACCTCATGGTTATTTTATCAGATAAAACATAAAATGTCTACTTTAATATTTGATTTATTATTTTTTCCGTATACACATTAAGCGCATTAAAATCAACTGCTGTTTTATAAATTTCTTCAAGCTCATCGTGCAAAGAATGGCATGTTTTAAGAATATTTACGGCTTCGGATATTATTTCTCCGCGAGCGCGTGTAAGAAAAGATATTTTACCCTTATGCTGTTTCTCGTTTTCTTTTGAGAAAAATCGGGATATATTTATTCTGCAGTATGGCTTAGGCTCTATTTCGTGCAGTGAGCTCGATGTGCATACGGCAAGATTTGCCGTCGGAATAACGATATGTTCAAGTTGTGAATGGATGATGGGGGAGTAGCCGCAAATAACCGTATGATTGCATTTCAGAGCTTTAAAACGAATTATTTCCAATGCTCTTGATGAAATGCCGTATTCATCTTCAATTACCATTGTTTTTATGTTTTCGTTTAAAAACAATCTTGAATATGATATAGTACCGTTTGGTGTTACTGCAGACAAAAAACGTTTTGATTCTTTTGGCGCAGCGCAGATCGATTTAATGTTTTTAGAACAAAAACGGTCAAAATATCCTTTGAATTTCATTTTATTAAGTAGAATCAATCCGATTTTATTTAAATCACGCTGTAATTTTGCCGCGGCACCGATATATAAATAGGCGCGCTCATATAATTGTGTTATATTAGTACTGATTTTTCGTATGTTTTCTTCTTGACCCGATAAAAAATCCGTATCCCAGAATTTATACAGGTCTATCATATTTCCGACTGCTCCGGGATAGGGCGGCTCGATAATATGCGGCGGAGTTCCGTCAAGCACACATAAGCCTTTATTTTTCAGGTATATTCCGTCAAGCGAATCGGGATCGGAAGAACAATGTATTAATTCAATGTCGCTATCCTGCTCTTGTGCTTTTGCGGCTATTTTTTTCATAAGCGTAGATTTACCCGTACCCGGCCCGCCTTTGATAATGAATACTTTTTTCATTTCAGATATAAAAGGTTCGTATAGGGAACAGAAGCCCGATTCACCGCAGCAGCCGAGAAAACTGTGAAATACACTACCCATTTTGATCACTCTCCAATGTAAATATCCTATAGTATATATTATTTAACTGATAAAGATATTGTTAAAATGAAGTAAGTGTGATAAAATATAACAAAGGGGGAATTCAGTATGCTTCCGGGACAGATATCCGATATGGAACTTGTTAAAATTTTAGTGTTATATACACTTGCCAGAATTGAAAAAGCAGTTCCGACAAGCCGAATTTACGATTTGTTTTTAAATTCCGAATTGGTGGATTATTTTACACTTGCGCAGGCAATCGAAAGCCTTAAGGAAACGGGACATATCGTTGTAGATGAGGAATCCTCTATTATCGTTATTACAAGACTCGGCGCCGAAGCAAGTACGCAGCTTTACACACGTATACCATTATACGCAAGAGAACGCGCCGTTAACGGTGCGCTTGACATCTTTAAACAAATAGAGCTTGAAGCAGGTGTATCCACTTACACCGATTATATAGACCGCAGATACAACACTACTTGTATTTTAAAAGACGGTGAAAGCGTTCTTATGAAAATCGAACTCACAATGCCCGACAGAGAGATGGGCAAGGAAGTTGAAAAGAAATTCAAGGAGAATTCATCCGAGATATACAGGATGCTGCTCGAGAAATTGTCATAAAAAAATTTCCGGGTAAAATACTCGGAAATTAATGGTGCAGAACTATAAGCCGGGTTCTGTAATCGGCAATCATCTATCTTGTATATACGTTGCCGTATATATCATGCCACCTTTGGGGCTGCCGGGCAAGCATTGCCCCTTATACGGTGTTGCTCCGGATAGGGTTTACAAAACTGATCTGTCTCCAGACCATTGGTGAGCTCTTACCTCGCCGTTTCATCCTTGCCATAATGGCGGTTTGCTTTCTGTTGCACTTTCCCTAAAGTTACCTTCGGCGGACGTTATCCGTTATCCTGCCCTGCGGGGCCCGGACTTTCCTCAGTTGGTTTCCTTTCGTACTTTCCAACCGCGATTGCCCGTTCTGCACTTGCTATTATAATATTACAAAAATAATTTTTTTTCAAGATTTATTTTCCTTTGAGAAGAGGTTTTTTAATGCTTACAGTAATGGATCAATTCAAAAACAGAGTCAGCGGTAAAACGGTTGCCGTTATAGGTCTCGGCATAAGCAACCGTCCGCTAATAAAGCAGCTTGTAAATCTCGGCGCAAAAGTTACTGCACGAGACAGAAAGATTGATGCGCTGACAGACGAAGAAAAGGCTGAGCTTGAAAAAGACGGCGTTAATTTTGTTTTGGGAGACGGATATCTTGATAATCTTTGCGAAAATATCGTTTTCCGCACTCCCGGACTCAAATGCTCCGATCTCCATCTTGTTGAGGCGAAAAAAAACGGCAGCGAAATAACAAGCGAAATGCAGATGTTTTTTGAATTGTGCCCGTGCCCGATATTTGCCGTTACCGGCTCGGACGGCAAAACAACCACAACTACGTTGATTTATGAAATGTTAAAACGTCAGGGCTTTTTCTGCCATAAAGGCGGCAATATAGGCGCTCCGCTTTTGCCGAGACTCAATCTTATAAAGCCGACCGATATCGCCGTTGTTGAATTATCCAGTTTCCAGCTTCAGGATATGAAAAATTCTCCCGACGTTGCGGTAATTACGAATCTTTCTCCAAATCATCTTGATTATCACAAGGATATGCAGGAGTATGTTAATGCAAAGGCAAATATTTATCTGCATCAGCATTCAAATGACCGCCTTGTAATCAACGCCGATAATCAGGCATCTCTTGATCTTGTAGGTGAGCCGGACGACAGAATAACCTGTTTTTCAAAAGATGCTGTCGGCGCAAAAAGCGTATTCCTGAAAGACGGCGTTATTACTTATAAAGATATTGACGGTGAAAAGCCGATACTTAATCCCGAAGATATTCTTCTTCCCGGCAATCATAACGTTGAAAACTATATGGCTGCGATTGCCGCAGTAATGGATTATGTCGATATTGATAATATACGTTACGTCGCAAGAAATTTCCGTGGCGTGGCACACCGTATTGAGCTTGTCCGTGAATTTGAAGGCGTAAAATATTATAACGACAGTATTGCCTCTACACCTACAAGAAGCGCCGCGTGTCTTAATTCCTTTACGCAGAAGATTATTCTTATTGCCGGCGGTTACGATAAGAAGCTTGACTATTCCGATTTCGGAATACTTGTAAATAAATTCGTAAAACATCTTATTCTTGTCGGCGCAACGTCCGATAAAATTTATAATGCAACAGTCAATGCAGTTAACTTTAAAAATATCCCTATTGAACGATTTACCGATTTCAAAGAAGCGGTTTTGGCGGCAAAGAAATGTGCTCACAGCGGTGATATTGTAATTTTATCTCCAGCATCCGCATCTTTTGATATGTTTAAGAATTTTGAAGAGCGCGGCAACACCTTTAAAGATATTGTAAAGAGCTTCTGATATGATTAGAAAATGTGATTCTGCCGAAGTAAAATATGCTCTGTCGGAGCTAAAAAGAAATCCCGTAAAAAACATTTACGGGATTTCTTATATGTGCGGATTTCCGTATAAGGACGACTATTATAAACTCTTTAGAACCAATGTGGGCTATTGCCTGTTAATGGATGATACTTTGCATTTGTTCGGATACGATGATGTTGAAGAAATGGCCTCATTTATAGGCATTATCGGCGCAAAAACAATATATGACTACATGTGTTCCGAAGCTTTCGGGATATACGACAGAGCAGATATTTACGCTTTAAATACATCGGATAAGCTGACGACAAGTAAAGACGTATCAATGTGCAGTCTATCTGACGAATATAACGTGTATCGTATTTGGAAAAACTTTTTTCCGGGAACGCCGGACAAAGAATCATTTGATATAACGGCAACAGAACAGCGATGTTATCTTAACGGGAAAAGGTGCAAAATAACAGAGGATTCAAAAATAGTTTCTTCGGCATCGATCCTTATGGAGAATGACTTAACCTCGCTCCTTGGCGGAATTGTTACCGATGAGAAATACAGGGGCAGGGGGTATGCTGCTAAAACCGTGAGCTATATGGCATCCGATATTATCAAATCGGGTAAAACTCCGGTTGTTTTCACCGTAAATGATGCAGCAAAAAGGTTATATGAAAATCTTGGATTTGATTGGTCCGGGAACGTTGATATTATTAAAAGA
>JAZRWQ010000006.1:0-18499 GCA_045599805.1 Eubacteriales bacterium | reverse complement strand
CGACATCAACAAGCGCCGCGGTCAGGTTCTGGGCATGAACCCCGTCAATGGTCTGCAGGAGATCGTGGGCGAAGTTCCCATGGCTGAAATGCACACCTATGCAACCGACCTGCGCTCCATGACCAGAGGCAGAGGCTTCTTCGATTTTAACTTCGAAAGATATCAGGAAGCTCCCGCAAACATCGCCGAAAAGGTTACCGCGGAATCCGCAAAGGAAGCAGAAGAAGAATAATCCTTATAAAATCAAAATACCGGCTGAAATCAGCCGGTATTTTTTGTTGCGTTTAAAATTCGTTGAAAACCTCATGACCTTCTCTGAGAGAGCCGTCTTTATTTATAAAGCATAGGTTTCCGGGACGTCCGATAAAGCCGTCCTCCTTATCGTGCAGGTCGGCGATAAGGCTGTAACAGAGAGCATGAGCGATAAAGCCGAGACCGTATTTTGAAATCGCCTGAAGGGTAAAACGGGTATTATTTGCGCGCGGCAGAGCTTCATAAGCGCCCCAGCAGGTTTCGGTTACAAGCATGGGCTTGTTTACCTCTTCGGCGTAATCGGCGTTGAGCTTTATGCGCTCCTCAAAGGCACGGCGGTTTTCTTTATCTGCGATGCCTTCGGCATCGGTATACTCAAAATAGGGATGGATAAGCAGTACGTCACTTACGGGGTTTATCTTTTCAAGACCGTATCTGTCAAAGAGCGCGTGAGTGCTTACCGATGCAGGAGTATCGGGATCCTCTTTCTTTGCGATCTTATACAAATCGGTCAGCCAGTCCATTTCCGCCTTCTCGAAATATTTGAACATTTCATCATCGGGCATTTCATCGTATGAAAAGGGCTCGTTGCACAAATCCCATATCAGAATACGGTCATCATTTTTATGGGATGAAATGATATCTGCCGCATATTTAAGATATTTATCGCGATAATACGTCCAATGGCCGGGAATAAGATTATCCAGATACACACCGCCCACGTCATAGCCGTTTGCATCATGCCAGCGGTTGAAGAGAATAGGTATGGATTTAAGCTTAAGACCTTCGCATATTCCCAAAAGGGTTTCGAAATTCTTTTTGAACAGGTCGGGTTTACGAAAGTAAGAATCCCAGGATAACCAAAGACGCACCGTATTGAATTTCGGGAAATACTTTTTCCCGTTTTCAAGCTCTTTTTTTATAAGTCCGGCATCAAAATACTGCCATGCTTCAAGGGTAGTGCTTGCATAGGACGGCTGATAGTTAAAGCCTCTCACATAAGAATAGTCCATTTTCATTCTCCTTTTTTATTTTTAGCAGCGTTAATAAGGCCTTTGAACAGATTCAAGGCATGGTCTTCCTTATCATAGCGAAGCTCGGGGTGGAACTGTACGGTTAAAATATAATCATCGCCGGTGCCCTCAAGCGCTTCTATTATGCCGTCGGGCGCTGTTGCCACGACCTTAAGCCCGTCTGCCACGCGCTTGATCGCCTGATGATGCGTGCTTGTTACGTCGAGCGTGTCATAACCGGCAACCTTTTCAAGAAGGCTGCCCTTTTCCACGCTGACCGTGTGCATGATATCGGAAACGCCGCGCGGTGATTTATGCTGAATGGCGTTCAGGCGCTGACATTGGGTTGTGATATCCTGATACAAACTGCCGCCCATGAAAACGTTTACCGCCTGATGACCGCGGCAGATGCCGAAAATGGGGATATGTTTTTGACGCGCGTATTTAAAATACATCTGCTCAGCCCTGTCGCGCTCATCATCGGCGTAGCCGCATTGGGGCAGCGTTTCCTCGTTCATGTATTTCGGATTTACGTCCTCGCCGCCGGTAAACAGAATACCGTCGCAGATATCTATAAGCCTCTTGGCGTCATCGTCCCCGATATGTATCGGGAGCAAAACCGGCGTACCTCCGGCGGCGATCACCGCCTTTTCATCGGCAAGTCCCAAAGAAAGATTTTTGCCGCCGTTTACCGTTATTCCTATTATCGGTTTTTTATTTTTCATATATATCACCTTCAATTTTTCATATTTTAACACAGAAAAGGCGCTATTTCAATAAGCAAACGCATATAATAAAGGCAAATAAGGATTGAAAAGTGATATGTTTTGTTGTATAATCATTATGTATCTCTATTTCCAAAAACATACGCCGCCGCACTTATACGGCAGAAACGGAGAAATAAACATGATAAATATAAAAAATAAATACGGACTGATAACCATAACCGATAAGGTCGTTGCGCGTATAGTGGGCAACATTGCCACCTCATGTTTCGGCGTTGTGGGCATGGCATCGAGGAATGCCGCCGACAGCTTTGCCGATTTGCTTAAATGGGAAAACATGGACAAGGGCATCAACATCACCTGCATGCCGGACAACACCCTTGAGGTTACGCTTCATATAATAGTTACGTCCGGAGTAAATATCCCCGCGATTTCCGACAGCATCAGAAACAAGGTTTGCTACAGCGTTGAAAAACTCACGTCGGTTAAGGTTTCCAAGGTGAGCATCATCGTTGAATCTCTTAAGATGTAACCGAAAGGACGAAAACCACCGTGATGATATCTGCAAAACTTTGGCGCGATATGGTAATATCCGCCGCCAATAATTTAAACAACAAAAAGCAGCAGCTTAACGACCTTAACGTTTTCCCCGTGCCCGACGGCGACACCGGAACGAATATGTCGCTTACCATGGCGGCAGCCAAGAGCGCCCTTGCCGAAAACGAGTATGACAGTCTTGAAGAGGTTTCCGCTGCTGCGGCAAATTCGCTTATCCGCGGCGCAAGAGGAAACTCGGGCGTTATCCTTTCTTTGCTTTTCAGGGGTATTTCCAAAGGCTTCAAGGGCAAAAAGGAAGCCGATGCGCTTACCTTCGCCTATGCCTGCAACCTCGGCGTTGAAGCCGCATACAAGGCAGTTATGAAGCCCACCGAGGGCACCATACTTACCGTTTCGAGAATGGCAGCAAGCGCCGCTATCGACACCGCTACCGGCAATAACGAAATTATGCCGGTGTTTGAGTCGCTTATCAAAGAGGGACAGGCTGCACTTGACATGACACCGGATATTCTGCCCGTATTAAAGCAGGCAGGCGTTGTTGATGCCGGCGGTCAGGGATTCATGGTAGTATTTGAGGGAATGTACCATGTGCTTAAGACCGGAAGCATAATAGAGGCAAAAGAGATTGCCGAAAGCGCACCCAAGGCTGATTTCGAAAAGTTCGATACCGAGTCGATAAACTTTGCCTACTGCACCGAGTTTATCATTGACAAGTCTGATATAAACATCGAAGCGGATGATTTCCGTTCATACCTGCACACGATAGGCGACTGCGTTGTTGTTGTAGACGCCGGCGATTTCAT
The DNA here is from genome assembly GCA_045599805.1 of Eubacteriales bacterium. Classification (GTDB taxonomy): domain Bacteria; phylum Bacillota; class Clostridia; order Oscillospirales; family UMGS1783; genus JAZRWQ01. Next base: position 15,148 of record JAZRWQ010000006.1, on the reverse strand, counting down.
CAAAACTCACGTACACACAAACAACCCCGGTCTTGCGCTTGAAGCGGCTGTTAAAATAGGCTCACTTACCAAGATAAAGATAGAAAACATGAAAGAGCAGCACACCGCCCTTTCCGAAGATATGCTTCAGGCTGCCGCAAATCAGGAGGCAAAGGCTAAAAAGGAGCAGATTGCCGCACCCGAAAAGAAATACGGATTCGTTGCCGTTGCCGCAGGCGAAGGTTTTGCCTCCATATTCAAGGATCTCGGCGCGGACAATATCATAGAGGGCGGACAGACGATGAATCCCAGTACGGAGGATATTCTTGAAGCTGTAAACGCAACTCCCTCGGAGATAGTTTTCGTACTGCCCAACAACAAAAACATAATCATGGCGGCTCAGGCGGCCACCGAGCTTTCCGAAAAGGAAATTATCGTTATTCCCACAAAGACGGTGCCGCAGGGCATAACCGCCATGTTCAGCTTCGATCCCGATTCGGATGAGGACTACAACGAGAATATAATGAGCGAAAGCTGCGGTCTCGTTAAAACATTGTCGGTTACCTATGCCGCAAGAGATTCCGTATTTGACGGTATGGAAATAAAGAAAGGCCAGTATCTCGGGCTGTACGAAGGCAAGGTAAACAGCGTTACCGAATCATTAAGTGAATGCGTTGACGCGCTGTGCACCAATCTTTCGGGCGACGAGGGCATAGTTACCGTTTACTACGGCGCAGATGCAAACGAAAATGAGGCCGAAAGCGTAAAGAGCATTATCGAAAACAAGGTAAAGGATGCCGACATAACCGTTATAGGCGGCGGTCAGCCGGTTTATTACTACGTAATTTCCGTTGAATAAGAAGGTGTTTTCATGTCACTTGAATTTCTTAACACAAGAAGAAGTATTCGCCGTTTTACCGATGAAAAGGTAAGCGATGAGGATTTGAAGCAGATACTTAATACCGCATTTCTCGCTCCATCGAGCAAGAACGGTCAGCCATGGCATTTCATAGTTGTTACCGATGAGAATAAGCGCAAGCAGATTGCCGAAAATCATCCGTATATGCACATGGCGGAGTTTGCGCCCATGGTAATAATAGTATGTGTTGATCCCGAGATAACTCCTTTGGGCTCCTGCTATTCCGACGCAAGTGCGGCAACCATGAACATCCTCTATGCTGCCAAGGCTCTGGGGTACGGCGCCTGCTGGTGCGGCGTTTATCCCAAGGATGAGAGAATGGATATATTTAGAAGAATGTTCAATATTCCCGAAAACATCATCCCTTACTCCGCGATCCCCATTGGCCGCCCGGCAAAGGAAAATCCCCCCACACCCGAGCGCTACAATGAAGAGCGCATACACACGGAACAGTGGTAACGCAGTAAAAAGTTACAATCAATAACAAAGGAACTCGACAAAATGTCGAGTTCCTTTTGCTTTGAATCGAATCATATACGGGATTTTATTTATTTTAAGGTATCTATGGAAATCTTATCGTAGTATTCGCTGTAGGTGATATCTACGCTGTCGATGTATTCGGAAACAACCTCGTTCATCTTGCTGCCGGTGTATTTGGACATAAGTGTTTCTTTGTTATCGGTAACGTACTTTTCGGTAATTTCAAGACGCTGGATAAAGAAATGACCGTAAAGCTCCTCGTCAACCTCGCCTATTTCGCCTATCTTGGTATTGAGTGCGCAGTTATAGAATTCCTCAACCATTTCGCCCTCGCCGTAGCAGTTGCCGTCGGGGTAGGAATAGGTGGATGCGGTGTCGGCGCTGTAGGTTTCGGCAAGCGACTGGAAATCGTCGCCTGCGGCGATGGCATCTCTTACCGCTTTGATCTTTTCATCGGCCTCCTCATCGGTATTGGCGATAAGGATATGACGGGAAAGAATGAAGTTATCCTGAATGAACTTTACAAAGTCGGCATCGGATATATAATACTCGCCGCCCTCGCCGAAGAGATGCTCCTGAAGCTTTGAGGACAAATGCTGTACTTCCAGCATCTGCTTATACATATCCTCGTTCATGAAGTTATTTTCGAGAGCGCCTATGAACGCATTGTAGTTGCCGGCATTATCGATAGCGGACTTTATTTCATCGTTGATGGCATTGTTGTCCTCATCGGCAAGAGTAATGCCGTACTTTGCGCAGAGCGCATGGATGGTGGCATAATTTTTGCAGTAATTCATTGCAACGTCGGTAAGCTGTGCGGCATAATCGGGGAAATCCTCCCACATGCTGTCGTCGCCGTTATCAGCCTGCACCTTGGTGCTGAGATAGAAGTAACGGAAAAGGGACAGGGGTATCTCCATGTCGCCGATGGTGGCAATGGTGCCGACCTTAACGGTTTTACCGTCTATAATAAGCTCGGCGGTGTCGTTCTTCTTGCCGCAGCCGGCAAGCACACCGATAAGCATTACCGCGATAAGTATTGCGGCTATGAACCTTTTTTGTCTCATATTTTTTTCCTCCAATAAAATGTGTTGATTAGAACACGCTTAACTATTATAATATAAATAAAGACAAATGTGTACTCATTTAACAAAAATTTTTTAATTTTTTGCGATTATTTTTTAAGGAGAGCGTGATTTATGAATATTGCGGTACTTACGGGCGCATCATCCGGACTGGGAATTGAATTTTTCAGGGCGATAAACGAAAAATATCAGGACCTTGACGAGGTATGGCTTATCGCGCGGCGAAAAGAGCGCATGGAGGAAATTTCAAAGGCTTCGAAAATAAAGGTAAGGATATTCCCGCTTGACCTTATAAAGGAAGAAAGCATCGGCATAATAAAGGATGCGCTTAAAGAAGAAAAGGCAAACATAAAGCTGCTTATAAACAACGCGGGATTCGGCGTGCTCGGCAATATTTATGACAGCGAAGAAAATAAGCAGATGGATATGGTTTCTTTAAACTGCCGCGCACTCACCGGACTTACGACCATAGCTCTGCCTTATATGGCAAGCGGAGGTAAAATAATAAACGTATGCTCTATCGCCGCCTTCGCGCCCAATCCGCGCCTTACCGTTTACAGCGCAACGAAGTCATACGTTATGTTCTATTCGCGCTCATTAAGATATGAGCTTAAAGAAAAAGGCATAAGCGTTACCGCGCTTTGTCCCGGACCTATGCGCACCGAATTTCTCACCGTTGCCAAAATACCCGGCAACTCAAAGACCTTTGATGATTTTCTGCCGTATGTCGATCCGGCAAAAGCGGTAAATGGCGTTATGAAAGCCGCCGACAAAAACAAAGCCGTGTATACGCCGAAAGTATATTACAAACTGTATAGATTTATTGCAAAGATATTGCCCAAGGAATGGGTAATGCCGATAAGCAGGGCATAGAAAGGGAAACATGAAGGACAAATTCTATTTATGTATAGATTTAAAGTCCTTTTTCGCATCGGTGGAGTGTGTGGAAAGGGGACTTGACCCCATGGTCACCAACCTTGTGGTGGCCGATCCGTCACGCTCGGATAAAACTATATGTCTTGCGATAACCCCCGCAATGAAGGCGCTGGGCATAAAAAACCGGTGCAGAGTATATGAAATTCCCAAAGGCGTTGAGTATATCACGGCGCCGCCGCGGATGCGAAAATATATAGAATATTCCGCAAAGGTTTATTCCTGCTACCTTAAATTCGTTGCCAAAGAGGACATACACGTTTATTCTATCGATGAGGTGTTTATAGACGCCACGCCCTATCTTAAGCTTTACAAAATGACGGCGAGGGAGCTTGCGATAGCGATGATAAACGACGTAATAGAAACGACCGGAATAACCGCCACCTGCGGCATAGGCACCAATATGTACCTTGCCAAAATAGCCCTTGACATAACGGCGAAAAAGGTGCCCGACCATATAGGGTATCTTGACGAGGAGCTGTTTAAGAAAAGCTTGTGGGACCATAAGCCGATAACCGATTTCTGGGGCATCGGCAAGGGCACCGCGTCACGGCTGGAGCGGCTTGGACTGTACACGATGAGACAGATAGCCGCCTGTGATGAAAAGAAGCTTTATAAAACATTCGGGATAGATGCCGAGATAATGATAGACCATTCAAAGGGCATTGAGCCGGTAACGATGGCGGACGTTAAGGCATACCGCTCGACCACCCATTCGATAGACCGCTCACAGGTGCTTATGCGAAACTACAACGCGGACGAAACAAGGATAATAGTGCAGGAAATGGTTGAGCTTATGTGCCTTGAGCTTGTGGACGAAAACCTTGCAGCGCGCGGTATCGTGCTCTATCTCGGGCGGAGTGACGTGCCGGGCCGGCCCACCGACAAGGGCAGTATGCCGCTTGGCAGATACACCTCATCAATGAAGGACATTATGCCGGCATCCGAGCAGCTTTTTGACAAAATAGTGCATAAGGACGGGCTTTACCGCAAGGTCAGCATTTCGTTTACAGACCTTAAGCCCGACGATATAGAGCAGCTTGATCTGTTTTCCGATCCCATACAGCGGGAAAAGGAAAAGAATATGCAGAAGGCCATTATAGAGATAAAAAAGAAATTCGGCAAAAACGCCATGTTCAAGGGCATGGATCTGCAGGACGCCGCAACAACGATAGAGCGCAACGCGCAGATAGGAGGGCACAAGAGCGGTGATGACAAATATTGAAAGAGCCAAGCAGTTTGCCAACAGCTTTGATCCCTTAAAGGGCTTTGCGCAGGAGCTTAGAAAGATGGAGCGCATTGTGGTAGCCATAGACAAGGCCGAGCTGTCCGAGGACAAAAGAGAGCTTTTGGATATCACGTTAAGCGAGCTCTCGGTCGGCAACATGGCGGAGATAGTTTACTATTCGGAGGGCGAATATATCAAAATCACCGGCATACTCACAAAAAAGGATACCGAAAAACGCTTTATCAGAATAGTCAATACCAAAATAGACATCGACGATATCTACGACATAAAAAAAGTATAGTTCATTTGAACTATACTTTTTTTATGTTGAATGCCTTTTCGAAGTTTTCGTAAAGAATTTTTTTGCGTGTGCTTTCGGGAATGGGCAGGCGCATAAACCTTTCAATCTCCTCGGACACCTGCCACATGGGATAGTCGCTGCCGAAAAAGAAGCGGTCTTCACCCAGAAGGTCGATAAGGGACGCCGCCTTTTCGGGTGAGAGATAGAAGAGTGAACTTGATGTATCAAAATAAACGTCGGTATCCTTAAGGTAGGGCGCCGATTCGTCCCACACGCGATAGCCGCCGAAATGCGCGGCGATGCATTTCAAATCGGGCACAAGCTCCTTTACATGGCGCAGGCGCTTGGGGTGGGTATAGTCAAATCTGTCGTCGCCCATGTGTAAAAGCAAAAATATATCCTGCTTTGCTATCTCCTTATATATGGGGATAAACTCGGGCGCATCGATATTTTCCTTTAAAAAGTCGTGGTGTATCTTAATGCCGCGGATGCCGGCATTTTTTACCCGTTCAAGCTCGCGCGCATAGTTTTCATAGCCGTGATGAATGGTGCCGAAGCCTATGAAATTATCGTGCAGTCTGCACTGGGAAATGACAAAATCGTTTACCGCCTCGACCTGATGCGGCGTTGTGGCGGATGAGGAAACGACAAAACCGGTTATTTTATCGGCGTCTTTTTGGCTTAAAAGCGCTTCGACCGAGCCGTTATGCGCCATATTGAAATCATAAAACTCACCTATGGCGCCGGAAGCCCTGGCGGCTATCTTGTCGGGGTATATATGAACGTGGGTATCGTATATTCTGTAATCCATTTACTTCTTTTCTCCGGATATAAGACGAATAAAATGTGCGGCGTGCTTTGGCCAGTCGGCTATATTGCGAAGCTCATCGGCGTTGCCCGTTTCAAGCGTGTCGGGCGTAACGAGGGCAAGCCCGTGAGGGCCGCGCGGATATACGTGCATCTCGAAATCAACGCCGTTTGCCCTGAGTGCGTTTGCAAAAACGAGGGTATTCTCAACCGGCACTACGGCATCGGTAACGGTAGACCAGATAAAGGTGGGCGGCGTATCCTTTGTGACCTGCGTTTCAAGGGAAACGAAGCTTAATTTTTCCTCATTGCCGAAATCCTCACCTAAAAGGTTTCTGAACGAGCCGGCGTGCGGACAATGAATACCGGAAATTACCGGATATGCAAGCACAAGACCTGCCGGGCGCATCATCTCGGGAGTGAGCGAGGAAGCCTCAATAAGAAAATCCCTGTTCCAGAAAACGCCTATGCTTGCGGCGAGATGGCCGCCGGCGCTGTAACCGGTAACGAAGATGTTATCGGGATCAACGTTCCATTCTTCGGCGTGCTCCTTTATTAAGGCTATTGCCTTTGCGAGCTGTATAAGAGCTGTGGGAAAACGGTTGGGCGCTACCGAATAGTGCAATACGGCGGTGTGAAATTCCTCCGCCATGAACGCGCAGGCGATAGGCTCGGCCTCCCTCTGTACGACCTCAAGATATCCGCCTCCGGGAATTACGAGCACAAGCGGCCAGGGGCGTGCGCTTTTAAGATGCGCCTGCGAACGGATATAGGTAACGAGCTTCGCGGTTTTACCGTTTGCTTCTATTTCGTAGGTATTATTTATCATTTTGCTGCTCCTTTATTTTCGCTCATAAAAAGCTTAAGCTTTTCCCCGGTGCACTCCTTTACGGCGTTTACCACAGGGTTTACTATGCCTGCGTAGTTTTTGCCGTTTTCGCCGAGTGCTTTGCCGGCGGCATTTGCTGCGGCATCGTTTATATCTGTAAAAATGTTCACCTTTGCTATTCCCAGAGATATCGCCTTTGTAAAGTCGGCATCGGTAAGTCCCGAGCCGCCGTGAAGAACGAGAGGAACTTTAAGCTTATTTTTTATTGCCGAGATTCTGTCGAAATCGAGCTTGGGCGGGAATTTGTATGCGCCGTGGGCATTGCCTACCGAAACGGCAAGAGCATCAACGCCGGTGCGTTTTACAAAATCATATGCAACATCGGGATCGGTATAATAATCCTCGGGGCTGCCCGAAAGCTTGTCCGGCTCGCCCTCAATAGAGCCTTCAAGATCCATTACCGCGCCCAGCTCGCCCTCAACGGTTACCGAGCGGGAATGAGCGATGCTTACCATGTCCGCCATGCGGCTTACGTTTTCCTCATAGGGCAGACGCGAACAGTCGTACATGACCGACGTAAAGCCCATATCCATTGCCTTTATGCAGTTCTCTTTCGTTTTGCCGTGGTCAAAATGGATAACAACGGGGATATCGGCGCGCTTTGCCATGGGGATAAGAATATCGGCAAGTACCTCGAACGGAATAAAATCGAGAAATCTTTCAGCCGTGCCTATGATAAGCGGCGCATTAAGCTTTTGTGCCGCCTCCATTACGCCTCTTGCCATTTCGGCGCTGACTACATTGAAAAGTCCCACGGCATAGCCGTTTTTCATTGCCGGTATCAAAACACCGTTTAAATCGGTAAGCATTATATCACTCCTTTTACTAATAATATACAATAAAAATTACTCTCCGTCAATGACGGAGAGCAATATGTTTATGCATGAAATTATTTTATATCGTATCTTGAATTTTCAAGGCTTTGGTTATCTATGGCATCAAAAACGTCATTGCTCTTCTGCTGTTTTGCGGCTTTGGCGTTTTTCTTCGTCGGCTTCTTTTTGAAATTCGATTTTACCTTGCCTGTGTCTTTCTTTAGCTGTGCCAGTATCGGCTTGCGGTAAACGTATACGAAATAGCCTGCGGCTATAAGAAGAATTATAAGTATTATCACTACCCATACCGAGCCGCTTCTGTGGGTTGCAACGGCAAAGGAACCGTCGATCTTGGACTTTAAGGTTATCTGCCCTTCCTTTACCTTTGCGGTGGTTTTGGTAACCTTTTCGCCGTCGTAGATGAATACGTCAACCTTCTTGCCTGTGTAATCTTCACTTACGGGAACGGATATGTTTATCTTGGATTTAAAGCTTTCTATTTCGCCGATGCCGTGCGCATTGAGAGAAATGACCTGCGCATTTAAAAGCTCGCGCTTTTTGCCCATAAGATCGGTAAGCTTATCATAGCCGTCGCTGCCCTCCAGCCAGGGATTTACGGTAAGGTCGGTATTGTAATAAAGCTTTTTGCCCGAAACGAGCACCTTGGAATTCTCATCGTAAAGGGAACGGTTTTGATAGGATTTGTTGGGGATGAAAAAGGCGGTTACGCTGACGTCGCCGTTTGGCATCGTTATGGTGGTGGTAAGGTCGTTGGTAGCGCCGAGCGTGCCGCCGGAAGCAAGCCAGCCGCCGAAGGTATAGCCCTTATCGGCTTCCGCCGTGATAACCGCGTTTTCGCCTGCGTTATAATAGCTGTTTCCGCTTACGTACGCAACGCCGCCATCCTCCGATTCAATCTTTACTTCAAGCGCATCGCTTGTGAATGAAAGAGCGGTTACGGCGCAGTTTAAACCTATGGGCGCTTTCTTTTTCACCTGTGCACTCTGCGGATCGACCTCAACGAGATTGCCTATGCCCTCGCCGTCATACTGCGCCCAGTAGATCACGCCCGCTCCGCGGCCGTAGCACATGGACTGTATATAGGAGGAGGTAAGCTCGGTTTCGCCCAAGGTGAATGCTCTGCCGGAGGTAACGTCTATTTTGCACAATGTACCGTCGCTGTCGATAACATAAAGATTGCCCGCACCGTCAAAGGTCATGCCCTTTACCGAGTTGCAGCCTATTATATAGTTGCTTTTCTGTATGCCGCCGGAGGTAAGATCAACCGTATACATAAGATTCGCATCGTTGTTTGTACGGTCGATACACATAAGGTACATTTTTCCGGTATGCGTATCGTAGGACATTTCAACGGGTGTAAGCGTTTCCATATCGGCTATCGATTTGCCCACCTCGGTTCGTCCGAAGGTGTTTACGTCAACCTTGATAAGACTGCCCTGCGCATCTATGCAGTAATAAACACCGCCGAAAAATGCGCCGCAGTATATCTGCGACTGGTCGGCAGCGCCATGTGTCGTTATTTTATCGGGAGATGAGGGCGAAAAGGTGATAAACGATGGCGCGGACGACTTATCATCGTTGCAGCGGAATCCGCACAGTATCATCTCCGATGAGGATGCGCTTACCGATATTACTGAAAGAGCAAATATTGTAAATATTACAAGAAGCAATGAAATAATTCTTTTTTTCATATATGCCGCCTCCTATCTATATAATTATACCAATACAGACATCGTATGTCAAACGAAAGCTGAATACTTATTCTTTACAAAACCGATAAAATCGGATGCGCGGCGATTATTGGAGGTATGCCTGCCCCATAAAAGCGCGATATCTACCGGTATGGGCTCACGAAGCGGCACGGCAACGGCATCCTTTATCGGCTTTACCGCTTCTTTCAAAAGGAAGGTGCATGCCTCTCCCTGAGATACCGTGCGCTGTATCGTTTGAAGCTGATTTGACCGCAGTACAATATCGGGAACTATCCCCTGCTTTTCAAAACGGTTAAGGAGCACCTGTGAATGATATGTGTTTCCCGAAAGGAGGGCAAGCGGAACGTTTTTCAAATCGGATATATCCGCCCTGTCCAGCCTTGACAGCGGATGATTTCGGCTTACGCAAAGACAAAATTCCGTACTGTACAACACGCGCGTAAAAAAAGCGCTGCCGTCAAGCGCAGATAAAAGCGCAATGGCAACATCTATTTCCTCCGATGCCAGCTTATCGTGCACGGCGGACGAGCCTCGCTCCTCTATCTCAAACTCGGTATCGGGATATTGCTTCATGAATTCATCGTAAAGCGAGGGAAATATCGAGGTGGCTATCATGGGAGTAAGTCCTATGGATATCTTTTTCTTCTCCGAGCCGCTTCCTTTCATAAGGCTTTCAAGGCGGTTGCAGGAATCCACAAGCTTATAGGCGCGGATAAGGAAAAAGCGTCCCTCTTCGGTTATACGCAGTCTGCCGTTCACCCTCTGGAACAAAAGCACGCCGAATTCATTTTCAAGCTCCTTTATAGATGCCGAAACCGACGGCTGTGATATATGAAGCTCCTGAGATGCCTTTGTAATATTGCCCCAGCGGCATACCTCTATAAAATATTTAAGCTGTGATATGGTCAATTTTATCCCCTCCGCCACTACTATACCACATGTCCTTTACCTTTGCAATCGGGGTATAGGAAAAAACTATGGATAATAGATTTTTAGTATTTTTATTTGATGATAAGCTATTGTATAGTGGAATCAGATAAAAACGGAGGCAGTTATGGACTATTTTCAAAAATCACTTGAAATGCATAAGCTTCACAAAGGAAAGATAGAAATCTGCGGTAAATTACCCCTTGACACTCCCGACGATTTAAGCTGCGCCTATACGCCCGGCGTTGCGCAGCCCTGCATTGAAATCCAGCATGCCGAATCGAAAGCCTACGACTATACCGTTAAGGGCAATACGATAGCAGTTGTGAGCGACGGAAGCGCCGTGCTGGGGCTGGGCAACATAGGTCCCAAGGCGGCAATACCCGTAATGGAGGGTAAATCGCTTCTTTTCAAAAAGTTCGGCGGCGTTGATGCCATACCCATTTGCCTTGACTCCACCGAAACGGAAGATATAATACGCACGGTGAAAAACATCGCACCCGTTTTCGGCGGAATAAATCTTGAAGACATCTCCGCGCCCAAATGCTTTGAAATAGAAAGCCGGCTGCAGAAAGAGCTTGACATACCCGTATTTCACGACGACCAGCACGGCACGGCAATAGTTGTAACGGCGGCGCTTTTCAATGCTTTAAAAATCGTGCATAAAACTTTAAGTGATATAAAGGTGGTTGTTAACGGACCGGGCAGTGCCGGTACGGCTATCATCAAAATGCTCTACTCATCCGGTGTGCGTCACATAGTTGCCTGCGACTCGAAGGGCATACTGCACAAAACGCGCGACAACATGACGCCGCATAAAAGAGAGCTTTGCCGCATAACGAATCCCGGCGGCATAAAGGGCACTCTTACCGATGCCATAATAGGCGCGGATGTATTTATAGGCGTTTCGGTACCCGGAGTGCTTACAAAGGAAATGATAGCCACCATGGCAACCGATCCGGTAGTTTTTGCTCTGGCAAATCCCACGCCCGAAATCATGTACGATGAGGCGATACAGGCAGGGGTGCGCGTCATGGGCACGGGCAGAAGCGATTTTCCCAATCAGATAAACAATGTGCTCGCCTTCCCCGGTATATTCCGCGGCGCGCTTGACGTAAAAGCCGTCTCGATAAATAAGGAGATGAAGCTTGCGGCGGCGCTTGCCATAGCCAACATCATAGCGGATGACGAGATTTGCCCTGAATACATAATCCCATCGGTATTCGATGAAAGGGTTGCTCCTGCCGTTGCAAAGGCAGTTTCTCTTGCGGCGGCAAAAACCGGACAGGCACGAAAATAACACTCCTAATTTTTATATTCAGTTCCTATCAAAATTCAAAAAGGAAACGGCATACCGCTTACGGTATGCCGTTTCCTTTTAATTATTCGGTTATCTGATCTATAAAGTTCATGAGCAGCTTATCTGCGGCTGGCTGACCGATATTTCCTATTATGTCAAGGCAGTTGTAAATATAGCTGCCTGCGCCGTAGTTTATTCTGCCGAGCATATTTCCTATAAGCGCGCCGACACCGCTTGATGCGGTAACGTCCATTTCAAATGCCATAACGGACGGATCATCGGGCAGAGTTTCCATATCGAAGTATATCTGATCGAGCACGTTATTGTAGTAGTTCTGATCGAGTATGCCTTTTGCCTGCACCGTTTTTGTAAGCTCGCCGGGACGGCAGATGGGAACACGGTGATACAGCCACTCCCAGTTGGAAACGAGGTTTACGTTCGAGCCGTCCTCACGTCTCAAATAAACTGCAGGTTTTTTCTCATCGAGATATGCGTATCTTTCGCCCTCTTCGGTAAGCGCATACGGATCAAGGAAGAGTGCCTTTGCGCCGCCGTTTATCGCGTTATATACGTTATCCCAGATTTCCTTATCCTTAAGCTTGCCTACAATAATGCTTTCGCAGCTGCCCTCGGTATAGGGTTTAAGGGTTATGCCCTGATTCAATAAGAATTCGGTTACCTCGGGGGTAAATTCGCCTGCGGCGAAGATTTCCTTTGTAAGAACGGGTAATTCTTCTTTGGCGGAAACGTCGAATACCACCTTGCCGCCTCTTGCATAGCCGCCTTTTTCAAGCTCTGCCGAGAATGTCCACTTGCCGGGAGTGAGCCCCTCTATCGTTATTGTCTTATCATAAATGGTATGCGCAAGCGACTGCTTTTTGCCATCGGGGCGTTCGGAAAGCTTGAGATGCAGCTTTTTGTGCCAAACCGTGGTTTCGCCGTTGTATATCTTAAGGCTTATGGGATAGGAGATACCGGGCTTTAAAACATCCTCATCCGCAAGTACGCAGCGCAGTCTTATAGGCTCATCGGCATACGCGTGGGTGGGATTGGTAAGCAGACACCAGCGTAAGGGTGCCCAGCCCTCCTGCATGGTTTCCATTGCGCCCGGCTTATATTCGCCCTGAAGACCGAGGAAGCCTTCACCGGCAAAGCCATGGTCCTGTACGGCGGTCATGGAATAGCCTATAATACGGGGATTGGAACGAATCATGGAGAAGGTCTGCTCGCGGTACTTGGTCTGTTCACGGTAGCTGTCTTCAATGAGATCGAAGGGGGTGGGATATACGTTTTCCAGTTTAAAATCGGAAATAAACTTCTTTATTGTATCCTGATTGTTGTGAGCCTGAATATACTGGCGGTTATCCTGCCGGGAAAGCTCCATGCTTTCAAGACGGCGTGCAAGCGCCGGATAGTTGAACAAGCTGCCTATACCGTACTCGGAAAGGAATACGGGATGAGCACCGCTGCCCAGTTTTTCCATCCAGTCGAAATACAAAGTATTTACCTGCGCGCAGGGATAGCAATGAACATCGCCTGCACCGGTATAGTAACCGGCGGCAATAAAGGGCATACTCTCACTGGTATTGTTGCGGCGCATGGCCTTATCTTCAAAAAGCTGTACCGACTGATGATCGGTGCCCTCTTCGCCCCAGAGGCATTCCCAGTTATTGGAGAAGGGGTTGCAAACCGAGCCGTTATCCAGATCGGCATCCCAGCTGCCGGAGCTTAAAAGCACAAGGCGTGTCTTGTCGAGCGCTCTTACGATGGGCAGGGCGGCTCTTGCGGCTTCGTAACGACGGCAGTAAACCGTTTCGTTTAAAAGTCCCCACATAACGATGGAAGGATGATTGCGGTCCTCTAAAATCTGCTGCGTAAGGTCGTTATAGAATTTTCTTTCAACCTCGCCCTCGGGTTGTCTTCCTTCGGATGCCATTACAACGGGATAGCCGTTGGGCAGCCAGGAGGAGCCGTGCTCCTGATATACCATAAGGCCCATTTCGTCGCAAAGGTCAAATACCTGAGTGGTAAAGATGGACTGCAGATATCTTATGCAGTTAAAGCCTGCCGCCTTCATCTGAATGACAAAGTTCTTTGCTTCGGCAATACCGCCGTCGGCAGTGGAAGGCAAGGTTATGGTATGGCAGCCGCCGTGAGCGCACTTTAAAAGTATGCGCTTGCCGTTGAGCATAAAGGAGCCGTCATCATCAACACGGAATTCTCTGAAACCCGTGCGTACTCTGTATGTATCGGAAAGCTTGCCGTCCTCATCGTAAATTCTGAATATAATATTGTAAAGATTAGGGCTTTCGGGACTCCAGAATCGGGGATTTTCGATGGGGAAGAAAAGCTGACCTGCTATCTCGCCCTCAAAGCAAACGGCATCGCTTCTTATGCCGCCGCGGTTATCCCAGATTTCAGCCTCATAGCGGGAAACGGGACCGTCGATAACGGGGGTGATTTCGATATTGCCGGTATGTATATTGCCGTAAGCCTGGAAGTACTTAACGTACGCCTTGCCGCTTACGGAGAGATTTACATCACCGTAAATACCGCCGCCTATCGTTTTGCCGAGAACATCTCTTCCGTCAAAGCCCTCTACAACATAGCCGGGTATGGGATATACAACTCTTACAACGAGAAGGTTTTCCTCGCCTGTCTTAATGGCTTTTGTTGCCTCCATGGTGAAATGGGTGTCCTTGCCCTCGTGTCTGCCGATGAATTCGCCGTTGAGATAAACGTCGCAAAGATATTCAACGCCGGCAAAATTAACGAAATAGCGCCGGCCCGTAACGGCAGCGGTAAATTTCTTCTGATACCAGTAAACACCGCCTACGGTGTCATACACCATGGCTATCGAGCCGGGCACGGATATTTCCTTACCGCCCTCAAAACCGCTTATTAAGCTTTCGCCTTCATCGGAAATGATTTCCCATTTGCCGTTAAGAGATTGTGATTTCAAATTCATAATAACTTCTCCTTCGGAATTTATATATCCAGTATAGCATAGTTCAACATCTTTTCAAGTGCATTTTACGACAATAAATATGGTTTTTATTATATTCTTTGATTTAAGTTTACTGCGGACGCACCGAATGAAAAGTGGCTGACAGATGTGACGGGATTCAAGTACTATGTTGGAGCGGAGATAAAGAAAATCTATTTGAGTGCAATTCTCGACCTCTATGACAGACGGATCGTGGCGTACAAGATCGGAGACAGTAACAACAACGAACTTGTATTCAAGACCTTTGATGAAGCAGTCGCACTTAATCCCAACGCGCATCCGCTGTTTCACAGCGACAGAGGTTTTCAGTACACAAGCAAAACATTTCACCAAAAAACTTATGGATGCCGGTATGCGGCAGAGTATGTCAAGAGTAGGTAGATGTATTGACAACGGTCCAATGGAAGGATATTGGGGTATTCTCAAATTCGAAATGTATTATTTGAGAAAATTTACCGACCGTGAAGATTTGGTTCACGCAATTGAAAACTATATCCGTTTCTACAACACAAAGAGATACCAATTCAAACTGCATTGTATGACACCGATGGAATTCCATGCGGCTTTCGCCGCGTGAAAATTCCACCCCTGCTGCGCAGCAGGGGTGGAATCTAAGTTTATTCAATAAAGTTTTTGTTTTTTCGTCTGTCTACTTGACAGGGAGCACATCAAAAATCCTCTTCACAGGTTTTTCGGTATTCATTACGCCGTCGGTGTCCGTTCGCTCAGAAATCGATCTTGTCCT
>JAZRWQ010000005.1:0-6717 GCA_045599805.1 Eubacteriales bacterium | reverse complement strand
TTCCTACTTCCCCGGCGTTACAAAGATAAACGACAACACAGTTAAATTCGTAACCGATGATTACTATAAGCTTTTGCAGGCATTCGTATTCATAAGCGGCTGATGATATGGGACTGAATTATAAAGATTTATCCGACAATTTAAAAGGGCGTATTGAAGAGGACAGAAAAAACGGCTATGTGAACCCATACCGTTTTAACGATGCAGATATAATGCGCCGTGATAAAAAAGAGAAAGACGAGCCGACATTATGGCGGCCTGCCTTCGTGCGCGACACGGAAAAGATACTGCATCTTCCCTACTACAACAGATACACCGATAAAACGCAGGTCTTTTCATTTTACAACAATGACGACATTACAAGACGGGGGCTTCACGTTCAGCTTGTTTCGCGTATAGCCCGGAATATAGGCGGCGTTTTGGGACTTAATCTTGACCTTATAGAGGCCATCGCTTTAGGACATGACATAGGTCATACTCCCTTCGGACACGCGGGAGAGAGGTATCTTTCAAAAAAATTCAACGAGCATACCGGAAGATACTTTAACCACAATGTGCACAGCGTAAGGGTGCTTGACGATATATTCCGCAGAAATCTGTCTTTGCAGACACTTGACGGCATACTTTGTCACAACGGTGAAATGGAAATGGACGAGTACCGTCCGCAAAGGGACAAGACCTTTGCGATTTTCGACAAAGAGACCGAAAACTGCTATACCGAAAAGGACGGCATAAAAAAACTCACCCCGATGACTTTGGAGGGGTGCGTTGTAAGAATATGCGATATGATAGCATACCTCGGCAAGGACAGACAGGATGCCATCACCGCAAGGATAATTGACGATACCGGCGCATTTTCGGAAACTGTTCTGGGCAATCACAATGCCGAAATAATAAACAACCTCACCGTTGACATTATTGAAAACAGCTACGGCAAGGACCATATAAGCATGAGCCCGGAGATATTTAACGGGCTTAAGACAGCAAAGAAAGAAAACTACGAAATAATATATCACGACAAGTCGGTTGAAAATCAGTACGGCAGTACCATTGAACCGATGATTTACGAGATGTATGAAAAGCTGCTTTCCGATTTGTTAAAGAAAGATGAGAAATCATTCATATTCACACATCATATAGCCGATATAACCGAGCGCACTCGCCACTACAGCGGCAAGGACTATATGTTAAGCGAGCCAAATCAGATAGTTGTGGATTACATCGCGAGCATGACCGACAACTACTTTTTGAAACTTTATGAAAAACTTTTCCCCGACAGCAAATACAAAATAGAATTCCACTCCTACTTTTAACGAAAAAGGTATCTGTCAAACTTGACAGATACCTTTTATTTGTCAATTTTATTCTTCAATCTCAAGTATTAACGGATAGTCACGGATTATTAAGTCATTAACAACAGTATTTTCACCGTCGGATGAAAATACAATATCCGAATACTCACCGTTCATGCAGTTATACGCCGTGATTTTATTTGCTTTAAAAGGAAGTTTTATATCTATTTCTTTCCCAGCACAATTATCGGACACTTCACCTCTGAGCCAAAGACAAACTGCCTTTTTGCCGTCCTTTTCCATGGAGAAATTCCATACGTTGTCGGTATCCGATATCTCATAATCAATACTTGACGGATTATATTCATCCATTGCCGTGCATAAATTACGCATAACGTAATATGCGGCAGCAGGAGCGGATGCCTGTATCGGATAGGTTTCCCAACCGGTAAAGAGCAGGCTGTTATCCAAAACATAATTATTCTGGCTCAGTTCGCAATACTGAGTATATACGCCAAGAGCTGAATTCATTACGATAAACTGCGCGATAATTTTCGCCTTTTGTATATCGGAGTAATTCAACGCCCCGTTTCCGGTCCACCAGACACATGGGGTACCCGGTCTGAATGCGGGAGTCCATGCGGTAACGGAATATTCCGATGCCATATATTTATTCCCTTTGAAGCCGCGTGAAACGCAGTAATCCTGTAAAGCTTTCAGATTTTCAGGGTAGTGGTTATATATATCGGAAGTAACGTCAGGCTGATAGAAAGGATGATATCCTATGGCATCTACCAAAGGCGCAAGCTCATCAATGGCACGATAAAACGGCGCGATAATGTCATCGCAATTTTCAGGTCTTTGATTATGCGGAAATCCGGCATAAGAGCCCATCATAATCGTTTTTTCGGGAGCAAGCTCACGGATAATGGAAATTGTACGCTTGGCAAGATAAATGTAATGCTCCGTATCGGGCACATCTCCCCAATATCCTTCGCCGTTCCATTCATTCCAAACCTCGAATACTTCTACTCTGTCCTTGAAATGTTCTACACAGTAACGCACGAATCTGTCCCAAGCCTCCAATGCCTCAGGAGAGCGAGGAGGAAACGGAGTTTCATAATACCACTCATTGAGCTGCGGAAATCTTCTTTCCGCATACCCTTCGTACAGACGGTTTCCGAAGTTGATGTTGAAAATGATTTTTACACCGTTTTCATACAGCTCGGTAACTGCATCATCGGCCTTTTTATCTACCTCGAGGACACCCTTTTCGCGCTCGACCCAATGCCAGTTTATCATATCGTCATGATAACCGATACGTGACCATTTTACGCCGAGATCGTAGTGCATTGTCCAATACCAGTCGGTAGCTTCAAGCTCTGTTTGCCCCATGTGATGAGCAGAGCTTGCGATAGCACTGCAGCCCTGGCTTAAAAGGGCTACGTTCCTGCCTTCGGAATCATACGCCTCAACGGATGCGATTGAGAACATATAGCACCAATTTTCGCACAAGTCCAATTCATTACCCTCAATATAAATCTGCTTGACAAACGCATTTACATCGAAAGTAAAAAATTCTTTTTCAGAGCGGTCTATATTTCCGTTAAAATGTTCTTTCCATTGCCAGCCGTCATTTGATGTACGGATAATGATGTGCCCCGGCATTGCACGGCCGATTTCCTGAACACGATCATCGGGAGTTCCGAGATAGCCGCCGGTTAAAAAGCTGCCGCGATACTGCGAACGGTCAAAGGTAATACGGCGCTTGCGCAAAACGATGCGGCTTATATCACACGCACGAGCAAGATCGATACGGATCCATACGGGACGGTCATTCGGAATTGAATGCGGATAGCTTGCCCAACAGGATGTATCGTCGCCGTCAATAAGATGACAAACCTCCAAGGTCTGTTCGTCATGCTCCGGCAGACGCGGCATACGTGTTGTACATACACCGATATAATTATCTTTTATCTCCCAGCTTTTTTTAATAGGCTGTTTTTGCGGTTTTGAAACATTTCCCGATTGCCAAATATGGTCATTAACCAATTCCGGAGCAGCGCCGTAAACACTTGCATATCCGAAATTATACACAGGTACACCGTTTTCCATGGCGCGTACAGGCGGACGGTGTTCGGGTTTAAGACGGTTAAAATCCATGCTTTTATTCCTTTCATTATCCGATAAATCTATCATATTGAAACATACGGAGTAAACTTGTTTTTTTCAGGTGTTTTTTTATTTTTTCTTTACGGGCAGCTCGCTGACTATGGCGGCGGCGATAACGAGGACGGCGCCGATTATTCCGTAGACGGTGATGGTTTCTTTCAAAAGAAATACCGATAACAAAACGGCTACTACCGGATCGATATAGCCTAAAATGGCTACCGTTTGCGAGCTTACATATCGCACCGAGCCGAAATAGAGTACATACGCAATGCCGGTATGCACAAGCGATACAACGGCAAGAAGGATAATGCCGGTTACATTCATGTGTATGGACGAAATATCGTTTACGATAAGGGCATACGGAAGCATTACTACTGACGAAACAAGAAGCTGGGAGGCGGTGCGTTCGTAGGACGAAATGCCGCTCATCTTCTTATTTGTTATTACTATGCCGGCGTAAAGCACCGCAGACAAAAGCCCGTATACTATGCCCCTGATTTCACCGGAATGTACGCCGTTTGAAAGGATTCCGGATATCAGCACCATGCCGAAAAGGGCGACTGCGATGCAGATTATTTTGCGGATATTCAGTCTTTCCTTTAAGAATATCGGAGATACCGCAACTATTATTACTGGGGCAAGATAATAGCAGAGAGTTGCCGTTGCAACGGTGGTATAGTTATACGCTTCAAAAAGGAGCAGCCAGTTAAAGCCGAGCATTGCGCCCGAAAGCAGGAGCTTCAGCCAATTGTTTTTTATGCTTGCGACGGAGAATTTTTCACGTCGGATAAGCATATAAATGCCTAAAAACACGGCACCGAAGAAGCCTCTCGCAAGAGCGATCATGCTTGAAGAAAGAGGAATATATTTAACGAATACCCCTATCGTACCGTAGATCAGCATGGCAGTCATTATGCTGAGCTTTGCCTTGGATCTTCTCGTTTTATCCATTTATACCCTTCTATCTTACATAATCAAATTCAATGTCGTAGATATTGACGGTATCGCCGTCCTTGATGCCCATTTGATCAAGCTTTTCATATATGCCTGCCTCGGTGAGCGTCTTTTCGAAAAATGCAAGTGATTCGTAATCATCGAAATTGGTGGAGTTTATTACGGTCATCAACCATTCGCCCTTAACGTAATAAACATTGTTTTCAACCTCGACCGTAAACGATTTATCCTCGATATTGGGCTTGGCGGGGATGAATTCCGGCTCGAAAACCTCGGTTTGCGGCAAATCCTTTACCTTTTCCCAAAGCCTGTTAATAAGCTCTTTTACACCGATATTGGCGGCGGCGGAGATTTCCATATATTCATAGCCTTTACTTTCAACGTAGGTCTTGAATTTATCGGCAAGTGCTCTGTCAACAATGGCATCAGCCTTATTACCTACAACAAACTGCGGTTTATCGAGAATAGACGCGCTGTATTTGCTCATCTCAGCGTTTATTGTTTCAAAGTCCTCGATGGGATCGCGGCCTTCAGTGGAAGCGATATCGACCATGTGGACAAGCAGACGGCATCTTTCAATATGACGCAAAAAGCGGATACCGAGTCCGACGCCCTGAGATGCGCCTTCGATAAGTCCCGGGATATCGGCGATAACAAAAGAACGCCCCTCATCAACCTTTACAACGCCCAGATTGGGAGTAAGCGTGGTAAAATGATAATTCGCTATCTTGGGACGTGCAGCGCTGACCGTTGAAAGCAGAGTGGACTTGCCTACGTTGGGCAATGCAACAAGGCCCACATCGGCTATAAGCTTTAATTCAAGCATTATATCCATGCCGACACCCGGACGGCCTGCACGGGAAAAGCGCGGAGTCTGGCGGGTAGCGTTGGCATATTTTGCGTTGCCCCAGCCGCCTGCTCCACCCTTTAGCATGGTAAACGGCTCGTCATCGGAAATATCCTTGATGATCGCGCCGCTTTCGGCATCCCTGATGATAGTGCCCAACGGCACCTTTATGATAAGCGGAGAGGCGGATTTGCCTGTCATATTCTTTGACATACCGGGCTGTCCGTTTTCCGCAACGTATTTTCTTTTGTAACGAAAATCTATTAAAGTGTTAAGGTCTTTATCGGCAACAAAAACGATATCGCCGCCCTTGCCGCCCGTACCGCCGTCCGGCCCGCCGGAGGGCAGATACTTTTCGCGTCTGAAGGACAGGCAGCCGTTACCGCCGTCACCCGACTTTACATAGATTTTTGCGTAATCGGCAAACATTAAATTCACCTCCGTAGAATTAAAGCCTCAGATTTGCATCTGAGGCTTTAGCTTTTTATTTACTGTACAGACTCGTAAACGCTTACTCTCTTTCTGTCCTTGCCAACTCTTTCGAATTTGACAACGCCATCAATGAGAGCGTACAGAGTATCATCAGAACCCTTACCAACGTTTTCGCCGGGATGGATTTTGGTGCCTCTCTGTCTTACGAGGATGTTACCTGCCAGACAAGCCTGTCCGTCAGCCTTCTTGGGACCAAGACGCTTGGACTCACTGTCACGGCCGTTGTGGGAAGAACCCTGGCCCTTTTTATGAGCAAAGTACTGTAAACCAAGTCTCAGCATTGTTACACCTCCAAAATTTTTATTGAGATACACTGTGGATAATCAGTTTTTACAGCTTCAAAATAGTCCTTAAGACCGTTTAAGAGCTTCGATGCCTCAGGGAGATTTTCACGGGCGGTGAATTTCAGTTCACCGTTTCCCTTTATATCCACAAGAGGATTCGTTTTGTAGTACTCTTCACAAAGATGAATGGTAAGCTCACTTGCGGAGCTGACTGCGGCACATACGATATCCTTGCCGTACTCGGCATTATCGGCATGACCGCTCATTTCAAATGAAAAGATATTACCGTTCTTTTTTTTGAAGCAGCAGTTAATCATAACTTAATCAGGCGTTGATTTCGCCTATTTCAACCTTAGTATAAGGCTGTCTGTGACCCTGACGTCTGCGATAGTTCTTCTTAGCCTTAAACTTGAAAACAACTATCTTTTCGCCCTTACCATTCTTAACTACGGTTGCCTTTACGGCTGCACCCTTGATATAAGGAGCGCCAACCTTAAGACCGTCCTCAGAACCTACTGCCATAACCTTATCGAAGGTAACGGCATCGCCTGCCTGAACGTCAAGCTTTTCAATAAACAGGGTATCGCCCTGCTGTACTTTGTACTGCTTACCGCCGGTTTCAATGATTGCGTACAATTCAAAGCACCTCTCTTTCAATTAGTCTCGCTTCGGCAGG
>JAZRWQ010000004.1:0-4651 GCA_045599805.1 Eubacteriales bacterium | reverse complement strand
AAAGAAGTCGGTACCGGTGGACTCATTGCAAAGCCCGGTAGAGGTGAAAGCGGAGCTTTCGGTCACGCCCACATGGGAAAGGCAGATAACGATATCGGCGCCGTTATCTCTCAATTGCTTTGCCCGGGAGGTTGCGCAGGCAGCAAGGCTGTTGCCGGGACAGCCGAAGAAGAAGTCCATATCCTTAACAAGTACCGGGTTTGCAACCGTTTTGGTATCGGGATTAAGCAGACCGTAAAAGCCAATCTTTACGCCGCCCCTTTCGATAATGGTGCCGGCATCGTAAAGAAGACCGTTTTTATCCGCGGCATTGGCACAGAGGATCTTAAAGGTGGCTTTTGAAAGGTCACTTTTAAGGACTTCCACGCCGTAGTCGAACTCATGGTTGCCCAGCTCTGCAACGTCATAGCCTGCCTTGTTCATAAGAGAAACTACCGATGCACCGTTATCAACGGCTACCTCCGGCGAGCCCTGAATAAAGTCGCCCGCATCGGCAAGGATAACGTCAGCACCGTTTGCCTCCAGATCCTTTTTTAAAGCGCTTACCTTGGCATAGCCGTCAATAGCGCCGTGAACGTCGTTTGTATGGAGAATAACAAGCTTACCGGCATACTCACCGCTTCCGGCAAGCACGCTTACCGATGCAAGCAGCATTACTGCTATTGCCAGAATGGCGACAATGCCTATGCGCCTGCATTTCGCACTTAAATTTTTCTGCATTTTACACGCACCTCTTTTCATATACTAAATAGATTATATCCCTCTCCCGTAAAAATTCAAGGCTTTTTGCATTTCTTTTGGAAAATGAATTCGTACACATAAAATTACCCGTATTGACAAGACTCTTATGAGATTTTATAATAATAACCGAAAGGCAGGATTTATTATGATAAGCTACACCGAAATATTCGAAAGAGTTGTAATGCCCGACACCTTTAAAAGTCTGGACTATGCCAATGCCGACATAAAGGCATACGAAAAGTTTGTCGGCGGCTGCAGCGCCATAGCAAAATATACGGGCGGCAAGATGCTTGTGGGCAGAAACATGGATTTATATATCTGCCATAAGCCGGCATACGTTGTGCGCACCGCCGTTGAGGGGCATTACAAAACGCTGGGCTTAAGCTTCTTTCACCGCTCCGGTCCCGATTACGAAGCTTTGCGCGGCGGCTTGCCCGATGAGTTTGCAAAAATGCTGCCCTTTTTCTGCACCGATGTTCTCAACGAGCGCGGCTTGTATATAGAAACGAATATGCGTCCGGGCGAACGTGCGGAGGACGGACGCCGCCGCTACACCTGCACCGGCACCGATCCGTCGTCGCAAAGGCGTGTATGCTCGGCATTGCTTCCGCGCTACATTGCCGAGGAATGCGCCGACATAGAGGATGCCCTGAAATTTGTAAAGGGACTAAACATTTACAGTCCCTGCACCGATGACATGGACTGGAACTTCTGCTTTATGCTTGCCGATGCCGCCGGAAGATACGGCGTTATGGAAATAGCGCAAAATGAGATATCCTGGCTTGAAGATCAGTGCTGTCAGACCAACTTTTATCTTACGGACAAATTCCAAAAGGGCGAAAAGTACAAATTGGGGCTGGGCAGATATGAAAAGCTTACCTCTCTGATAGACGGCGTTAAAACCGAAGAGGATATCCTTTCGCTTATAGACGGCGTTTCCTGCTTCCAGGTATACCACCCCGACACCTGCCGTTTCGACTACCGCACCGAATACGTAGGCAATCCCGAAGGCTGGACCACCGAATTTGTGCTTGACGATAAAAACCGCGATACGGTTTACAAAAAGGCAAAAGAGGTTGAGCAAAACATAAACGCGCTTGACCGCGAAGGACTTATGGATAAATGCCTTTACTGGGTATCCATCTTCACAAACGTTGTAAACTGCACCGATAAAACCATGCGCGTAAGATTCTTCGAGGACGAAGAAAAAATAATGCGCTTTGACTTTGAATAACCCCATATCACACTCATATACTATTACGGAAAGGCAGAGATATTATGGCAACTATATGTTTATACGGCGCCGCAAGAGAAGATGTTGACAAAATATACATCACCGAAACGGAGATTCTGGGCAGGCTTATAGCAAAGCGCGGCCACAAGATGATCTACGGCGCAGGCGCAAGCGGACTTATGGGCGCCGCCGCAAGAGGCATGACGGCGGAGGACGGCTGGATAATCGGCGTAACGCCGCACTTTATGCACAAATTCGAGCCGGTGTACCCCTGCACCGAAACGATTGAGACCAAGTCGATGTCGGCGCGCAAAAACGTTATGGAAACGCACGCGGACGCATTTATCGTCGTACCCGGCGGCATAGGCACCTTTGATGAGTTTTTCCAGATACTCACCCTGAAAGAATTAGGCCAGCTTGAAAACAAGCCGATAATCCTTTTCAACATAAACGGCTACTACAACGAGCTTATGGAAATGATGCGCGCCGCCGATGAAAAGGGCTTTCTGCGCCCCACTGCGCTTAAAATGTTCAGCCTGTGCCAAAATGCCAAAGAGGCGCTTGATGAAATAGAGCGACAGCTATGAAAATAATAGTACCCGATTACTATAAGGAATTCAAATGCATCGCCGGCAAGTGCCGCCATACCTGCTGCGCCGAAAGCTGGGACGTGGATATCGACGCAAAAACCCTTGAAAGATACGCCGCCATCCCCGAAATAGCGGCGCACATAGATATGACGCCCACGCCCCACATCCGCTTTAATGAAAACGGGCGCTGCCCCTTTTTAAAGGATGACAACCTCTGCCGCATCTACGACGACTACGGCGAGGATATGCTTTGCAATATCTGCAAAGACCATCCGCGTTTTCGCAACTTTTTCAAAAGCCGCACCGAAATGGGCATCGGCCTTGTATGTGAGGAGGCGGCAAGGATAATACTCTTCCGCGACAAACCCATGTCGCTCACCGTCCTTTCCGATGACGGCGCGCCGGCGCAGAGCGACGAATTTGAAGAGCACATCCTCGCCCTGCGCGACGATATGCTTTCGGGCATCCGCGAAACGGGCATAAATGCCCGCCTTTTCGAGTACCTCTTATTCCGCCACCTTTCCGGCGCCCTCGACGGCACGATAGAAGCGCGCATGCGCTTTATCGTAAACGCCTACAAGGAGATAACGCAAAAGTGGCAGGACTGCAAAACAGACGACGAAATCATCGACGTCGCACGGATGTGGTCGTATGAGAACGAGTATACAGACGAGGAAATGTACATATAAGTTTTCGGTTTTCAGTTTTCGGTTTTCAGAAAAGGCTAAAATGATATAGCCTTAAAGGTAAAATTGTGGGATAGGAAAAATAGATGCAGAATCGCGGTTTGACGAGGGAAGGCGTACGAGGGTACGTCGACTGAGGAAAACGCGATAGAAAAAACAATAAAATGAAAAGGGATTCGACAAACGTCGAATCCCTACTTATTTAATTCAGCCTTAATAAAAGCTTTATCTCTGTAAGAAAGGTAAAATCCTTAAACCTTTTCTTTTTTTTGTTTTTTCGGTCTGCGCTATTTTTACATCCCGAAATTAGTCTTCGTCTGCGCGCTTGTAGGTTTTACCCCAGTCTCTCAGACGAGCTTCCCAGCAGTCATTCTGATGCTCGTCGGGCCAGATGGTAACGAGGCAGAAGGGCTCGGTCTTGGAGTTATTGATGATGTAATGCTCAACGCCTGCGGGTATGTAGATGAGGGTGCCGTTCTTCATCTGAACGGGTTCATCGTTAAGATAAACGGTTGCAGAGCCGGACATGCCGAGGTAAATTTCAGCAGCATCATGAGCGGGGCCGAAAAGGGACTTGCCGTCCTCCTTGAAGGAGCCGGTATGACCGCCTGCTGCTACGGTGCCGTGGTTTACGTTAACGCACTTTTCGCCTGCCATGTAGCTGTCGAGGAGCAGTCTGGATTCATAGTTGCCGCTGCCGTAATTCTTGATTTCTTCGGGGTTAAATACTTTGTATTCCATTAGGGTTTGCCTCCTATATTTTATTTACTTTATTATGTAACCTTTCGCGCAAAATGTCAAGTGGAAAGGTAAAAATTACAGTATAAACTGGGTAACAAAGCCGGAGGCGACGGCGATGCCGTAGGTGAGCGCGACGATAAGGAAATTTTCCTTCATCGGGCGGTTCTGCTTAAAGAGGATTATAAGTGCAACGCCCGAGTTTACCGACAGTCCCGAAAGGAGTGAGCCGAAGGAGAGGACGCCCGACAAATACAGCTTTGTTAAAATAACGGATGACGCACAGTTGGGGATAAGCCCCAAAAGGGAGGCGGCAAAGGGCTGGAATATCGAGCCGGAAAGCATTATGCTTTGGAATCGGTCTTGACCGATAAGCTCTACCGCAAGTCCCAAAGCAAAGGTGAATACAAGCAGTATGCAGAATATCTTTAAGGTGTGGCGCAAAGCCGGCTTTAAAATGCCCGAATCGTCCGAACAGCCGCAGGAGCGGCATAGGTCGTGCAGGTCCTTATGTCGGCGCGTTTTGAAAAGGAAGCTTATAACATAGCCTGCCGCAAGCGCGACAACAAGCTTTACCGCAATAAGCTTTGAAAGGGTGAGCCATTCGCCCTCGCTTATCAGAATAAGCAGCGCCTCGTCCGAGGTGGAGAGGAAAACGGCGA
>JAZRWQ010000003.1:0-21584 GCA_045599805.1 Eubacteriales bacterium | reverse complement strand
AGGGCAGTATCTTTGAATAATCCTTCGGAAGTCCGTATTCCATTACCGTTTCGTAATCGGGCGAAATATCGCGGAAGGTGTATGAAAGTCCTACCGTTTTATAGCAGCCCTTAACATCGGTATGCAGAATATAAGCGGCCTTATTGCTTATATTAAGGTCCATATTTCTGCCGATTATCGTGTCGCCCTCATCGTTTACCTTGGCAATGGCAGAGCAGCCGCCGCCGTAATTGTCATACTCGCTTGCGAAGTATTTACCGGCATAGTCATAGTCAAGAGATTTGTAGGTTTCCACCTCAAAAACATGGTCAAACACCTGCGTAAGCTTTTTAGTGCCAAATGAACAGCCGCAAAAAAGCGAAAGTATACTTGCCATAACGAGAGCAACGGCAACATATTTTTTAAAATTCTTTTTCATATCATTTCCTCCTGTTTACTGCATTGATTCTCCGAGTTTAAATGCGCGCTCGATACCGTCGCCGTTTAATACGTCGCCCTTATCCTTTGCGCCGCTTACAAGCACCTTTCCGCCATCCTCGAGATGGAAAAAATTCAAGACAAGCTTATACTGTGTTAGGATTGCATCGAACAGATCCGGACGCTTTGCCGCACCTACGAGTATAAGCGCAAGCTTTTTGGTGCTGAACTCGTCTCTGTGCGGAGTATGTATACGGTCAATAAGCGCTTTAAGCTGTGCGCTTACGCCGTAAAAATATACCGGTGAGGCTAAAACGATAACGTCCGCAGCCTTAAGCTTTTCATAGATAATCTGCATATCGTCCTTCTGCACGCAGGGACGGTTTTTCTTTTCCGTGCACATATTGCAGCCGACGCAGGGGTTTATTTTATAATCGGTAACACAAACAACGTCCACATTATTACGCTTGCGCGCACCCTTTACAAAAGACTGAGTAAGCAAATCGGTATTTCCGTTTTTACGCGGACTGCCCATAAGCACTAAAATATTACTCATATTCGCATTCCTTTCGCTAATTTTTTGAAAAACAAGATAATCACAGCATAAACGATATATCAGTATTTTGAATAGTATACCAGCATTGCATCACGCTTTTCCGACAGCTTCGCAATAAGCTCATTACCTGTTGCCTGCACCGAGCCGGTTCCGAGAACAACCTCGAATCGGTAGTCATCATACTTACCCATTCCGTGCGCGGGAATAACAAAGGTTTCATCCTCGCAATCCTCCATACGGAAGAGTATAAGTATGCCGCTGTCAGTATCACGGTCGTCAAACTGCCAGCCGTCCCATCCCTTTTTATTCTCGGGAATCGGAACAAGCTGATAATAATCCTTTTCAAGATAGCGTCGGTAAGTCTTATACTTCGACGTAATATATGTTGCCGTTTCCTTATCGGATTCCTTCCAATCCAGTATACCCTGCCCGTATTGGAGCGCACCTGCAAAATGGCAAAGATAATTGTACAGCGCATAAGGCTTTTCGGAGTCTCTGTCTGCCTCGGGAATGAAAATTGCATTTTGGATATATGCCGCCGGAATAAACTTATTAAGACCGCTTCGCATATTGCGGCAGATATCCGCATCCGTCGGATTGCCGATACATTCGTAAGCGCTGAAATCGGACACCCAGATGGAATGACTGCGTTTCAAAATGCCTAAATCTATAAGCCTGCCGCCGCTTGCACAACTCTCTATCCAAAGCCACGGATATTTTTCATGGATTCTGTCAAAGAAATTATAAAGACCCTTGTAAAATTTCAGTTCTCTGATACCCTTGCGGTTTGGCTCCTCAATGGTATCCCAGAATTTTGTGCGCGGATTTGTATTGAAGTCAAACCACAGCCAGTTTGCACCGTATTCCTCCGCAAATTTGTCGATAACGCCGACATAATAATCTTCACCGCGTTTCTGACCGAGATCGACAAGCAGATTCTTTTTGTCAAATTCGTTTGAGGCATTATCGTTAGGTTTTAAAAGCACATCGGAATACTCATTATAGTCTTCTCTTCCCTCGGTAACACGCGGCTCTGTCCACAGGCCGAATCGCATACCGTGATTTTTAACGTGTTGAGCGAAACGATCCATACCGGACGGGAAACGCTCTTTCGAGGGTATCCAATGTCCTAAATGAGTAAACCACGGATTAACACGGGTATAGCCCTCACGTCCGACCGATATATCAAGCTGATACAAATCGTGATTCCAGCCGGCATCAAACACAAAATTTTCTATGCCTATTTCACTTGCAAGCTTTGACTCGCGCACAAGATATTCTTCATTCTGATACATTTCCATGCCGTCCAGGCCCTGGAAAACAACGGGGGGAGTGACGTGCCTGCCGTCAATCTTCGGAGTGAGTTTTTCGCTGATCGTACGGCGCAGCGCATTGCTGCCCGACCACAAATCGCCTGCATATTCACCGATAAGGAATGAAGGCAGCTCAATCTCTTCACCCTGCGCCAACATGAAATCCATCGTCGGCAGCAAAAGCGACAGGCTGACACCCTCGCTTTTACGTTCAATGCTCATTTCCCATGAACCGCTCCACTCCGGCCCGAACCACACGCCGCCACAAGCATCGATCTGAGCTATCCAGATCGGCAGATTTTCATCCGAAGAACGCCCGGAAAGATTGGAGCTGATTACTTTTTTATCGCCTTGCGCAATATCAAAAATTGCATCGCGAAGCATAAGCGGAGGAAATTTTGCCTCCTTGGCCCATAAGGTAAATCCGCCGGAGGATGCCCACAGTTTTGTATCGCCATTCCCTGCGGGAATAAGCATATCCGCAATTTTGATCTGATTAAGCGTATACGGCAGAGTTTTCAGCGCATACAACCTAATTGAAGCGGAGAGCATTTCGCTTTCTTCATCGACGGTTAGGGTAAGAAAAACACGCAGCGCCCTATCGGAGCTGATATAAGAAATCTCTTTTACTCCGGCATTTATTCTCTTCTGATCTGCCTTGAAAATCATTTCTCCATTCGATGTTTTCATCGAAAACGGCAGATTTTTTTCTGTTATGACATTTTGAATAACAGCATTCAGTTTCTTCATAGGTCCATCTCCTGTCCCGGCAATATAATATTGTACTGTTTTGTGCAGCAAATTACTTTATTATGATATCATTACGAATAAAATGTGTCTATAACATTTTTGCTGTTTCACATCACAACGGTGTCCGGATACAATGAGAGTATAAAAAAGCCCTGAAGAAAAAGTTTTCTGCAGGGCTTGATTTTTAATAAAGCTTTGCGCCTGCGGGGATGTGATTGTCGACCATCAGCAGATGCAGTTTTTCCTGTCCCTCCTCGTGGTGAATGGCGGAGAGGAGCATGCCGCAGGATTCTATTCCCATCATGGGGCGAGGCGGCAGATTGGTTATTGGGATGCAGGTTTTGCCGATAAGCTGTTCGGCCTCATAGAAAGCATGGATGCCGCTTAATATTACCCTGTTTTCGCCCGTGCCGTCGTCAAGAGTGAATTTCAAAAGCTTCTTTGACTTGGGAACGGCCTCACATTCAAGAACCTTTACCGCTCTGAAATCGGACTTACTAAAGGTATCAAAATCAACGAAATCTTTGAACAGCGGCTCTATTTCAACCTTTGAAAAGTCTATCTTTTCTTCGATGATCGGCGCACATTCTGCCGGCTTTGCTTCCTGCTTTGCATCTGCCTTGGGCGCATCCAGCGGCTTCATTGTCGGGAAGAAGAGGACGTCGCGGATGGAGGCGGAGTCGGTAAGAAGCATAACAAGACGGTCGATACCGAAGCCGAGGCCGCCCGTGGGGGGAAGACCGTATTCAAGCGCGGTTACGTAATCGTAATCGACCTGTGCCTTGGAGTCGGGCTCTTCAAGCTTTTTGAGAGCAACCTGACGTTCGAATCTCGTACGCTGGTCGATAGGATCGTTAAGCTCGGAGAAAGCGTTACCGTATTCGGTAGCGTTGATGAAATACTCAAAACGCTCGGTGAATGCGGGGTTGGATGGCTTGCGCTTGGCAAGCGGGCTGTTTTCTACGGGGTAATCGTAAATAAATGTGGGCTGAATAAGATTTTCCTCTACGAATGCATCGAAAAACTCGGCAAGAACGGTACCCTTGGTGGCGTTCTTGGGAACTTCAACGCCCTTTTCGTCGGCGCAGCGGCGGGCATCCTCATCGGTCGCCCATTCATTATAGTCGCATCCGCTGTACTTCTTAACGGCTTCGACCATGGTAAGTCGCTGCCAGCTGCCCATGTCTATTTCCTTGCCCTGATAGGTTATCTTGGTAGTGCCGCAAACCTTCTGCGCAAGAAGTTTATAAAGCTCCTCTACCAGATCCATCATGCCCTGATAATCGGTAAATGCCTGATATAATTCAATGGTGGTAAATTCGGGGTTGTGCTTGGGATCCATACCCTCGTTGCGGAAGATCCTGCCTACCTCATAAACCCTGTCCATACCGCCGACGATAAGGCGCTTGAGATACAGCTCGGTCTCAATACGCAGATACATATCCATATCGAGGGTATTATGATGAGTTTTGAAAGGACGTGCGGAGGCGCCTATTTCAAGGGGTACGAGGATGGGGGTATCGACCTCCAGAAATCCTTTGGAATCAAGATAGTTTCTTATCTCTTTAAGTATTGCGGAGCGCTTGCGGAAGGTTTCTCTTACATCGGGGTTCATTATAAGGTCAACTTCCCTCTGACGGTAGCGCATATCAACGTCCTTAAGGCCGTGGAATTTCTCGGGAAGAGGCAGAAGGGATTTTGAAAGGAGGGTATACTCCTCAACACTTAAGGATATTTCGCCCTTATGCGTCATGAAAATGCTGCCATTAACGCCTACGATATCGCCGATGTCAAGCTTTTTGAAGTATTTATATTCTTCCTCGCCGATATTGTCGCGCTTGATATAAAGCTGTATTCTGCCGGTTTTATCCGCAAGGTCGGCAAAGGCGGCCTTGCCCATGATTCGCATACTCATAATTCTGCCGGCAAGGCTGAAGGATTTGCCGTCGCAGGCTTCAAAATTTGCCTTTATGGATGCGCTGTCGCCGGTAACATCGTACTTTACCTGCTCAAAGGGGTTTTTCCCCTCTGCGCAGAGTGCGCTCAGCTTATCTATTCTTATCTGCTTCTGCTCGCTTATATCCTCTACCGGGAGCTGCAGTTCATTTTCACTCATAATTATCCTCCTGTATTTAAAAACAGGCGTGAAGTTCACGCCTTATTTTTAATTATATATTTGCTTTTACCTTAAGTATTTCGTAGGTCGTTGCGCCGTAGCCGATATCAACGGTTACCTTTTCGCCTACACGGTGTCCGTTAAGCGCCTTACCTACGGGGCTTACGTCGGAAATCTTGCCTTTTACGGGGTCAGCTTCGCTTGAGCCTACTATTTCATACTCGGTCTCTTCCTCAAAGCCGTCTTCCTCGGTTATCTTTAAAAGAACCTTGGTGCCTAAAAAAACGGTATCCTTTTTAAGACTTTCCTTGGTGATTATCTTGGCAACCTTAAGCATGGCCTCTATTTCGGTGATACGGGATTCGACCTGAGCCTGCTCGTTTTTTGCTTCATCATATTCGCTGTTTTCCGAAAGGTCGCCGAAGGATCTTGCTTCCTTTATTTTTTCTGCCATTTCGGCGCGCTTTTGTGTTTTCAGATATTCCAGTTCCTCAACGATCTTTTCATAACCGTCCTGGGTAAGCAGTACTTCTTTACTCATTGATATTACTCCTTTATTTAAAGTTAAGGATATTTCTTATATATGCCGTAATATTATATAAAAATTGCGGCTGTTTGTCAATATATTACTTCTCGATGGTTTCGAGTACGCCCGGGTCAACTCCCAGTACCTCAAACGCCTTTAAAATATAGACGTCGTCCTTATACGCACCGGTGAAATTCTGCACCTCGGACACATTATCCGGCAAGTTTACCTTAAGCGCCGGAGTAAATCCGATAAGGTTGAAGGATGTGCCGGAGGGCGGGTAGAATGCGAAATCGGTAAACTTGAAATACGAACCGTCGGCAAGCTTATATACGCTTTGTCCCGTGCCCTTGCCGAAGGTTGTATTGCCTACGACCTTTGCCTTTGCAAAGTCGTTCATGGCGGAGGCGAAAAGCTCGCCTCCCGAAGCGGTGGCGTTATTGCACAAAACAACCATATCCATTCCCACCTGCTCGGGCGTTACGGCTTCGTAAACCTTTTTGGAAACGCCTGTTTCATCCGTCTTTTTGTAGACGGCAGTGGCAACGGTGCCTGTGCCGACAAGCCTGTCGACTACCTTTACCACCGATTCGATAGAGCCGCCGGGATTATTGCGCACATCAATCACAAGACGCTGTGCGCCAAGCAGGATAAGATCGTCAACCGCATCGCTGAAATATTCGGGAGTAAGGTCGTTAAAATAGGATATCGAGATGTAGCCTACATAGCCGAGAAGGTGATAACTTACGGTATTCTGCTTGTATTTTGCCGCAGCCACCTTGCACAGTTTAACCTCGCCGTTTCGCTTTACCTTTATGTCAATACTTTCGCCAGGGGATATTTTTAAAAGCTTATCCGCCTGTTCATTGCTTATATCTTCTATTTCGAATTCACCTATTTTGGTGATGATGTCGCCCGGTTTAAGCCCCGCCGAATCGGCAGGAGAGCCGGAAGAAACATACACAACGGTAAAATCCTCGCCGTCATGCGCCGCGGTAAGTCCTACGCCGTCATACTCACCGGAAAGCTGTGCGCTGTATGTTTCATACTCTTTTGCGGTGTAGTACTGCGCATAGTTATCCAAAAGTCCGTCGACATAACCGCGCGCTACACTGTCGGCAAGATTTTCGGCGTCTACACTGCCGATGTACCGCTCATCCACAAGCTTATCCATATATCTGAGCTTGGAATAGGTGCTTTGTACCTGCGTCAAATCAGACACCTTTTTGTTTATTACCAGTGCGGTAACGAGGGCCGTGATGATTATGACAGACACCAGCATAAATATAACGATGTCTATTCGTATCTTTTTTGTCATGTTTTTAATCCCCTGTCATCAATATGGGCTGGTATAACCGAACGGATCGACCGACTCGGAATAGCCGAGGTCGGGATTGTATACTCTTACCTCGAAATGCAGATGAGCGCCGGTGGTATAATAACCGGTGTTGCCGGAATAGGCGATGAATTCGCCTCTTTCGACTACCTGACCTACTTCGACCTCGATGGACTGCAGATGATAATATCTTGTGGATATTCCGCCGCCATGGTCGATTATTATAAGATTGCCTACCGCGCTGTCGTAATATGCGCTGATTACCGTACCGCCTGCCATTGCATATACGGGAGTATCCGCACGGCAGCCGATATCTACGCCGTTGTGCCAGGTGGTACCGTCTCCGCCGAAGGGATCGGGACGCCAGCCCCAATAGTCGGTTATCAGGGTTTGACCGGGAACGGGCCAGCTTAATATACCGGGACCGCCGCCCTCGTATGCGGAACGGGCAATTATTTCGTCAAGCTCCTTCAGGCTTTCGTTAAGAGCTTCCTCCGCCTCGTCCATTTCGCGCTGATATTCAAGCTCTGCCTCGGTCATTGCCTCAACAACCGCCTGCATCTCACTGCGCTTGCCTTCGAGAGAAGCCATCTGTGCATCGAGCTGATCCTGAACGGCCTGCTGCTCCGCACGCTTGGCATCAACTAAAGCGATCTGCTCGTTTATTTCTTTAACGACCGCTTTCATATCTTTGATAAGTTTATTGTCGAATTCCATTATCTGTTCAACAAGCTGTATTCTTGTAAGATAATCGGAAAAGCTGCCTGCCGACAAAAGCACCTCAAGATAGGATACCTGCCCTACCTCGTAGTTTGCACGCACGCGCTGGGCATAGAGCTCCTTATATCCGTCAAGCTCGGCCTGCTTTGCCTGAAGCTGAGAATTAAGCACATTGAGCTGTGCCTGTATCTCATTCAAAAGTCCGCGGCTGACATCTATCTGCTGCTGCAGAACAACGATCTGCGCATCCAACCCCTGAACGTCTCTTATCGCGGCGGTCTTTTCATCCTCGGCCTGATTTTTCCACTC
Organism: Eubacteriales bacterium; assembly: GCA_045599805.1. Lineage (GTDB taxonomy): Bacteria > Bacillota > Clostridia > Oscillospirales > UMGS1783 > JAZRWQ01. The sequence goes on along the minus strand of JAZRWQ010000003.1, from coordinate 13,541 downwards.
TTCGAGCTGGGTAAGCTGACTTTGCAGATCCATTATCTGATCTCTGAGCTCATCCGCCGTGGGATCGGCGTTAACCCGTACAAGCGAGCTTTGAGGTGCAAGATAGGCGCAGACACAAAGTACGAGAACCAAAGCTGTTATTTTCCAAAGCTTCTTCATGCTGTCTCCTTACACTTTCAGATGCTTGCGCATGGGCAGGATACTGCCGAATACGCCCATAACTATTGCGAATACGGCAAAGCCTATGAGAACGTAAAACTTTACGCTGTCAAAGGTTATTGCCTCAAAGAGCGAAAGCTTCAGCATCAAAGGATATATAACCTTTTCGTAAACATACCACTGAAGCGCGAATGCAATAACGCATGATATTATGCCTATGATAAGTCCCTCGTAGATGAAGGGGCGACGGATATAATGATTGGTCGCGCCGACGTATTTCATGATATTTATTTCGGTTCGTCTTGAGAACATGGCAAGACGTACGGTGTTTGAAATAATGAAAAGCGAAACGAAAAGCAGTATCGCAAGCACCCATACGCCCATCAATGATATAGTCTGCCTTAAATTAACAAGCATATCCACTACCTTGCTGCTTGAGCGGATATTGACTATTTCGGGAACTGCCTCTATCTTCGCGATGGTTTCGTTGTAGTTTTCAAGATCGGCAACCTTTATATGGAATGAATCCCTTAAAGGATTGTTTTCATCAAGGGTATCGAACAAATCGGCCTGATCGCCGAACATGGCTTTATATTCCTCAAGGCTTTCGTCCTTTGAACGGTATTCCACCGATTCGATATTGGGGATGCCCTTTATTACGTTTTCAAGATTCTGAACAGCGGCTTTATCCAGACTTTCGTCTACGAAAACAACTACCTCGTTCTGGTCCTGAAGCTGGCTTACGAACGCGTTAAGGTTTTCCACGATAAGCAGTACGCTGCCTATGATTATCATGCAGGCAGCAAGAATGGTTATTGAAGCGAAGGACATAAGCCCGTGTCTGTAAATGCCCTGCAATGCTTCCTTTATCGGTCTGAAGGGATGAAAACTCATAATGCATACCCTCCCGTATGGTCGCTTACGACGCGGCCGCTCTTTATCGTTATAACGCGCTTATTATAACGGTTTACAAGCTCCTTTTCATGGGTTACCACAACTATGGTAACACCCTGACGGTTGATTATGGAGAACAGATTCATTATCTCCATGCTCATCACCGGATCGACGTTGCCGGTAGGCTCGTCGGCAATTATTATGGAAGGGCTGTTTATAAGCGCTCTTGCAAGGGCAACCCTCTGCTTTTCGCCGCCCGAAAGCTCATTTGGATATTTATCCGCCTTCTGCGGCAGGCCTATAAGATCGAGCAGGAATTTAACCCTTGCGCGTATTTCCTTATCGGATTTGCCCATTACCTCCATGGCGAAGGCAATATTCTGAAAAACGGTTTTGTTTTCGATAAGACGGAAATCCTGGAAAACAACGCCCATATTTCTTCTGAGCTTGGGCACCTTTCTGCGCGGAAGCCTGGAAAGATGATAATCGCCTATGACTATATCGCCGGATTTTACGCGCTGTTCCGCCATAAGAAGCTTTATTATGGTGGACTTGCCGGCACCCGACGGGCCGACGATGAAGACGAATTCACCGTCATCTATTTTGAAGCTTACATTTTTAAGTGTTTCCACTCCGTTTTTATAGGAGTGGCATACATCTCTGAATTCAATCATTGCTGTCCTCCGTATCAGAACTGTATGGGGCGTGCTGTAAGATATTTCTTTACCATAAGCGCTACCTTGAAAATTATGGCATCGTCAAACTCTCTTAAATCAAGCCCGGTTATTCGTCTTATTCTGTCAAGTCGGTAAACAAGTGTATTGCGGTGAACGAAAAGCTTTCTTGCCGTTTCGGAAACGTTAAGGCTATTTTCAAAAAACTTGTTTATTGTAAATAATGTTTCCTGGTCAAGCGACTCAATAGAGCCTTTTTTGAAAACCTCATCCAGGAAGTTTTCACAAAGAGTGGTAGGAAGCTGATAGATAAGTCTGCCAAGGCCTAAATTGCTGTAAGAAATTATCGTTTTATCTCTCTCGAATATCTTGCCGACCTCTATTGCTATCTGCGCTTCCTTGAAAGAACGGCTTAAATCCTTTACTTCGCTTACCTTCGAGCCGATGCCCACACATGCTCTCGCATGGATTTCGTAATCTATAAGCTCGGTCAGAGCCTTTCCCAGCATCTCAAGATGCTCCGGCTCAACACCCGGCTTCACTTCCTTGATTATAACAAGGTCGGTATCATTGATAACGAAAACAAAGTCCTTCTGCTGTTCGGGGAAGAGGGACTGAACTATGTCTATCGCCGTCATATCCATTTTTACCGAGAAACGTATAAGCATTGCGACTCTGTCCACATCGCCCAAAAAGCGAAGCTCACGCGCACGCTGATATATTTCGGAGGTAAGGATATTATCCGTTATGATATTCTTAATAAATTCGCATCTGTCAAAGCTTTCCTCGTAATAATCACTGACAGCCGCAAGGGATATTTCAACAACGCCGCACATCTTCTGCGCATAGTCATCTTCGCCCTCAATGAAAAGTATGTACTTGGGTGCAATATCATCACCTATGGCACGATAGCTTTTCCCGCTGCGTACCACACAGCCGGGATGAAATCCTATTGCGCCCGACGGAAAGTTCTCATCCGCCTGACCTATCTTTCTCAAATCGCTGCAGGCAACTACTTTGCCGCCGTCATCAATAACGCCGACCGTTCTGCCTACGGTCTGTTTCATCTGAGATGCTATTGTCTGAAAAAGCTTAACTGACATTTCCTTCGTCCTTCCGGATTATTTTTATTAGTCAAATTGCATAAAAAGACATATATAATTTTATACCAAACCAAGCTTTTTTGCAACCGTTTTGACCTTCTTTTTTGGCTTTTTGCATAAATATTTACAAACCGATAATAAAATGTGTTTAAATTTTTGGACTATTTTACTTTTTTGCCAAGCAAGCGGCTATTGGTCAAATTAACCAAAAAGCTTTTTAAAATAATTGTTGCGAAATGGCGTAAAAGATATTATAATATAATATTATATTGCAACACATGGCTTTTTCGGAGGAATTATGGAAAAAAACTCACTTACCGAAATATACGGCACTAAAGTTTTTAACGACAAGACAATGAAAGCACGCCTTCCAAGAGACGTGTATTCTTCCCTGCGCAAAACGATAAACGAGGGAAGTCAGCTTGACACCGAGACGGCAAAGGAAGTTGCCAAGGCGATGAAGGACTGGGCTGTGGAAAACGGCGCCACCCACTACACCCATTGGTTCCAGCCGCTTACGGGCATAACCGCCGAAAAGCATGACTCATTTGTTTCCCCCGCACCAGACGGCGGAGCTCTGCTGGAATTCTCGGTGAATGCCCTTGTTAGAGGCGAGGCGGACGCATCCTCCTTCCCCTCAGGCGGTCTGAGAGACACCTTTGAAGCGAGAGGCTACACTGCATGGGACTGCACCTCGCCTGCATTCATAAAGGATGAAACGCTTTACATACCCACCGCCTTCTGCTCTTATAACGGAGAGGCGCTTGACAAGAAGACTCCCCTTCTGCGCTCGATGGAGGCGCTTAACACCCATGCGCTGAGAGTACTGCGCGCAATGGGCAACACCACGGCTAAAAAGGTAATAGTGACCTCCGGCCCCGAGCAGGAGTATTTCATTATAGAACGCAGTTTTTATGAACAGCGCCATGACTTAAAGCTTTGCGGCAGAACGCTTTTCGGCGCGCCGCCTGCAAAAGGTCAGGAGATGGATGACCATTATTACGGCAGAATAAAATACCGCATAACTGCCTTCATGCAGGATCTTGACAGAGAATTATGGAAGCTGGGCATTCCCTCCAAAACAAGACACAACGAGGTTGCTCCGGCACAGCATGAGCTTGCGCCGGTATTTGCCACGGCAAACATCGCCTGCGACCATAACCAGATAATAATGACGCTGATGCGCCAGACGGCAAAAAAACACGGCTTTGCATGCCTGCTGCACGAAAAGCCCTTTGCCGGCGTAAACGGCTCGGGCAAGCACAACAACTGGTCGCTTTCGACCGACACCGGAGAGATACTGCTCGATCCCGGCAAAACGCCGCAGGAAAATAAGCGTTTTCTTATGTTCCTAACCGCGGTTATCACGGCGGTTGACGAGTATGCCGAATTACTGCGCTACTCGATAGCCATTCCCGGAAACGATCTGCGTCTCGGCGGAAATGAGGCGCCTCCCGCGATAATTTCGATATTCCTGGGCGATGAGCTTGGCGCCGTTGTTGACTCGCTGATATCCGGCAGACCGTTTACAAGTACAAGCGGACAGACGGTTGAGGTAGGCGTATCCTCCCTGCCGAGACTTCCGAAGGACAATACCGACCGCAACAGAACGTCTCCATTTGCCTTTACCGGCAATAAGTTTGAATTCAGAAGCTGCGGCGCGAGCGCATCCGTTGCCGATTCGAGCACGATACTGAACGCCATAGTTGCCGATACCCTTGCATCCTTTGCCGACAGACTTGAAAAGGCGCAGGACGTTGAAGACGAAACCGACAAACTTATAAAGGAACAGCTCAAAAAGCACAGCCGCATAATCTTCAACGGCAACGGCTACACCGACAGCTGGATAAAGGAAGCCGCGAAGAGAGGACTGCCCAATATCACCTGCATGGTGGATGCAATCCCTGCAATAACCGCGCCGAAGAATCTTGAAATGCTTGAGCGCATGGGCATATACGATGAGCAGGAATGCAAGTCAAGATACGAAATAGGCTTTGAAACCTATGCGAAGACGGTTCATATTGAGGCCATGACGATGACCGAGATGGCGCGTCAGCAGCTTTTGCCGGCAGTTATGAAATATTGCGGCACACTGTCCGAAAAAGCAAAGGATGTTGAATACGTGGGCGGCGACATAACCGTTTACAAAAAGAATGTTCAGCTGCTTACCCGCCTTATAACCAAGGCAGATGACTGCTGCACCGTTATAGAAAACCTCGTGGACGTTGCAAACGCCGAGAATGATCCGTACCGCCAGGCGCGTACCTATCACGACAATGTTGTTCCCGCAATGGAAAACTTAAGAAAAATATGCGATACCATGGAAGTAAACACCGATAAAAAGGAATGGCCGATACCTTCCTATTACGACATGATGTTCAGCATTTAGTCGGGATGTAAAAACAGCGCAGAACGAAAAAACAAAAAAAGAATAAGTTTAAGGATTTTACCTTTCTTACAGTGATAAAGCTTTGATTGAGGCTGACTTAAAGAAGTAGGGATTCGACAAATGTCGAATCCCTTTTTATTTTATGTTTTTTCTAACGCGTTTTCCTCGGTCGACGTACCCACGTACGCCTTCCCTCGTCAAACCGCGTTTCTGCATCCGTTTTTCCTATCCCGAGATTTTGTACGGTGCGGTGTCTATACCAATTCAGCCCTTTCTGAAAACCGAAAACCGGATACCACTATTAACGGGCGAACACAGTTCGCCCCTACTGAAAACCGAAAACCGGATACCGCTATTAACGGGCGAACACAGTTCGCCCCTACTGAAAACCGAAAACTCTTAACTCTCGCAACCGGAGGAGAAATATTTTCACGTCACAACTTAATATATTGACTTATTAAAATGCGTTAGTTATAATTGAGTTACAAAATACTTTTTTCGGAGGATGAAACCATGTACCATGAGCATTGTACCAAAGAACAGTTCTGCGGTATGATAGACCACGCTATCCTGCAGCAGAACAACCCCATCGAAACCCTTGACAAATTCTGTGACGATGTAGTTAAATGGGGCTTCGGCACCCTTTGCTGCTTCCCCTGCGATGTTGCGTACGCAAAGAAGAGAATGGCAGGCAAAGGCAGAGTTTGCCCGGTTGTAGGCTATCCCATGGGCGCAAACACCACCGCAACCAAAGTATTCGAAGCGCTTGACTGCATAGACAACGGCGCGGATGAGATCGACGTTGTTATGAACATCTCCCGTTTTATGGACGGCAACGATGAATATGTAATCAACGAGCTTAAGCAGGTTGTTAATGCCGCAAAGGCTAAAAAGCCCGACGTTATCGTTAAGGTAATAATCGAGGTTTATCATCTTGACAAGGATGAAGACCTTGTACGTGCCTGCGAGGACGTTATCGCTTCCGGTGCCGACTATGTAAAGCAGGCTACCGGATATGCTCCCGATCCCAATCACAACACCTGCGGACTTACCAACATGGCCCGCATAAGAGAGATATGCGGCGACCGCATTAAGCTTAAGAGCGCCGGCGTGCCCGACGATCTTGCACAGTGCGTTCAGATGTATAAGGAATATGACATCGACAAGTTCGGCGGCCGCTTCATCGATTGGCTGGAAGAAGCCGGCGACGATTTCTGGAAAGATAAATAATATTTCAGGGGCGCGGATAAATCCGTGCCCCACTTTATAATTTCGGAGATAATTATGGAAAATAACTTTTGCGATACCCGTTTATGGGTTAAAAAAGAGCTTGATGCCTGCGTGGATTTCTGGCTGAAAAACGGCCTTGATAAAGAATACGGCGGAATGATAACCTGCCTTGACCGCAAGGGCAATATCTTTTCGAAGGATAAAAGCGTTTGGATGCAGGGCAGAGCCGGATGGATATTCGCATATCTTTGCACCATGTACGGCAAAAAGGACGAATGGCTGGCGGCATCTAAAAGCTGCCTTGACTTTATGGAGAAGTATTGCCATAACGACAAGGCGCAGGGCAGACTGTATTTCACCGTGACCGGCGACGGCAGGCCTTTACGTCAGCGCCGCTACTGCTTCTCGGAGGATTTCTACTGCATCGCCAACGCCGAGTATTACTACAATACCGGTGACAGGGAATGCCTTGAAAGAGCAAGATGGGCTTATGATTTGGTATGGAAGCTAAACCGCGGCCTTATTGCCGATCCCGTAGGCATGCCCCCGAAGACCGAGCCGAAAACAAGACAGGGACGCGCACACGGTGATCCGATGATATATCTTAACGTATCCGACATCATGCGCCGCTGCGATCCCGAAAACAAGGCGCTTTACGATGAACGGGCAAAGATCTGCGCAGAGGAGATAATCAAATACTTCCACAAGCCGGAACTTAAATGTACACTTGAAACGGTTGGTCCTAACGGTGAATTGCAGACCGACACGGTTGCAGGCAGAGTAGTAAATCCCGGACACGACATTGAGGGAAGCTGGTTTTTGCTTAAAGAAGCCATTTACGAAAACAACGACGAGCTTAAAAAATACGCCGCGCAGATTTTCAAGTTTGCGATCGAAGCCGGCTGGGACAAGGAGTACGGCGGCCTTTTATATTCCATAGACGCCCTGGGCTATCCCCCGGAAGCCTACGAGCACGATATGAAATTATGGTGGCCGCACAATGAGATACTTATCGCCTCACTCATGTTCTTTAAGGAAACGAAGGACGAATATTACCTCAACTGGTTCAACAAAACCTTAAACTATGTCAAGGAACATTTTGCCGATGACAAGTACGGCGAATGGTTCGGTTATCTGCGACGCGACGGCAAGCCCACCGAGCCTCCCTGCAAGGGCAGTACCTTCAAAGGCCCGTTCCACGTGCCTCGCTGTCTTATAACACTTGACAAGCTGTTGGAAGATATGTAATTGCTTAAAAAAGCCCTCATGCGCATGAAACTTGTTCTTAAGGACAGTTTCATAGCACAAGTACCACTTTGCGGGAGTAAGTGCGCACTTATAAATAAAAACAGGCTGATAATCAAATCAGCCTGTTTTCCTTTTCAGTTAGTATTTTAAGTGAAATATTTGCCTTACGGCAAATGTGAAATAATCGCATAGCGATTGTGAAATATTGCTTCGCAATGTGAAATGAAATAAATCCACCCACGCCCGCAGGCATTTCACACGCCGAAGGCGTATTTCACGCGCGAAGCGCATTTCACAAATCCCGAAAGGGATTTATTTCGTTGCGGAGTGTCCTTTAGAACACTCCGCATATGAGGGCTTTTTTTGTTTCAAAATTTATCACTTGATATTTTTTTGAAAATATATTATAATGTCGCAGTATATTGTTTGTTTGGAGAAAGGAGGATTTCCATGTCGGAAGAGCTTAAGGATATTTATTCGCAGTACGGACTGTCGGAAACGGGAGCTGAGCTTGCCGGGGATGACATCAAAAAATTAAATCTTGAAGACATTATCGTTGAAACTTTGGAAATTGAAAGCGAAAACGCAAATTTCGATTCCGAAATGGAATCCGACGATATTCCGAAAAGAACAGAAATTAAACCAAAACGGAAATTCAAAATGCCGAGTCTGCCGCACATTGATTTCAAGGCCTGCCTGAAAAAATTAAAGGCTTTGCCGTTATGGGCATACATCGCCGCAGGAATTATTGCCGCAACAGCGCTCGCGTGCGTTTTCTATTTCTGTTTCACCTACCGATATATTGTGGACATAGACGGCACAAGCTATAAAACGTGGAGCTTTTCGCAGGATGCGGACAGCGCGGTAAAAAAAGTAGATACCGGATACAATAAGGATTCGCATATCGAAACGTCAAAAAACGGCAGAGTAATAACAGTAAGCGTTACGCATCCTTTCGACGTTGTTTTCAGTTACGACGGAAAGAAGCAAACGGTTACAACAACGGGCGACACGGTGGAAAATCTTTTGCCGACAAAGCTTAACGAAAACGATATTATATCCGTGCCTCTCGACAAGGAGATAACCGGACCTAAAAAAATAGCAATAACACGTGTCACAACAAAAAAGCGTACGGTTGAACAGACCATACCGGCGCCGATAGACGACCAGAGCGGCGGCGCAAAAAAGACGGTCACAAAGCCCGGCGTTGACGGGCTTGACCTTGTTACCTATCTCGACACCTATCATAACAATATTCTTATGAAATCGGAAGAGATAGCGCGAAAAACAGTCACCGAGGCACAGGCGGCGGTAATCCTTTCGCTTGAATACAACGGCGACATACCGGATATGAAGGAAGCGCCGAAAAAATATAAAGAAATACTCAGCGTTGAATGCACCGCGTACTGTATGCCCGGCAACCACACCGCCACCGGCAAGCTTGCCATGGTGGGATATGTTGCGGTAGATCCCGAGGTTATCCCCTATCACACTAAAATGTTTATCTGCAGTCCCGACGGCAGCTTAATTTACGGATACGCGCAGGCGGAAGACTGCGGCGGCGGCATTAAGGGAAACCGCATAGACTTATATTTCAACACCGAAGAGGAATGCCAGAAATTCGGCAGACGGCAAATGATTGCCTATATACTTGAAGACCAATAAAACATTTTCGCACACAGATTAAGCTTTATTTAAAAAACATGATTGAAACAAAACGGCTAAAAATATATGCTGCTTCAAAAGAGCAGATGGAATCATTCATTGCAAAGCAGGAAATCGACGTTCTGAAAGCCGCGTACACTGAGATGCTTGACGGATGTCTTGCACATCCGGACCGGTGGGATTGGTATGCCATCTGGATGATAGAACTGAAAGACGGATCTCATATAGGAGAATTGTGCTTCAAGGGAATTGATGAGTCCGGCTGCACGGAAATAGGATACGGCATTGCCGAGAATTATCAGAAAAAAGGATATGCAACAGAAGCAGTAAAAGCCGCAGCAGAATGGGCTTTAAAGCAAAAGGCGGTAAACTGCGTTACTGCAGAGGTTGACAAGGATAATATCGCATCGGCAAGAGTTCTCGAAAAATCGGGATTTGTTCCCACCGGCAGAAATGGTGAGGAAGGCCCGATTTACAATAAAACCAAAAATATATCCATCCGCCCCGAAACACACGGGGATTATAAAGAAATCGTTTCGCTGGTGCTGCGTTCTTTCAGAGAAGGAACAGACTACTCCGACGGAACGGATATTGTTGCACTGATAGAAGAAATAAGAGATTCCGAATACTATATTCCGGAGCTTTCCTTTGTTGCGGAGCTTGACGGCAGAATCGTCGGGCATTTTCTGTTTTCCCGTTTCCCGCTGTCACAGACACCGACCGGCGGACACGGCGGAGCAAAAGACACCGATATAGTAATGCTGGCTCCCGTATCCGTCCATGCCGATTATCTGCATCAGGGCATCGGCTCGGCGATGATAAAGCTCGGCATTGACAAAGTGAAAAAAATGGGATTCGGCGGAATTATCGTTGAGGGCAATTACCGCTTTTACAACACTGTCGGCTTTCGCACCTCATCCGAATACGGCATCTATCCCGTAAGCGGATATCCCATGACAGAACCGAAATGCCAGATGTGCATGGAAACATACTGCGGCTCGCTGAAAAACAAGGGCGGCTATGTGGTTTACGATATGTATTACAATGCCTGACAAATCCGATATAAAAGGAATCTGCCAAAATCGGCAGATTCCTTTTTAACTTATAAGGCTCTGTATTTCTTCCTAAGTCGCTCCGCCTTTCCTCGACGGGTATTTTGATTCAGAATATTATACGCAAGGTCTTTATCTGCCAGGGTGATACGCTAAAGCTTACCGATGAGGCATCAGCGGAGGCAGGCTCGCATAAAGTCTCGGCAAGATTCGTAATGAATGCTTCCTTAAAATCTTTGCCGAAGGTTACCTTTGCCTTGTCCTCTTTGCCGCTCATATTAACTACTCTTAAGATAATGCCGTTTCCGTCCTGCGCCGGCTTAAGGGTGCTGTAACATACACTTCCCGATTCGCTTTCGAGGGACATGAAGCTTTGGGAGGCAAAGCCTATATCGCCGCAGAAATCGTCGCGGCAGATATAACCGGCGGCGATACATTCGCTTGCGCGATGCAGATCGGCATCGGTATCTGATTTGCTCAGCGGCATAAGAGCAAAATGATAATCCCACGAGCCTAAAAGCTGACCGTCAACGGTTACCTGCGCGGGCTCTGCCTTGCCTATGCAGCGCATGAGCGTTACGGTAAGAGTACCGTCAACATCGTCAAAAGCGCCTACCTCGTGCAGTCCGCCGCCCGAAACGAAAGCAAGACCTCTGTTATTTTCCTTTTTGTAGGCAAAGTAGGTCATTGCCTTTTCGTGCTGGCAGGCTTCTCTCCACATCTCCCGTTCCTTTTGCAGACTGACCTTGCGTTCAACAACACAGAAAGCCTCGGATGAGAAATACTTATCCTCGGCAACACCGGTTGGGATAACCAGTCTTAAGCGGTGATCATTGCATTTATTGTCAACGGTGAGGTCAACATAAACCATGGGGCTGTGCCTTGTAAGGGATACTCTTGACTTCAAGATAAGCTCTTCATACTCGTCAGAGCGTCTTATATCGGCATTGAATTCGTGATTGCGCTTAACGCCTTTAGGAATAAACATACGCTTTTCGAGCATAAAGGTGCATTTTGCGGGGGTATCGCAAAGCAGCGATACGATGGTCGGAGCACCGGTGGAAAGGAACTTGATATCGGCGGCAGGAGCGCAATGGAACCATCCGTCGCCAATCTCGCCGTCATCCACAAAGGTAAGCTGACGCGGATATTTTTCGCCGGTGCGTTTATCGGTGATATCCAGCGTGCCGTCGCCGTTTATCTCAATAGCGGTGAATTCGTTTTCGGCGCGGTGCTCTCCTGTAACGAGGCTGTCAAAGTATCTTACCGCCTGTTCGTTTCCGGCAGGCTTAACGATATACTTAACTACGCCGCAGGCAGGCATATCCGCTTCGAATACTACGGTGTGTCTGTCGCCGGTCATCATCTGCCCCGTTCTTACGGTGCGCTTGCCGCGGTTTATGCCAACGACTTTATAGGGCACCTGATTTCCCTTCTCGTCAATAATATAGAATGAATTTATCTGCTCATAACCGAAAGGCTCAAAATATCTGTCGGGGTAATTTACATCAAACCACAAATCGATCTTTACCGCTTCTTTTCTCGGATACGGCAGGGGGTTCATGACGGAAAGAAGCATATTTTCGCCGCTATCGGGCTCTTCTATAAGTGTTTTTATACCGTACTGCTGAACCTCGGCGCTTATCTCTTTCACCTGATCGAAGCGATAAAACATATCTCGATGCGTCTGGTCTATCGAGCAGCCGCAGATGGAATCGTGGGGATGATTCTGAATAAGGTATTTATAGGCAAGGTCGTACATGGTTTTACGCACCGGCTTTTTACCAAAGATTCCGGTGAGCGCCGTGAGAGGGCCGGTCCACTTTTCAAGGTAGGTCTGGCAGATATCGTTCTGCGACTTGATATCGTAGCGGCTTGAAAGTGTATTGGTGATAAGATGCGCGTAAACATTGCGGTAATGCGCCGTATCGTTTAATTCGCCCTTATGGGTTTTCATCATACCGGTATAGTCTTCAAGCTCCTTTGCCATCTGCTCAAGATCGACAAATTCAACCCTTGCTTTGGGATATAACTGCTCTATCATGGATTTATATTCCAAAAGCTCGGTATGAATGGGCTGATGGTCATTGCCGTCCATGAGCAGTACAACGGGTACGTCGCTTCTGCTTCTTTCGCGCTCGATAAGCTTTTTAAGGCTTGCCATCTTTTCTTCTCTTGTTTCACCGCCGCGGCGGATTATCTCCTGCAGAAAGTCGCCGTAGCCGTACTTATCGGGGAGCTTGAAGGTGATGGACCTGGTGCCGTCGGGCGCTTCCCACAGAAAATGAGCTTCATAGTCTTCCTCATTGGTGCCTCTGCCGAGCAGCACACCCCTGATATTGAAGCCGGCAAATATCTGCGGCATCTGCGCGGTATGGCCGAATATGTCGCAGATGTAGCCGTAATTCATCGGCTTTGTTTCATACTCTTTGCAGATGCCCGCGCCTATGAGCATATTATGTATAAGGCTTTCGCCCGAAACGATATATTCATCGGGCATTACATACCATGGGCCGATAAGTATGCGTCTGTCCTTTATAAGCTTTCTGAGTCTTTCTTCATTTTCGGGGCATACCTCGAGATAGTCCTCCAGAACGATGGTTTGCCCGTCAAAGGTGAAATGGGTGAATTCGGGATTGTTTTCAAGCTTTTCTATAAGGTCGTCACCCACATCGGCAAGACGCCAGCGGAAGCCCTGAAAATACTGATACCATTCCCTGTCCCAATGAGTGGAGTTGAAAAGATATATTGTGAAATCCTCTTTCATAATAAAAATACTCCTTTTCTTTTTATACTTAAAAGATAACATCTACACTATCCAATGTAAAGATATTTCGGGATTTATCTACGATAAGTAGAAGTTTAGTATTGGAAATTTATGCGATTTATGATAAAATAGCCTAAAGATTTTAAAAGGAAGCAAAATATGAAATACGATACTGTTATATTCGACCTTGACGGCACGCTGCTTTATACCCTTGAAGACCTTATGGACAGCGCAAACTACGTTTTGGGCAAGCACGGGTTGCCGCAAAAAACACTTGAGGACATAAGAAGATTTATCGGCAACGGCGTAAGACGGCTTATGGCGCTGTCTATTGAGGGCGGAGAAAGTCATCCGCATTTT
>JAZRWQ010000002.1:0-7058 GCA_045599805.1 Eubacteriales bacterium | reverse complement strand
CGCATTCCACGGCCCGGGCGAGCCCGATTCGGTAATTAACGTGGGCGTTTCCGGCCCCGGCGTTGTGTATTCGGCAATTCAGAAGGCAGGGAAGAACTGCGATATAACCACCCTTGCCGAAACTATAAAGAAAACCGCTTTCAAGATAACCCGTGTAGGTCAGCTTGTGGCAAGAGAAGCCTCCGCGCGTCTCGGCGTGCCTTTCGGCATCGTCGATTTGTCCCTTGCGCCCACTCCGGCGGTAGGCGACTCGGTTGCGAGAATCCTTGAGGAAATGGGACTTGAATGCTGCGGCGCCCCCGGTACCACAGCCTGCCTTGCACTCCTTAACGACGCTGTAAAAAAAGGCGGCGTAATGGCGTCCTCCCACGTAGGCGGTCTTTCCGGCGCTTTCATTCCCGTCAGCGAGGATGAGGGCATGATCTCCGCCGCAAGATGCGGCTCGCTCAAAATCGAAAAATTAGAGGCGATGACCGCCGTTTGCTCGGTCGGCCTTGATATGATTGCCGTCCCCGGCGACACAAGCGCCGAAGCCCTTTCCGGCATCATTGCCGGCGAAGCCGCCATCGGCATGGTAAATTCCAAAACAACCGCCGTCCGCCTCATTCCCGCCATCGGTAAAAAGCCGGGTGAAGAGCTCTCTTTCGGCGGACTGCTCGGCAGCGCGCCAATAATGCCGGTGAATACCTATTCTCCCGCCGGCTTCATAAACCGCGGCGGCAGACTTCCCGCCCCGTTGCAAAGTCTTAAAAATTAACGTATCAAATAAGCGCCTGCCGCATATACTGTAGAATATATACAGATAAGCGGCAGGTGATTTTTTTGAAATACTATTTCTGCGACGCACCCGTTACCGAGGACGTTGACGACTATATCTTCTCCCAGCAAGAGCCCAAATATGAAAGCGAAAAGTAACAAACGCCACCGTAAGGTGGCGTTTATTTTATGCAAAGCAAGTCTTCGATGTTTTTATTTAAGGCTTTTGATAATTGTACAAGCTCAATATCGGTAACAAATCGTTTCCCGGCCTCAATTCGCTGTATGGCATTCTTATCGATATCAAGCCCCATAAGCTGAAGTTTTTCCGCGAAAATACGCTGTGATATCTTTAATTCTTTCCGATACTTCGATACTTTTTCTCCACATATATTATTTTTGCCGTTTTCGTTTTTATTTATAAACATACAATACCTCAAAAATTTGACATTCACTACTTGTCATTTTCTTTATTGTATGCTATAATCATTTTGATATTGACATTTAGTGAATGTCAATATCAAAAATCAACGAAAAAGAAGGAAGAGGTTAATTATGGAAGAAGAAAACAAAACAATAAAAGTGACAGCGAAAGGAAAGAATAACAAATGGGCTGTTGTAAGATTGATACTTGGTATTTTGTCATTAGTATTAGTTGTGCTTATAACATTTCAGTCATGTGCCGCTTCTATAGGTGAAGCACTTTCCGATAGTGATGGGTTAAATGGTGCGGCAGGGTATTTAGTAGCGCTGTGTTTTTTGGTTTCCGGGATTATTATGGTAGTTGCCCGTAAGAGTGAAGGAAAAGTTGCTGCAATTATCTCATGCGTTTTTTGCTGGATAGCATTTTTGCTTTCAAGATTTTTCTCTGAATATTACAGCGATTTAAAAGTATGGGGAATTGTTGCATTTGCATTTGGCACGGTTTATCTTTTATCATCCATGAAATCGCTTAAAGGCTATCTGATTTCGGCTGGTATTGCCACGGTTTACCTTATCGCAGGACTTATATGAAACGAAAAATAGTGTTTTGGATTGCAAATATATTCATTCCGCTGTTTATCGGCGGCATTGTCTATATTATGTTTCGACCGGACACGTATTTTTCACAATACATATTAGATAAATTAAATTTTATTCACGTTATAGACAGCGAGCCTACTTTAATAATCAAATTCATTAAATATTATTTGTGCGATATTTTATGGGCTTACTCTTTGACATTTACTGTGCTTCTTGTATTTCAAAACGAGACAAACAGATTTACAGCATCATTGTCTATTTGTATTGTTTTTGAAATGATAACGGAGTTTGTGCAGTTATGGGATATTATACCTGGGACATTCGATTTTGTGGATATGGTAAATGAGTGTGTGACAACGCTAATTATTATTTTTGTTTGTAAGAAAGGCAAAAGAATATGAAAAAGAAGTTTTGTGTTATTTTATGTATAGTTCTTGTTCTTTCTGTATTTTCCTTGCTTGCACTGGGTAGCGGCAGTTCGGAAAAGAAAGAAATAGCTGATGAGTCTTCGGAAAGTCAATCCGAATCGAAGAGTGAAACCTCTGAATCCAAGGCCGAAGAAAAAAGCAATGTGAACGTAACAATAGAAAATCAGGTGCTTGTGGATCAGGATAATATCAAGGTAACTGCGCTTGAATATGAAAATGACGAGTTATGGGGCGATGGCATAAAATTGCTCGTTGAAAACAACGGCGATAAAACAGTAACAGTAAGCGGGAAATACCTTATAGTAAATAACTACATGATAAGCGATATGTTTTATAGCGAAATAGCAGCCGGTAAAAAATCAAATGAAACTATGTATTTATCTTCTTCGGGATTAAAGGCTGCCGGTATAGAAACTGTCGGACAGATCGAAGTGTCTTTCAACGTATATGATTCGGATAGCTACGATACTATATTTGATACCGATTTGATTACCATAAAAACATCTGAATTTGCCAATATGGATGTTACTCCTAACGATGTTGGCAAGGAATTATATAATGATAACGGCATAAAAATTATTGGAAAATATGTTGATGAAAACAGCTTCTGGGGAGCAGGAGTTTTGCTCTACATAGAAAATCATAACGGTAAAAACATTACCGTTTCGTGTGAAGAACTTTCCATAAACGGGTTTATGGTTGACGGCTATTTCTCAAGTACATTATGTAACGAAAAAATGGCGATAGACGAAATAACAATTTTCTCAAGCGATCTTGAGGATAACGGAATAACATCCATTGATGAAATAGAACTTAAATTCCATATATATGATGCAGATAATTATGAGACTATCGTAGATACGGATGCCATCACATTCACAACCAAATAAACTAAACGAATATAAAAATCCCGCATACTTTGTATGCGGGATTTAATTTTTTCAGTCTTCTATTGCGGCTTTGCGGGACATTATATCGTAGTAAATATTCTGGTCAAACTTGGGAACGCGGTTGTAGGTGTATATACCGTTCTGCTCCTGTTCAACGTCGGTAAGCTGCGTGTAACAGAGGCCGAACATCTGGTCGTTGTCAAGAAGCGCGTCGGTAAGCCCCTTGAAGCGGGCGATGTATTCCTCGGGGCTCTTGGGTGTTGCGCCGTAGCCCCAGCTATCCTTGTCCTCCGACCAACGTATTCCGCCGTATTCGCTTACGAAGGTGGGCATCTTGCCGTCGTAGTGCTGAATTTTGTCAAAGCGGTCGTTAAGCAGGTTCTCGGTCATCAGACGGTCATAATGCTCTTTGAATATTTCGGGATTCTGCTCATAATCGTGAACGTCGAAAATATCGGTCTCAACGTGGAAGTTGCCGCTTGTGTCTATGCAGGGACGGGTGGTGTCGATAGCCTTGGTGGCTCTGTATATAAGGCGCAGTCCTTCATCAAACTGCTTTCTGCCGTTTTGATCCCAGGTTTCGTTGTGAGGACACCAGCCGATGATAGCCGGGTGGTTGAAATCGCGGTTTACCTCTTCTATCCATTCGGGCAGGATGCCGTAGATGTTGTCGGCATAGGTGTGGTCAAGTCCCCAGTCGGGGAATTCGCCCCAAACAAGGTAGCCCTTTCTGTCTGCGTGATAGAGGAAACGCTCTTCGAAGATCTTCTGATGCAGTCTTGCACCGTTGAAGCCTACGGCAAGGCTCAAATCAATATCTTTTATAAGGTCGGCATCGGTCGGCGCGGTATAGATGCCGTCAGGGTAAAATCCCTGGTCAAGCACAAGACGCTGGAATACCGACTTGTCGTTGAGCATGAATTTTCTGCCCTCGAAGCGAATGCTTCTTAAACCGAAATAGCTCTTTACCTTATCTTCGCCGTAAGATAATTCCAAATCGTAAAGTCTGCCGCAGCCAACCTCCCATAAATGCTTTTCGGAAAGGGGAAGGGAAATCGTTTCAACGCCGCCGTTGCTCTCCATAACCTTTCTGCCAACCTCTCTGCCCTCATACTTGGCAACGGCGGTAAAGGTTCCGGCGCCGCATAAATGCGCCTCTATGGATAGGGAAACGTCGTTTGCGTTGGGGTAGTACTTAACTCTTTCTATGCAGGCATCCTTCGGGGTGAATTCAAGCCAAACCGTCTGCCATATACCCGTTGTGCGCGTATAGTCGCAAAGCTGCGAAAAATAATGCTCGCACTGCTTGCCTCTGGGGATAAGGCGGTTTCTCTCGTCATCGGTGCAGTTAAGGGTAATAACGTTTTCGCCCGATACCACCTTATCGGTAATATCAAAGGAGAATGAAACGTAGCCGCCCTTGTGATAACCGGCTTTAACGCCGTTTATGTAGAGATAAGATTCATAATCTGCCGCGCCGAAATGGATAATTACACGGTTTTTCAAATCTTCCTCGGTAAGTGCTATCTTTTTCTGATACCAAACGCCGTAAATAAAATCCTTATGCTCAACGCCGGAAAGCTTGCTTTGCGGGCAGAAAGGCACGGTTATTTCACCGGCAAGGGTTGCGTCGGGTTTTGCCAGTCCTCTTTCATTACCGCTTTTTCCGTTATCTATTTCAAAATTCCATTTGCCGTTTAAGTTTCTCCATGTGGAGCGCTCAAACTGCGGTTTCGGATGTTCGCTTCTCGGAATATTCATATCTTTGCTCCTTTGAAAATTTATAAGTTTATTCTACCAATAAACCTGTGCTAATGCAATATATTTATTATTTATTGGCTGATAACTATAATAAAAAGCATAAATTCGTAATCGATATCGGCGTTGACCTTCCTTTGCACTTGTGGTACAATACCTTTAACGGAGGGGTTTTTTATGATAGTGGAAAAGGGAAGACCGAAGGATGCATCAAAGCGCCTTAACAAAGAAATAAAATGCTATGATCTGCTTGACAAACTGAATATAGAATATGAGCGTGCCGACCATTCGGAGGCGCAGACCATGGAAGTATGCGCCGGAATAGAAAAAGATTTCGGCATAGATATCTGTAAAAATCTGTTTCTGTGCAACAGACAGTGCACTGTATTTTATCTTCTCATGATCCCTTCGGATAAAAAGTTTTTAACCAAGGATTTGTCGGCTCAGATAGGCTCGTCGCGACTGTCCTTTGCAAATGCCGAGGCGATGAAAAAATATCTCGATATCACTCCGGGCAGTGTAAGTGTTCTTGGGCTGATGAATGATAAGGATAACACCGTAAACCTGCTTATTGACGAGGATTTACTTAAAAATGAGTACGTCGGCTGTCATCCCTGCATAAATACGTCCACTCTGAAATTGAAAACGAAAGACCTTACGGAGAAAATTCTTCCGGCGATACATCACGAATATATCACCGTGAATTTATAAGGAGAAAACCATGAAAAAGTATATTGCCTACATTCTCTGCGCTGTAATGCTCATAAGCCTGCTTGCCGGCTGCTCCGGCAAAAGCATTAAGATAGAGCGCACCCTTTCAAACGAGCAGGAAGAATTCTTTATGAACAGACAGTATGCGCTCACCGCATCCGATACCGATACAACCGAGTCGGAGATGCAAAAGGCTGGCGACTGGCTGGAAAAGAACATAATAAACTGCGATGCGCCTGCATTCGATTTCAAGGTGGGGAATACGGTTTTCTCCTCCGTTATAAGCGAATGGACTCGCAAAACCGATGTCTCCGAAGAAGATAACGCAACTCAGTATACCCTTACATATACAAAATCGGGAGAGCCATTGGAAGTAGCCGTCTATGCTACCAAGTATAAGAACTATGCCATTGTCGAATGGACGGTGTGGCTCGAAAACAAAGGCGATAAGAATAGTGAAAATATTACCGATTTTTATGCACTGAATAGCATATTTGCCAAAGAATATGCCGACGGCAAGATGGATCTTGAGGTGTTCGAGGGCAGCCGTGAATGTGCGCACTCTTTCAAGCCCGAGTTTATAACCATGGAAGCCGGCGCCGAGAAAAATATCGGCGGCAGCGGCGGCAAGCCCACCGTAAGATGGGCGACCTATTTCAATACTCAGTGGCAGAATAAAGATGCGGCATGGGGCAAAGAGGGAATATTCTTCTCGGTAGGTTGGCCGGGACAGTGGAGCGCTTCCATCAAAAATAACGGTGGATTTGAAATAACCGCAAAGCAGGAAAAGCTTGATACATATCTTGCGCCGGGCGAGGCTATCCGTTCTCCTTTAATGACCATGCTTTTCTGGGAAAAGGATATAATGCGCTCGCAAAACCTGTGGCGCAGATGGGTTTATACCGAGGCTATGCCTCAGCCTGACGGACATCCCATCGAAACGATGATTTGCGAGGGCGGTACCGGCGGATTTTTAGGCCGCAACGAAAAGCAGGACATGGCCGATATGGATACCCTTATGAAATTCGGACTTATGCCCGACTACTGGTGGCTTGATGCCGGATGGTACGAACGCCCGAACAACTCCGAAAGCTGGACGGATACCGGAACATGGATTCCCGAATACTCACGCTGGGGTGATGATCTGCACGAGATAGGCGATAAGTGCAAGGAAAACGACATGGGCTTTATCATGTGGTACGAGCCTGAAAGAGTAACCACCGGAAGCAAATTTTACGAGGACTTCAAGGAAAACGGATGGCTTATTTTAGATACCGGCTGGCATTGCTTCAACCTTGCAAACGATGACGCGGCAAAATTCCTTACGGATTTTCTGTGTAATGCTCTCAAGCGTGACGGCGTAACCGTTTACCGTCAGGATGCGAATATAAATATGCCGTCTTTCCAGGCGTATTGGAAAAAGCTTGATACCGACGACAGAAAAGGCTATGCCGAAAATCGCTACATTATAAATTATCTTAAGATGTTCGAC
>JAZRWQ010000001.1:0-9432 GCA_045599805.1 Eubacteriales bacterium | reverse complement strand
TCAACTTCGGTTGCTGCGCCTACCTTGATAACGGCAACGCCGCCTGCAAGCTTGGCAAGACGCTCCTGTAATTTCTCCTTATCGAAGTCGCTGGTGGTAACTGCAATAGCGGACTTGATCTGTGCGATTCTGTCCTCAATGGAGGAAGACTCGCCTGCGCCGTCAACAATAATGGTGTTTTCTTTGGAAACCTTTACCTGACGCGCGCTGCCGCACATATCGATAGTTGCGCTCTTAAGCTCGTAACCGAGTTCTTCGGAGATAACGGTGCCGCCGGTTAAAACGGCGATATCCTGAAGCATTTCCTTTCTTCTGTCGCCAAAGCCGGGTGCCTTAACGCCTACGCATACAAATCTGCCCTGAAGCTTGTTGAGAATAAGTGTGGTAAGTGCTTCGCCCTCAATATCCTCGGCAATTATCAGAAGCTTTCTGCCGGACTGAACCACTTGTTCGAGAAGAGGCAGTATTTCCTGTATATTTGATATTTTCTTATCGGTGATGAGGATGCAGGGATCATCAAGGATTGCTTCCATCTTTTCGGAATCGGTAGCCATATAAGGAGTTATATAGCCTCTGTCGAACTGCATGCCTTCAACAACCTCGCTGTAGGTTTCGGCTGTCTTGGAATCCTCAACGGTAATAACGCCGTTGGAAGAAACCTTTTCCATGGCCTCGGCAATGAGATTGCCTATCTGCTCATCCCCTGCGGAAATAACTGCAACATGAGCGATATCCTTGCTGTCCTTAACGGGAACGGAATTGTCCTTGATTGCGTTTACTGCCGCATCAACTGCCTTTGCGATACCCTTTTTGAGTACCATGGGATTAGCACCGCTGGAAACATTTCTTAAACCGTCCTTGATCATTATCTGCGCAAGCAGAGTTGCGGTAGTGGTGCCGTCGCCTGCAACGTCATTGGTCTTGGTGGCAACCTCCTTAACGAGCTGTGCGCCCATATTTTCAAAAGCATCTTCAAGCTCGATTTCCTTTGCGATGGTAACACCGTCGTTGGTGATGAGGGGAGCGCCGTACTTCTTATCGAGAACAACGTTTCTGCCCTTGGGGCCCATGGTTATTTTAACGGCGTTTGCGAGCTTATCAACACCGGTCTGCAGAGACTTTCTTGCCTCTTCGCCGAAAATTATCTGTTTTGCCATAACATATCACTCCTTATTCAACTATTGCCAGAATTTCATTCTGCTTAACGATAAGATATTCAACATCGTCAATCTTTACTTCGGTGCCGGCATATTTCCCGATTATTACCTTATCACCGGGCTTTACGCACATACCGACTTCCTTGCCGTCAACTATTCCGCCGGGGCCTACCTCAACTACCTGTGCGATCTGAGGCTTTTCCTTGGATGCCGGTGCAAGAATTATGCCGCTCTTGGTGGTCTCTTCCGCTTCAATCATTTTAATAACTACTCTGTCTGCCAATGGTTTCAGTTTCATTTTATTTACCTCCACTGATATATATTATTATTTTTTATCCGGCTGTTTTAGCACTCTTTACCATCAAGTGCTAATTACAATATATGTTTTAGCATATTGGTCAAAAAAAGTCAATAGCAAAGACGAAAAAATTTTCCTCTTTGCTATTTTTCTCTGTGTATAATATTATTTTACTTTAGGGAAAATGCATTTAATTGCCGACGGAATAACGGAAATATCGCATTTTTTCGCGTTTATTATTTCGCCGTCTATACATACGGTCATATCATTGTCGGATTCTATCGTAAGCTTTTTGCCTCTGTATGCGGTAAGCCACTGAGCCAGCTGCTCATGAGCGCCTTCTTTGTATTTGTTTACAAAACCGGCTATGTTTATCTTCTTTACGTTTTGAACTATGACAAAATCTATAAGTCCGTCAACAACGGAAGCTTTCGGCGCAACGTTAAATCCGCCGCCGTAAACCCTGCCGTTTGCGCTGATGCACAAAAGAGTATCGCCGTTATGTACAAGCACCTCATCTATAAATATCTTTGCGCGCATGGTTATTTTGCCAAGCAGCGTATAGAAAACAGAGGTATAGTATGCCAGATGACCGCCGAGAAGCTTTTTGAAACGTACGACATTTGCGGCGACCTTGGCATCGAAACCGATATTTGTTATGTTGGCACAAAGGCGGTCGTTGATATGTATAAGGTCGATGGTTTTACATTCGCCGTCGATAATGTTGGATAAATCGTTCCAGTCGATTTCGCCCATGACCTTTACGAAGTCATTTCCCGTGCCTGCCGGATATGCTGCAACCTCTACGTTGTCAAAGCCGTAAGCTCCGGTAATGACTTCATTTACCGTGCCGTCGCCGCCGAAGGCATACAGGCGCACCTGCTGACTGCTTTCGGCGTATGAACGCGCAATTTCAACGGCATGTTTTCTGTACTCAGTCAAAACAATTTCATATTCATCCGTACGCCCTTTAAAGGCTTCGTGTATCCTTTCAATATATTCGGAATATTTGTCGCCCTTGCCTGCTATCGGATTTATTATGAATACGTGCTTCATTTTACATTCCTCTTTTGTTTTTTACAGAATCACGGTATCTCCGAGCTTTTCGCGTCTCTTTGCCGGATCGCGAAGAAGCTGTGCCCTGTCGTTTCCGTAAAGCACACAATCCTCGTTTATTATTACCTTGTATACCTCGTTATCGGAGGGAAGTTCAAACATAAGCTTTTGCATTATGCCTTCAAGGATGCCGCGCAATCCTCTTGCGCCGGTATTCTTTTCGGATGCTTTTTTCGCAATCGCCATTAAAGCATCATCGGTAAATTCAAGCTCTATCCCGTCCATATCGAAAAGGGCTTCATACTGCTGTGTCAAAGAGTTTTTCGGCTCTTTGAGAATGCGCACAAACGCCTTTTCGTCAAGCTGGTCAAGCGCAACTATTACGGGAAGGCGGCCCACAAGCTCAGGGATAAGTCCGAACTTTACAAGGTCATGCGGCTCGGCAAGCCTTAAAAATCCGTCGGCAAGCTTCTGCTTCTTTGTGCGGACATCCGCGCCGAAGCCGATAGACACGGTTTCGGAACGTTTTTCTATTATCTTATCAAGTCCGTCAAAAGCGCCGCCGCAGATGAAGAGGATATTTCTCGTGTCTATATGGATAAGCTCCTGCTGCGGATGCTTTCTGCCGCCCTGGGGAGGTACGGAGGCTACCGTTCCCTCAAGAATTTTTAAAAGTGCCTGCTGAACACCCTCGCCGCTTACGTCTCTCGTAATGGACGGATTTTCGGATTTGCGCGCTATCTTGTCTATTTCATCGATATAAATTATACCTTTCTCGGCAAGCTCGATATCAAAATCAGCCGCCTGGATAAGGCGCAGAAGGATATTTTCAACATCCTCGCCCACATAGCCTGCCTCGGTAAGCGTGGTGGCATCGGCAATGGCGAAGGGAACGTTAAGCGTTCTTGCGAGAGTTTCCGCAAGCAGGGTTTTGCCGCAGCCGGTAGGGCCTAAGAGCAATACATTGCTCTTTTTCAGTTCAACTTCACCGTTCTGCTTTTTTGAAGCAAGACGCTTATAATGATTATAAACGGCTACCGACAGAGCGATTTTTGCATCGTCCTGCCCGATAACGAAATCATCAAGTATCTTTTTAAGCTCCATGGGCTTTAAAAGCGTTACCTCTTTGGATTCGGAGGACGGACGCGCTCCGTCGGCTTCGATATCCATTATTTCGGCGCACATGGAGATGCACTCATCACAGATAAAAGCATTTACGCCTGCGATAAGTCTGCCGACCTCATCCTGCTTTCTTCCGCAAAAGGAACAGCAGGGCTCAATCTGTTTATCAATGCTCATCTGTTATACCTTTACGCTTTCTCGATTACCTTATCAACAAGACCGTATTCGGCAGCCTCATCAGCCGTCATAAAGTTATCCCTCTCGGTATCCTGCTTTATGATTTCCAAAGGTTTGCCGGTTCTTTCGGCAAGGATAGAGCTTAACTTTTCCTTTATTCTGCTTATATGCTGTGCATGGATAAGCACATCGGTCGCCTGCCCCTGCGCTCCGCCCAAGGGCTGATGGATCATGATTTCACTGTTGGGAAGAGCAAATCTCTTGCCCTTTGCGCCTGCCGCGAGCAGGAATGCGCCCATGCTTGCCGCCATACCGACGCAAATGGTGGACACGTCGCACTTAACGTACTGCATGGTATCATATATAGCCATGCCTGCGGTTACCGAACCGCCGGGGCTGTTGATGTAGAAATGGATATCCTTTTCGGAATCCTGCGCGTCAAGATAAAGCATCTGTGCAACTACCAGGGATGCGGTAGTATCGTTTACTTCTTCGGAAAGAAATATGATTCTGTCGTTAAGCAGACGCGAATATATATCATAGGATCTTTCGCCGCGATTGGTCTGTTCGACTACCATCGGTACTAAACTCATTTATTACACCTCACTAAATATGAAAGCATACTCGCCGCCAGAAGCGGCGGGTATGCTGCATTGCATCAGATAGATTATACCCGATTAACTATTGCTTTATGCCGAAATTATTCGGCTTTTTCCTCTTTTGCTTCCTTTGCTGCCTTCTTTTCCTCATCGGACTTGATTACGGCGGCGCCGGCTACAAATTTAACGGCCTTTTCGATCTTAAGATCTTCAACGATGTTTTCCTTGGGTATATAGAGCTTAACCTGATCGAGCTCTACCTGATAAGCTTCGCTGAACTTCTTGTATTCTGCTTCGATTTCCTTATCGGTTACTTCGAGCTTTTCTGCCTTTGCGATCTCTTCAAGAGCAAGACGAGCCTTTACGTTATGCTCTGCATTGGGACGCATGGAGGCTTTGAACTTTTCTTCGTCGGAATCAAGATACTTGAGATAGGTCTTGAAATCCAAACCCTGCTGTTCAAGGGATGCGGCATACTCACGCATGGTGTTTTCAATCTGCTGATCTACCATTGCCTCGGGAAGCTCAACCGTCATATTTTCAACTATCTTATCGATAACTGCGCTTTCAGCTTCTCTCTGAGCAGTTTCTTTCTTTTCCTTGGTGATATTCTTCTTTATATCAGCCTTATAGTCCTTAAGTGTATCGAATTCGCTGACATCCTTTGCGAAATCATCGTTGAGTTCGGGCAGCTCTTTTACTTTGAGTTCATGGATCTTTACCTTGAACATAGCAGCCTTGCCCTTAAGGTCTTCAGCATGATAATCTTCGGGGAAGGTTACGTTTACTTCTACGTCGTCGCCGGCATTCTTGCCGATAAGCTGATCTTCGAATCCGGGGATGAAGGAACCGGAGCCGAGCTCAAGCTCATAGCCCTCGCCTTTGCCGCCGGGGAATGCCTTGCCGTCTGCAAAGCCTTCAAAGTCGATAACTGCGGTATCGCCCTTCTTGGCTGCTCTGTCTTCAACGGTTACGAATCTGGACTGGGACTGTCTCTTTCTTTCCAGCTCCTCGTTTACCATTGCCGCGGTAACCTTAACGGGCTTCTGAGTGATTTCGATGCCCTTGTATTCACCGAGCTTTACTTCGGGGCGTACGGGAACCATAGCCTTGAAAGTATAGCCGTTTGCATCAACCTTAACGAGTTCGACCTCGCCCTGTGCTACGGCATCAATGCCTGCTTCCTTAACTGCGGCATCATATGCTTCGGGATATGTAGCGTTGATAGCGTCTTCATAGAAGATGCCTTCGCCGTACATCTTTTCGATTATTTTACGGGGTGCATGGCCCTTTCTGAAACCGGGAACGTTGATATTTACGGAATTCTTTGCGAAAGCTTCATCAACTGCTTTTGCGAACACTTCCTTTTTAACGGTTATTTCCAGTTCGACAATGCTTTTTTCTTTGGGGGTAACGCTGTTAAGTTTCATTTTGGTACTCCTTGTATTTTATGTTTCATTAAATTTCCGAGTAAATATTTTACCACATATTTTTCAGTATTTCAATAGCTATTTAATTCTCTTCGAGGAAGTCTTTAAGACGCTTGCTTCTGGATGGATGGCGAAGTTTTCTCAAAGCCTTTGCTTCTATCTGGCGGATACGCTCTCTTGTTACGTTGAAATCTCTGCCAACCTCTTCCAGAGTACGCATTCTGCCGTCCTCAAGACCGAAACGCATCTTCAAAACCTTCGCTTCTCTGTCGGTAAGAGTTTTCAGCACCTCTTCAAGCTCTTCCTTGAGCATTACCTGCGATGCTGCATCTGCCGGAGCAGTTATGTCCTCATCGGGAATGAAGTCGCCCAGATGGCTGTCGTCCTCTTCACCGATAGGCGTTTCGAGGGGTATGGGCTCCTGCGCTATTTTAAGAACTTCCTTTACCTTTTCAACGGAAATACCCATTTCCTTTGCGGTCTCTTCGGGAAGAGGCTGTCTGCCGAGCTCCTGAAGCATCTGACGTTCTACGCGCATTACCTTATTTATGGTTTCAACCATGTGTACGGGGATACGGATAGTTCTTGCCTGGTCGGCAATGGCTCTGGTGATTGCCTGTCTTATCCACCATGTAGCGTAGGTGGAGAACTTATAGCCCTTGGAAAAGTCGAACTTTTCAACGGCTTTGATAAGCCCCATATTGCCTTCCTGAATAAGATCGAGGAACTGCATACCTCTGCCTACATATCTCTTGGCGATACTTACAACAAGGCGAAGGTTGGCCTCCGACAGTTTCATTTTAGCTTCCTCGTCACCGTCAGCCATCTTGCGTGCAAGCGCCTGCTCCTCTTCGTTTGTAAGAAGAGGTACTCTGCCTATCTCTTTAAGATAGAGCTTAACGGGGTCATCCATCGTGATGCCGTCCTGCGTCAGCACCTGCTCGAGGTTATCCGACTTTAAGATGTTGACGGTATCCTCTTCCATAAGCTCGTTATCGATGTCTTCAAGCTGACTGGAAAGCTCATCATCGGGCATTTCGTCAATAAGCTTGTCCATAACATCAATATTCATTGCCTCTAAATTCTCGACGATTTTATCCAACTGCTCGGAAGTCAATTCGCCCGCAGGGAACGCGTCGGTTATCTCCTTACGGGAGATCATACCGTTTTTCTGTCCTTTTTCGATCAAAGAAGCAAGTATTGCCTTTTTATCGGTTTCAGCCATTTTCTATTCCTCTCTTTTCTTTTTATTCATACTGCTTATGTAACTCTGTATTTCCGCGGCACTTTTTTCCGTTATATCGGTTTTGCCCGAGGCGCGCAAAGCTTCTGCGCAGTCGCTTGCCTGCTTTAAACCGTTGTTTGCCAGAACGACGTTTACGGTATATTCGGTGAGCTTCGAGGTCTCCTCATTTGTGAGCCGCTGAGACAGAGTTGACAGGGATATGCTTCTGTTTTCTTTTATATAATCCTCCAGAACGGAGAAAATACCTTTGTTGAACGGCGTTATGAAATCGTTTGCCGTTATTTTCGGCGTAAGCTTTTCGTAATAATCGGGGTGTTTTAACAAAATCGCTATAAGCGTTTCCTCAGCCCGTGCCGCCTTGAGATTGCTTGCTTTCATGGGATTCAGCCTATCTCGCAGAAGCTTTTCATTCTCGGTTTTGAGCTGAGTTTTCTCCTCGATCTTCCGCCGTTTCCTCTTAGTCGCTTCGATCTCGTTCTTTATTACGATATCGGATATTTCGGTTTCCCTTGCAAGACGGGTTATGTAAACCTCCGCCTCGACGGGGCTTTGAATATCAGCAAGAATTTTAACGGCTTCCTTGAGGTATTCCGTCTTATCCTCCGGCAACGTAATATCATATTTCGCCCTTGCCTTATGAAGCAAAAAGGATATCTGGCTGCCGCTTTCGTCAAGCAATCTTGCGAATTTCTCTGCGCCGTGCGTTTTTATGTATTCATCGGGGTCCTTACCGCTGTCAAGGGAAAGCACCCTTACGTTTATGCCCGTTTCGTTAAGCAGTTTTATCGCCTTATTGGTGGCGTTCTGACCTGCTCCGTCCGAGTCGTACGCGATAACGACCTCTTTTGCGTATCTTGAGATAAGTCGGGCGTGCTCCTGCGTTATTGCCGTTCCGTTTGTAGCGACGGCCTGAGTGAATCCCGCCTGATGCAGACTTATTACGTCCATATAACCCTCGCAGAGAATAAGTCTGCCGTTATTGTTATTCTTGGCAAAGTTTAGCGCAAACAGTACCGAGCTCTTTTTGAAAGCGGCGGTATCGGGAGAATTCAGGTACTTGGGCTTACTGTCGTCCATCACCCTGCCGCCGAATGCGATTATCCTGCCTCTGATATCTATTATCGGATACATTACCCTGTTTCTGAATCTGTCGTAAACGCCGCCGTTTTTACCTTTTACGGCAAGTCCCGCCGACACCATGTCATCGGGACGGTAGCCGAGCGAACGCAGATAGTTTACTCCGTCATCCCATTCATCGGGGGCATATCCCAAACCGAAATGCTTAACGGTTGACGCCTTAAGACGGCGATTGCGGAAATATTCACGCGCCGCCGCACCTTTCTCCCCCATAAGGTTATCATAAAAATGACGAGCCAGCGCCGTATTCATTTCAATTACGGAATCGCGCGTGCGCCGGTAGCTTTCGGTATCGCCGCTCTGCGGTATTTCAAGCCCCGCCCTGTCGGCAAGAAGCTTTATTGCATCGAATCTGTCAAGATTTTCTTTCTGCTGTATGAAATTTATTACCGAGCCGCCTTTGCCGCAGCCGAAACAGTAAAATGACTGCGTGGCGGTAAATACGGTAAACGATGCGGTTTTTTCGCTGTGGAAAGGACAAAGCCCCACAAATCTGTCTCCGTTGGGACGAAGAATGACGTATTCGCCGATAACGTCTTCAATGCTTATCGCCGACAGCAGTCTGTCTATAAAAGATTCATCCATCGCGAATACTCACTCCTTTCCTTATCAGTACATCCAGGCACCGGGCAGTTTAAGGTCGGTATATACCTTGACGGCGTAATTATCGCTCATTCCGGCGACAAAATCGACCACCGCGCGCTCCGTGCCCTCTCTTTCGTTTATCAGCTTATATTCATCCGGCATAAGCTCCGGATGCTCCATGTAATATTCAAACAGTTCTCCGACAAGCCTGCCGGCCTTTGCTTCCTGTGTTTTTGCCGCGGAATCCTTATAAACATTCTCAAAAAGGAAATCCTTAAGCGTATGGTAAGCATTATATATTTCATCATCCATACAGATGTCGTCTTTGCCTAAGCTTGCTCCGACTATGGCGTTTACCATGGTATTGAGACGAATGGACGAGGTTGGCCCGAGGGTTGCACGGATATCAAACGGGATGTCCTCATTGCTTATTATTCCGCCCCTTACGGCATCGTCAACATCATGATTCACATAGGCTATTTTATCGGCGATGCGAAGTATGCGCCCCTCCAGAGTTCCGGCCTGCCTGCCGTGCGAATGGCAGGCTATCGCATCTATCGTATCCTCCGTGAGATTAAGTCCCACGCCGTTTTTCTCTATTACTCTTACCACTCTCACGCTTTGC